>NZ_CP046121.1:1266345-1582932 GCF_009707485.1 Nostocoides sp. HKS02 | reverse complement strand
CGCGCTGCCCTGACCTCGGGCTGGTCTGACCCCGCCGTCAGCGCAGCACCTGCACGGCGAACCGCTCGTCGGGGTGGGCGATCGCCTCCTGGGCGGCGACGATCTGGATCTCGCGCTCACCCGAGCGCGCCGTCTCGGCCAGCACCGCCCACACCGAGGACGAGGTCCGGCCCAGCGCCATGGCGGTAGACCCCGTGTCGAGCAGGTGGGCGAGGAACAACGCCGCGGTGAGGTCGCCGGCACCGTTCACGGACACGGGCAACAGGGGAGTGCTGACCAGCCACGCTCCCGAGTCGTCGACGGCCAGCAGCTCCAGGGTGTCCTCGCCCATGCCGTCGTGGACCAGCGAGGTCACCAGCACGGTGCGCGGCCCCATGGCTCGCAGGTCCTCGACGGCCTCCAGCACGCCAGCCATCGTGGTCGTGCGCTCGCCGCGGCCGGTGAGGTAGTCGAGCTCGAAGTGGTTCGGGGTGGCGATGTCGGCGGCCGGGATGACGTGGTCCCGCATGAACTCGGGGATGCCGGGCCGGACGAAGAACCCGCGCCCGGTGTCGCCCAGCACCGGGTCGCAGCAGTAGACCGCGCCGGGGTTGACGGCCTTGACGCGCGCGACGGCGTCGAGGACGACCGCACCGACGTCCTCCGCTCCCTGGTAGCCGCTGAGCACCGCGGTGCAGCGCCCCAGCACGCCCCGTTCCTCGATCCCCGTCAGCACCTCACGGACCTCCTCCGCGGCCAGGAGCGGGCCTCGCCACTGGCCGTAGCCGGTGTGGTTGGAGAAGTGCACGGTGGCGACCGGCCAGACCTCGAGGCCCAGCCGCTGCAGCGGGAAGACCGCGGCACTGTTGCCGACGTGGCCGTAGGCGACGGTGGACTGGATGGACAGGATGCTCACCCGCCCCATTGAACCAGCGGACCGGCCCTGAACCAGCGGACCGGCACTGAACCAGCGGACCGGCACAGTGCAGGCGGTCCGGCGGACGGAACGGACGTCCTCGTGGCCGGCGCCCCGGCATACCCTTGGAGCATGGTGGAGCAGACCCAGAGCATCGACCCGGCCGCTGTCGCCCAGGTCGCCACCGTCGCGCGCGCCGCTCGCGTGGCCGCGCGCCGGCTGGCCCTCCTGCACCGCACGGAGAAGGACGCGGCCCTGCTCGCGCTCGCCGACGCGCTCGAGGCGGCCACCGACGAGATCGTCGCCGCGAACGGCGCAGACCTCGCCCGCGGCCGCGAGGCAGGTATGCCGCAGGGCCTGCTCGACCGCCTCGCGCTGGACGCCGCACGGGTTGCCGCCGTGGCGCAGGCGCTGCGTGACGTCGCCGCCCTGCCGGACCCGGTGGGTGAGGTCGTGCGGGGGTCGACGCTGGCCAACGGGCTGCAGATCCGCCAGGTGCGGGTACCCATGGGCGTGGTCGGCATGATCTACGAGGCGCGGCCCAACGTGACCGTCGACGCGGCCGGGCTGGGCCTGAAGTCCGGCAACGCCGTGATCCTGCGAGGTGGATCGGCAGCCGAGTCGACCAACCGCGCCCTGGTGGACGTGATGCGAGGTGCCCTTGCGTCCCAAGGACTTCCGCCCGAGGCGATCACCCTGCTCGAGGGTGGCCGCGACGCGGTGCGCGCGCTGCTCACCGCGCGCGGGCTGGTCGACCTCATCATCCCGCGAGGTGGTGCGGGCCTCATCCAGACGGTCGTCCTCGAGTCGACCGTCCCGGTCATCGAGACCGGCGTCGGCAACTGCCACGTCTACGTCGATGCCGCGGCAGACCTCGACAAGGCGCTGGCGATCGCGGTCAACGCCAAGACCCACCGCCCGAGCGTGTGTAATGCGGCCGAGTCGCTGCTCGTGCACGAGGGCGTGGCCGCTGACTTCCTGCCCAAGGTCCTGGCGGAGCTGTCGGGGGCCGGCGTCGTGCTGCACACCGACGCCGCGGCAGCGGCGGCGGCCGACACGGCAGGCGTTCCCCATGTGTCGGCCACCGACGAGGACTATGCGACCGAGTACCTCGCGCTCGAGCTGAGCGTCCGCGTGGTTCCCGACCTCGACGAGGCGCTCGACCACATCGCCCGCTACGGGTCCGGCCACACCGAGGCCATCGTCACGGAGGACCGCGCCGCGGCTCGGCGCTTCACCGCCGAGGTCGACGCGGCCGTGGTGATGGTCAACGCCTCGACCCGCTTCACCGATGGTGGCGAGTTCGGTTTCGGCGCCGAGATCGGGATCTCCACCCAGAAGCTGCATGCCCGCGGGCCGATGGCGCTGCCCGAGCTGACCACCACCAAGTGGATCGTCGAGGGCGACGGGCAGGTTCGCGCCTGAGCGACCCTGCGGCGGCTGCCGTCCGCGTGCGGCGAGCCTGCTGGCAGGATGACTGCTCGTGGAAGGCACTGAAGTCCGCAAGCTGGCGGCACTCGAGGACGCGCACTGGTGGTACCGCGAGCGCAGGCACCTGCTCGCCCGAGCCATCGAGGGGCTGACGCCGGGCCGCGCGCTCGATGTCGGGGCCGCCGGTGGGGGCAACACCCGGGTGCTGCAGGCCGCCGGCTGGTCGGTGGCGGCGCTCGAGTACGGCGCCGATGGTGCCGAGGTGGCGGCGGAGCGCAAGCTGGCCGTGCTGCGCGGCGATGCGACGTCCCTGCCGGTCGCCGACGACTCCCTCGACCTCGTCGTCGCCTTCGACGTCCTCGAGCACATCGTCGACGACGCCACGGCGGTGGCCGAGGTGCGGCGGGTGCTGCGGCCGCAGGGCCGGTTCCTCGTCGCGGTGCCGGCCGACCCGCGGCTGTGGTCCGAGCACGACGTCGCGGTCGACCACGTGCGGCGCTACACGCGCGCCACGCTCAGCCAGGTGCTGCAGCAGGGGGGTTTCGAGGTGACCTCCCTGACGTCGTGGAACGTCCTGCTGCGACCCGTCGTCGCCCTGCGCCGCCGGTCGTCCTCGGGCTCGGACCTCGAGCAGGTGCCCCGCGTCGTCAACGCCGGGCTGCGGGCGGTCGTGACGCTGGAGCGGTATCTGCCGGTGAAGGCGCTGCCGGGCGTGACTCTGCTCGCAGAGGCCCGTCCACGGACGTGACCGGGCCGGTCAGCGAGTCGTAGGCCACGTAGTAGGTCGGTCGTGCCTGGAGCTGCGCGTACATCCGCCCGACGTACTCGCCAAGGATCCCCACGCAGAGCAGCTGCACCGCGCCCACACCGGCGACGGCGACGACCGTGGAGGTCCAACCAGGAAGGGTGTCGCCGCGGGCCATCGACACCAGCGCGTAGGCGAGCAGGAGGATCGCCGCCACGCCGCCGAGCAGGCCGAGCCAGGTCGCGGCGCGCAACGGGGCGGTCGAGAACCCGGTCACGCTGTCGAGGGAGAGCTTCACCATCTTGGTGAGCGGGTACTTCGACTTGCCGGCTGCGCGCTCGTCGCGTCGGTACTCGACCCGCGCGGAGGGGGAACCCGAGCGCCGGCACGACGAACCGCAGGACGCGGTGGTGCTCCGGCAGGGCGTTCACGGCGTCGATCGTGGCGCGCGACATCAGCCGGTAGTCCCCGGCATCGACCTCGGCGTGCGTGCCGGACATGAGCCGGATGAGGCGGTAGAAGGCGCGGGCGCTGGCGCGCTTGAACAAGCGAGTCGCTGGACCGGTCGGTCCGCACGCCGTAGACGACATCGACGCCCTGCCGCGCGGCGGCCACCATCTCGGGGATCACCTCGGGCGGGTCCTGCAGGTCGGCATCGAGGGTGACCACGTGGGCCCCTCGGGCGCTGGCCAGGCCCGCCGAGATCGCCGCCTGGTGGCCGGCATTCGCACGCAGCCGCACGACCCGCAGCTCGGGCCACTCGCGCAGGATGCGCTGGAGGACGACGGGGGACTGGTCGGTGCTCCCGTCGTCGACGGCGACGATCTCGTAGGCCAGGTCGAGCGAGTCGGCAACTGGCCGGAGCCGCCGCACGAGGAGGGGCAGGACGTCTTCCTCGTTGTACACGGGGATGACGATGCTGAGCTCCGGGACCATGCACTCAGCGTACGGTCTGGGGCGTCCCGAGCGGCCCGGCGTTCCGGAACCCGCCCCACCCACGACGAAGGCCCCCCGAAGTATGAGTTCGAGGGGCCTTCGTCGGAGGCTCCCACCGGTGCTGGGCGAACCAGCCCCGGCAGAACTCCGAGGTGTGGCAGGTGCGGCCACCGAGGTGGCGCGCCTGTGCACGGGGTGGTGCAGCACTTTCTGGCCGGCGCGGCCGACAGCAGCCTCTGCTCCGTCTCGATCGCTCCGTCCCGGGCGGGCCGGGCGCGGTTTCCACTGCGACGGTGGCGTCCTGGCGATGCGGCGGGCCGCAGCACCACAACGATGCGATCTGGTCAGCGGGCTCGGAGTACCTCCGCGGCGTCGCCCACGGACCCCTCACCCGAAGGCTCTGGGGACCTCGACCAGGAAACCCGGTCAAGGCGGTCCACCGTTATCCGGCTGACCTGTGCTCTGCCCTGAGATCGGTGCGGGTTTCCCCGTCTCGACCCCCGGCCGGAGCGCGTGAGAGATTTCTAGTGCCCGGAATCGTTGCCCCGCAAGTGGTTTCGGAAACCATTTTTCGTCCACCGGTTTCCCACACCGTTGTCCACATCGCTGCGCGCTCACCACCGATGTTGTGCACACCCCTGTGCACAACATCGGTGGATAGCTTCGGTCACGAGTCAGGACCTGGAGGGGCTCGACCCGCGGTCGCGTGGGCGCACTGCTGAGCCGGGTACGCTGTGGCCCATGTCGTCCTTGTCGAACCTGTTCGCCGCTGCCGAGGAGCCCCCGCACCAGCTCCCCATGGCCCCGCTGGCCTTTGGTGTGCTCGCGTTCCTCGGGTTCCTCCTGCTCCTCGGGGTGCTGTGGTTCTTCCGGGGCACTGCGGCGAAGATCGCGGCGGGCAACCCCCACGTGCACGGCCACGACGCGCACGACGCTCACGACGGGCACAGCGACCACCAGGGCAGTCACCACTGACTATGCGGCTCGGAGTGATGGGCGGGACGTTCGACCCGATTCACCACGGTCACCTCGTGGCCGCCTCCGAGGTCCAGGCCCGGTTCGGGCTCGACGAGGTCGTCTTCGTCCCGACGGGGCTGCCCTGGCAGAAGGACGCCCTGGCCGTCAGCCGCCCCGAGCACCGCTACCTCATGACCGTGATCGCCACGGCATCCAACCCGCGGTTCACCGTGAGCCGGGTCGACATCGACCGCCCGGGTCCCACGTACACCATCGACACCCTGCGTGACCTGCGGGCCGAGCGGCCCGGGGCCGAGCTGTTCTTCATCACCGGTGCCGATGCGCTCGCCCAGATCCTCTCGTGGAAGGACGCCGATGAGCTGTTCCGCTTGGCCCACTTCATCGGGGTGACCAGGCCCGGCTACCCGCTGTCCGAGTCGGGACTGCCGGCCGACCGCGTCACCCTCGAGGAAGTGCCCGCCATGGCGATCAGCTCCACCGACTGCCGGGCGCGCGTCGAACGCGCCGAACCCGTCTGGTACCTCGTGCCAGACGGGGTAGTGCAGTACATCAACAAATATCACTTGTATGCCGCGGGCCAGCCTGCCGCTGCAGCCGCCGAGTAGGAGAGCAGTGCCCGCCACCGAACGTTCCCTCGATCTGGCCAGGACCGCAGCAGCGGCCGCCGACGAGAAGCTCGCCACCACCATTGCCGGGATCGACGTCAGCGAACAAGCTGGCCCTGACCGACGCCTTCGTCATCGTCTCCGCGAGCAGCGACCGTCAGGTCGGTGCCATCGTCGACGAGGTCGAGGACCAGCTGCGCGCCAAGGGCGCCAAGCCGATTCGCCGTGAGGGCGAGCGCGACGGGCGGTGGGTGCTCCTCGACTTCGGCGACATCGTCGTCCACGTGCAGCACGACGAGGAGCGCGAGTTCTACGAGCTCGAGCGGCTCTGGAAGGACTGCCCCGAGATCGACCTCGGCGTGCCCAAGCGCCGCGAGGCGTGAGCCGCTCGTGACGCCCGCAGGGCAGCCGTCGCCGGGTCGCTCGGCGCGACGCGTCATCGTGCTGCGCCACGGTGAGACCGACCACAACGCCCGAGGCGTCTGGCAGGGCCAGCTCGACAGCGACCTGTCGGGGCTCGGTCGTGAGCAGGCGCGGGCCGCGGCAGCCGCCCTCGCGGCATACCAGCCCTCCCTGGTGGTCGCCTCCGACCTCAAGCGCGCCGCCGAGACCGGCGACGAGGTGGCGCGGCTGTGCGACATCCCCATCTCCTACGACGCGCGCTGGCGCGAGATCCACGTGGGCGAGTGGGCGGGCATGACGGCGGCCGAGGTGAACGCCGAGTACCCCGAGGAGCGGCTGCGGCACCTGCGCGGAGAGGACTTCAAGCGCGGTGTCCACGGCGAGTCGCTCTCGGACGTGGCCCAGCGGGTGCGGTCGGGGCTCGACGACCTGCTCGACGACCTCGGGCCCGGCCAGACCGCGGTGGTGGCCACCCATGGCGTGACCGGGCGCGTCGTGATCGCCGAGCTCGTGGACCTCGACCGCCTCACCGCGTGGCGGGTGCTCGGTGGGTTCGGCAACTGTCACTGGGCCGAGGTGGTCGAGGCCGAGACCGGCTGGCGCATCCAGACCTGGAACGCCTCGGCTTCGTCGTGACGGGTCCCTGCGGCTGACCCGATTTGGTGAAACGGGTGGGTCACTGGGTAAACTTCCGCAGTCCCCTTCGGGGGTATCCCCTCGGGAGTCCGGGGCTGTGGCGCAGCTGGTAGCGCACTTCCATGGCATGGAAGGGGTCAGGGGTTCGAATCCCCTCAGCTCCACCAGATACGAGATGGCCCCTAGCCAGCGGAAACGCTGGTCAGGGGCCATCTCGCTTGCCACCGCCAATGACATCATCCGGGCCCTGGAATCGCCCATGCTTGACTGACTGCTTGACTGACACGTGACTCAAGGGCACGTTTCGCCCATCGTGGGAGTCCCCGGAGGTCCGCTGACGTGCGTGGACGTGCGAAGCTCTCCCTGTCACTTCCCATGCCGGGAAGGAGTCAGAGCAGCTGGCTCGTGCAGGGCTGGGTTCTGGACGTCGCAGTCAGGTGGGACGCCGGGTGCGCAACTTCCCGTGTCCGGCAAAGTGGGCGTCCGGCCCGTGGCGCGGAGTGACACATCCGCGCGCGGATTGAAAGCACCTGATTGCCTGGGCCACGCTGCGCGACGTGTTCCCCGAGACCCGCGCCCTTCCACCTCGCGCGGGCTGGGGGGCGGTCGCCGACCATGCCCTCACCTCGGCGCAGGAGCAGGCGAAGGCGAGCGCTTCGGTGCTGACTGCCGACGGCATCACGCGCGTAGCAGAACCTGGACTTGGTTACGTATCTCGTGCACGAGGTCGTCGACCGGGTTGGCGATGTTGATCGTCGCGGCCATGCTGACGAACATGATCGCCGAGACGATGTGCGCGAGCGTCACGGCGTCGCCGGAGTTGATGCGATCGTGCCGCTGAAGCACGTCGGCGATCGCCCTTTCGGTCTGCACGGTCAGGTTGAGCGCGTCGCGGTGGTGCGGCTCCTCGGGGTCGCCGAAAACGATCTCTCGTAGGTAGGTCCGTCCGTTGTCGACCTGTTTGCGGTTGCACTCCACGACAGGGCGGACGATCGCCATCACCGCGTCGAGCATGTCGGGGATGGTCTCGGCCGCCCTCCTGCCCTGGGTTAGCGCATCGGCGTAGGTCGAGTTCTGCACGAGCAGCAGGAGCTCGCCCTTGTTCTTGGCGTAGAGGAACAATGTGCCCGCACCGATGTCGGCCTTGTCGGCGATCTCCTGGGCGGTGACCTCGTCGACTCCGCGCTCGGCGAAGAGTTCTCGTGCGGCGGCGGTGATGCGGTCGAGCTTCTGCTGTTTGTTCCGCTCACGCCGTCCGACGGGTTGGGAGGTGAGTGGCATGGCTGCCGCCCTTCTCTGCGGTGTGGGCTCCTGGGGTGTGGGCTCGAATGTGCCGGCGCTCATTCTTCCACGGCGGTGAGAGGAGCCCTCATATCGCGGAGCTCCGGGTAGAGCGCCCCGACCGGTCCGCTTAGAGCCGCCTTGACTTGGGAGGTCAGGTCATCGGCGATGACCTCGTACTCGTCGGCCTCGACTGCGTCGTAGACCTTGGTCACGAGTTCCGTTGGCTGCATCTTGGGCCCGTCCGCGTGCGCGGCCATGCGGGTCTCGACGTAGCCCATGTGGACACCAGTGACGTGGACGTCCCGGGGCGCGAGCTCGAGACGCAATGAGTTCGTGGCCGACCAGAGCGCGGCCTTGGCGGCGCTGTAGATCCCGCCGAACGCGTACCAGCTGGCGACCGAGTGCACGTCCACGAGGATGGACTGCGGCTTAGCGGTGAGGGTCGGCGTGAACGCACGCGCGAGGAAGACAGGCCCGAAGAAGTTGGTCTCCATGTTTGTCCGGATGTCCGCGTCGGTCACCTCCAGCAGGCTTGCGCTTGGCGGGTTGGCGCCGGCGTTGTTGATGAGGACCGTCACGTCTTGCGCTGCGGCCACGGCCGCGGCAATGGACGCGGCGTCGGTGACGTCGAGGGTGAGGGGGACGATGCGCTCGTCACCCCAGGACCGAGGAGTGCGGGCAGTGGCGTAGACCTTCGCCGCGCCTCGCGAGAGAGCCTGATGGACGAAGTTGGTTCCGATGCCGCCGTTTGCCCCGGTGACCAGGACGACTGCTCCGTTCAGGGAAGGCATGTTTGCGTTCCTTTCTGTTTGTGGGATGGGCGCACGCCGACGAGCGAGCCCGCTACTGCTGGTGGTGAGGAAGGGCTGCGCCGTCTTTGACGAAGGTCAGCAAGTCGGACGCTTCGTACTCATGTCGCTCATTCCCATGTTGGTTCGGTCGCCCGGATGGTCAGCGGGCGAGGAACTCGAGGGCGACCGGGACGAATCTGTCGTGGAACTGGAAGATGCCGCCGTGGCCGGAGTCGGGGTAGATGACCAGCTCGGAGCCCTTGATGCGGTGGTGCAGGTCTTCGGAGAGCACCGAGGGCACCATCCGGTCGTTGTCGCCGTTGGCGATCAGGGTGGGCTGGGTGAGCTGCGACAGGTCGACGGCGGGCGAGCGTCCCCACTTCTTGATCGCCTTGAGCTGGGTCTGGAACGCCTTGACGGCGACCGGCTTGTCACGGTCCGTTGTGCGCTCCTTGAGGCGCTGCACGAACGCGCGGGCGGCGGGCTTGCCCGTGGCGTTGCGGTTGAAGAAGAGGAACTCCTTCGGGTCCGACCGGGTCACGGCGGCCCGGAGGATGTCGTAGTAGGTGACGCCGGCGACCTTGTCCATGTCCTTGCCGCCAGCGGGGCCGGTGCCGGTGAGGACGAGCTTGCGGACGAGGCTGGGGTGCTTCACCACCAGGGCTTGGGCGATCATGCCGCCCAGGGAGAAGGAGAAGATGTCGACCTTGTCGAAGCCGAGCGCCTTGATGAAGGTCGCGGCGTCATCGGCCATCGCCTCGATGCTGTCGGGAACGGTGCCGGTGGAAGCCCCGACGCCGCGGTTGTCGAAGGTGATGACGTGGTGCTGAGCGGCGATGGGGTCGATGATCCGGGGGTCCCAGTTGTCGAGGTTCGCGGCGAGGTGGACGAAGAAGACGACGGGGACCCCGACCTTCGGCCCCAGCTCGCGGTAGGCATAGGTCACGCCGCCGGCGTGGATGGTTCGGGTCGGCGCGTCCTTGTAGGCGGTGATGACGGCGTCCTGTGCGTGGCTGTTCGTGCTCATGATGTTCTCCTGTGTCCTGGTTCGTGGGTGATGAGATGGGCTTGTCAGGCTCTGCTGATGACGGCCTTGCCGCGGATGCCGCTCTTTTCGAGCGACTGAACTGCCTGCACGGTCTGGTCGAAGTCGAAGACCCGTCCGACGACGGGGCGCAGCGCGCCGGCCTCGACGAGGTCGGTGATCTGGCGAAGCTGGTCACCGCTGGCGCGCATGAAGAGGAACTCGTACGTCACGCCCAAGCGCCTCGCCTTGCGGCGGATGCTGCTGCTGAGGGCAGTCGTCACCAGCCGGAGGACCGGGTTCGCCCCGAGCTCACGGGCAAACGCGGCGTCGGGTGGCCCGGCGATCCCGATCGCCTTGCCACCGGGACGCAGCACGCGGAGCGACTTCTCGAGGTTCTCCCCGCCGAGGCTGTCCAGCACGAGGTCGTACCCGTCAAGAAGCTGTTCGAAGTCCTGGCTGCGGTAGTCGATGACCACGTCCGCCCCGAGCGCGCGCACGAAGTCGACGTTGCCGTGACTGACGGTCGTGGCGACCGTGGCACCGAGGTGCTTGGCGAGCTGGATCGCGATCGTCCCGACTCCGCCGGCGCCGCCGTGGATGAGGACCCGTTGCCCTGGCTGCAGGTTGCCCCGCTCGACGAGCGCCTGCCATGCGGTCAACGCCACCAGCGGTAGCGAGGCCGCCTCTTCGAAGCTGAGGGACGCGGGCTTGAGCGCCAGATCGGCTTCGGCAACCGCGATGTGTTCCGCGAAGGCTCCGATGCGGTCCTTGTCGGGCCGGGCATACACCGCGTCGCCGAGTGTGAAGCCGTGCACCTTCGCGCCGACGCCGATCACCGTTCCGGCGACGTCGTTGCCGAGGATCTGGGGCAGCTTGTAGGGGAGGATCTGCCTCAACTCGCCCGCCCGGATCTTCTCGTCGAGCATGTTGAGCCCGGCCGCCTGGACCTCGACCAGCACGTCGTGCTCTCCGACCACGGGGTCCGGGACGTCCGCTTCCTGCAACGGACCCTTGTACTGCCTAACCACGAACGCTCGCATGCTGACTTCCTTCTCGGCAGATTAACTGAGTAGACTCAATAATGAGCATGCTCAGTTAATTTGTCAAGCGAGAGCCGCCAGGGTTGCTCACCGGGCGTGGGGGCCTGGACGGATGCATGCTTGACCAGCTGCTTGACAACGGCGGCGTGTTTCGGCGCATTTCGGGGGACGTTCGGGGAATGGTTCGTGCTCAGGTGGACGTTCCGGGACGCCGCCGGACATGCCGAATGTGCATGGCATGGAAGGGGTCAGGGGTTCGAATCCCCTCAGCTCCACCAACAACGAGACGGCCTCTGACCTGCGGAAACGCTGGTCAGGGGCCATCTTGCTCTCCGCCACATTGACCCCTCCCGTCCGTTGGACGTGGCAATGCCTGACGAACTGCCTGACAGGCCCCCCGGCACTCACTGCCACTTTGGGGTGGGCTTGGAAGGGTGGCGACCGGCGATCATCGATTTTCGGCATTCCACACACCGCGATTTGCGCACCGGTCTCTGGGAATTGCATCGCTCGATGGCATCTCACGGAGGCACGTTGGCTCACGCCCGATGCGCCAAGCGCCTGCTCAGGCGAGCTTCGCTCAGACGAGGCGGGCGCACGGTGGTTCGTGAGACTACGTATCGGTTTGGGTGATGCCTCGCATTGGTACTCAGGTGTTCGTCTGCCAGGGGATCACGGCTTCAATGGTGTTGTCGCGCGACGGGCGAACCGTCACTGAAGTCTTGCGTTGGCCCATGTCCCCCTGAATGCAAACACGAAGGAAGTGATCGGCATGAGGGCGAGGGTGCGGTGGGGCATCGTCGGGACCGGCGGGATAGCTCGGCGAACGGTCGGCGACCTTCAGCTGTGCGACACCGTCGAGCTGGTCGGCATCTGCTCGCGGGACAAGGACCGGGCAGACCAGTTCGCTTCTGAACACTCGATTCCGTTCGCGTCTGCCGACTTCGACGCGTTCTGCGCATCAGGGCAGGTCGACGCTGTGTACGTCGGCATCCCGCACGGGTTGCACTTCGACTACGCCGCTCGCGCCCTGCGTGCGGGCGTGCACGTGGTGTGTGAGAAACCCCTGACGATGACCTCTGCGGAAGCCGAGGAGCTGCACCGTCTCTCGAGGGAGAACGGCGCCTTCCTCATGGAGGCCATGTGGATGAAGTTCACCCCGGCGTTTCGCGCCGTGACCGAGATCCTGGGGTCGGGCACGATCGGTGAACCGCGACTGATCCAGGCGGGTGCCGGGTTTCCGGTGCCCCCGGACGGTCCGGCCAGGTACTGGGTCGCCGAACTGGGAGGTGGCGCCCTCTACGACCTCGGCGTCTACACGATCGCACTCGCGCATGCCGTCCTCGGCACTCCCGACCAGGTGATCGCCGTGGGCAAGATGCGTGACGACGGTGTCGACGAGCAGGTGGCGTACACCCTGAGGTACGACTCCGGTGCGGTCGCACAGCTGACGAACTCGCTCACCGCGTTCATTCCTCCCGGCGGTTGGATCGGCGGTACCCGAGGCAGCATCACCGTCGGCGAGCCGCTCTTCGCCCCACGCTCCCTCCGCGTGGTGACGGGGCAGCCCCCAGCGCCACCGACGGTCGAGGAGCTCGACTTCGACCAGGAGGGCGCCGGATACGTGCCGATGTTCCGTGCCGCGTCCGAGGCCATTCTCCGCGGGGACGTCGAGCACCCCATCCACCCCGTGTCCGCCACGGTTGCTGTTCTCCAGATCCTGGAACGGGTTCGAGCCGAGCTCGTGGAGGCCCGAGACCGCGCCGGCACCGGCGGCCAGCTCGGGGCGTTGAGCCGACCCGGACCATGACGCCGGCGACATCGGCAGAGCTCTCGCTTGAGGGTAGGACCGTGGTCGTCACGGGAGCGGCCTCGGGTATCGGCGTCGCGGTGGCAGCAGGCGCAGCAGCCGCTGGTGCGACCGTCATTGCCCTTGACCAGCACTCGACGGCCGGCGTGCGTGCACTCGACGTTCGCAGCGAGTCCCAGTGGGAGGCCCTGGCCACAGAGCTCTTGGACGCCGGTCGGGACATCCACGGCTTGGTGAACTGCGCGGGCACGACCTGGCGGGCGCGGCTTGCTGACGTCACGCCCGGTGACTTCGCCCGGGTCCAGGACGTCAATGTGGTGGGCGCGCTGCTCGGGACCAACGCACTGGTGCCCCTGATGCGTCCCGGCGCGTCGATCGTCAACATCGGCTCGCTCGCCGCACTTCAGGGTCACTACGCAGTCGCCTACACAGCCAGCAAGTGGGCGCTCCGCGGCCTCACCCATGCTGCCTGTCTTGAGCTCGGCCCGCGCGGAATCCGCGTCAACATCGTCCACCCCGGGTTCATCGACACCCCGATGACGGAGTCGGCCCCGGCGCAGTTCCGGTCCGCTTCCATCGACTCCGCGCCCCTGGGGCGAGCAGGGGCCAGCCCAGAGGTGGCGAGTGTCGTGACCTTCCTGCTGAGCGACGCCGCATCCTTCGTGAGTGGAGCCGAGATCCCCGTGGACGGGGGCGCCAGCTCGCACGGTGGGGCAAAGGCAGTCTCCGACATCCTCCGGCCGCAGTACTCCCCGCCCCTGCGTGACGGAACCCAGCGCCGCGCGGCGACCCTCGACGATTGGACATCACCATGACGCCTGACCAGCTCGATCCAACCGACCCGGCCGGGGCGATCGCCGCAGCGGCGAAGCGCGTCTCGAACTGGGGGCGCTGGGGCGCCGACGACGTCCGCGGCACCATGAACTTCCTGAGCCAGGAGAAGCGACGGTCGGCCGCAGCCCTCGTCGTCACCGGTCGAAGCTTCTCGCTGTCGCAGTCGTTCGACATGGACGGGCCACAGAAGGGGTGGCGCCGGCGAACCAACCCGATCCACGTCATGCTCGACACCGGATCCGACGCCGTCGCGGGCGTGCAGGGCTTTCCCCACGGTCTCGGTGGCGCGGACGACGTGGTGACGATGCCACTCCAGTGCTCGACGCAGTGGGATGGGTTGGGCCACATCTTCGACCACGGTAAGGCCTGGAACGGGCGTCCTGCCGACCAGGTGGTGACCAGCCTCGGCGACAGCGTCACGGGCATCGAAACCGTTGCCGACGTCGTTGCCGGGCGCGGAGTGCTACTTGACGTCGCTCGCGAGTTCGGCACGGACGGCGAGCTGCCCGACGGGTTCGCCATCACCGAAGAGCACCTCGAGGCCACGATCGCGGCACAGGGTCCCAGCTCCACGGTCGGTCGCGGCGACATCGTTCTGGTCCGCACGGGACGACTCGCTCGGGCCAGACGTGAAGGGTGGCAGGACTACGCAGGCGGAGACTCGCCCGGTCTGTCGTTCACCACGGTGGACTGGCTGCACCGTTGCGAGATCTCCGCCATCGCCACCGACACCTGGGGGCTGGAAGTGCGACCCAACGAGTTCGACGAAGCCTTCCAGCCCTTGCACCAGGTGGCGATCCCACACCTCGGCCTCTTTCTGGGTGAGATGTGGGACCTCGAAGCCCTCAGCGAGGACTGCGTCGTGGACGGTGTCTACGAGTTCTGGCTCACCGCCGCGCCCATCCCGTTCACGGGTGCGGTCGGCGCACCGGTAAACCCGGTTGCCGTGAAGTGACAGGACGTCTCGAGGGCAAGGTCGCCCTGATCACCGGAACGGCTGGGGGCCAAGGCCGCGACGCAGCCCTTGCCTTTGCGGCAGAGGGTGCCACGGTGGTCGGCTGCGACATCCAGCCCGAAGGTGCCGCCGAAACCGTCGAGCTCGTGCGCGCCGCGGGCGGATCCATGACCAGCACGCACCCGCTGGATCTCACCGACGACGCGGCCGTGGCTGTCTGGGTGGGTGCGGCCGCAGAGAGGCTCGGCGGCATCGACATCGTGTACGCCAATGCGGGCGCAACGCGCTTCAACCCCGTCGAGCAGGTCTCTGTCGAGGAGTGGCGCTTCGTCCTGGCTCATGAGCTGGACGTAACCTTCCTGCCCATCCGGCACGCGTGGAAGCACCTCAAGGACTCCCGCGCGGGCGCGGTCGTGCTCGTCGGGTCGACCGCGGGCATCAGTGGGTCCATGACGAACACCCGCGTCGCCCACACGGTCACCAAAGGAGGCATCGTCGCCCTCACCAAGCAGCTCGCCGCGGAAGGTGCGCCGCACGGCATACGGGTGAACTGCGTGAGCCCCGGGATGGTCGCCACTCCGGCCACGGCAGGCGACCTGCTCGCGCCCGACCACCCGATGCGAGACATAGCCCGACACATCCCACTCGGCCGCGTCGGAAGCCCTCGCGAGGTGGTGCGCTGTGCGTTGTTCCTCGCGTCCGATGACGCGTCGTACGTCACTGGTGCGAACCTCGTGGTGGACGGCGGCTGGTCGGCCGTCCTACCTGGCGAGTGGGTCTCGGAGGTCCGCGAAGGGCTGCAGTGAACACTGAGCGAGATCGAGCGCCCGGCGGTCAGCGTTGGTGCCGTTTCCGCAGGCGCCAGTCTTGAGGCAGCCGCAGCCGAGGGCTCACTGCAGGCAGCGGTCCAGGAAGGCGTTGCCGAATTTTTGGTCGGGATCAACGCGATCGCGAAGCCTCGTGAATTCCGTCAACCTCGGAAAGACGGCCAACAGGGCGGCATGGTCGAAACCGAAGAGCTTGCCCCAATGCGGCCGCGCTCCCCATGGCGCCAGGGCGGCCTCGATCTCCCGCAGCGCAACCCTGACGGCGGCTTCGTCCTGGACCCACGTGAAGTGCACGGCGACGGTCTCACGCCCATACGCCCCGCTGAGCCACAGCGAATCCGCCGCGATGGTGCGGATCTCGGCAACCTGCAACAGGTGGCGGAAGCTCGTACTCATACGGCGAATGGCTTCGACGGCCCGTACGGCATGCTCGCGAGGGAGGAAGTACTCGCTCTGCAGCTCCTCGCCCCGGCTGGGGGTGAAGTCGATGCGAAAGTGGGGGAGGCGGTGCAGCCACTGGCCTGGCACGCCCCCCTGCTCGGTCAGGGCTTCGACGGCACCCCCGGCGAGCATGTGCGTGGCCGTCGGTGCAGGCGTCGTGCCGAAGATGCTCGCCATCGCCGGCTGATCGACCCGGGCTTTGACCCAGAGCTGGTTCTGCGACTCGTCACCGAAGCGCGTGAACATGCTGACGCTGTATCCCGCCGCGGTGAGGTCGTCGAATCGGCTGTCGAAGGTCGCCCAGGTCAGGCCGCTGCTCACGTCCTGCCGCAGGCCGTAGCCGGGCTCGATGTCCAGCACCAGCCGCGTCACGATGCCGAGTGCGCCCAGCGCAACCACGGAGCCGTCGAAGTCGGGGTCTGCCCTGTCGAGGCGACGGAGGTATCCATCCGGCCCCACGATCTCGAGGGCACGAACGGCACTGGAGAGGGACTGGTTCGTGTCTCCGGAGCCGTGCGTGCCGGTGGCCACGGCTCCACCGACGGAGATGTGCGGTAGGGAGGCCATGTTGGCCAGGGCCTGACCGCGCTCGTCGAGGGCCGCCGCGAGGTCGCCGTAGCGTGTCCCCGCCGACACGGAGACCGAGGACGCCTCTTCGTCGATCTCGATACCGGGCGGCAGACCTGTCAGGTCTACGAGGACGCCACGGGTGTCCGAGAGGTCGGAGAAGGAGTGGCGTGAGCCGAGGGCGCGAATCCGTTCGGAGCGCGCGACCAGTCCCTGGAGCTCGCCGACACTCGATGGTTTCGCCAGCGCGGAGGCGACGTATGTGTGGTTGCCTGCCCAGTTCGTGCCGATGGCGGATGCCACAGTTGACCTCTTCCCTCAGGCCGGTGGCGACCTGCTTCTCGACCTTCTCGACGTTTTCGTCCGTGGTTGTGCGCCTACGGCGCCGGGTCGGATCCCGTTGACACGTATGCCGCGTCGTCGGCGGCACCGGTGACGCGAGCCGCCGCCCGGTCGTAGCTGGTCTGGACCTGCGGTGTGGCGGGCGGGGCGTACTGGGTCGCCTCCCTGAAGTGCCAGCCCGGTGGCTCGGGCGAGTCTGCCAGAACCCAGGCGGCTTGCCGCGCGGCGCCGTCGGCCACGTCCTCCCCGATGTCGGGCACGGTCACAGGCAGGTCCCAGGTCCGGGCAGCCACGACCCGGAAGGCCTCCGACCGTGACCCGCCGCCGACCAGGGTCACACTGGTGATCACCACGCCCTGGTCCCGCATGCCAGACATCGCGGCACCCAGAAGTCCCGCGAGTCCCTCGAATGCGGCCAGGGCGAGATGCGGAGCTGTGAGGCTCTCGAGGGTGATCCCGTGGAGCTCACCGGTTGCCGCGGGCAGGTTGGGCGTTCGTTCTCCCTCGAAGTACGGCACGAGGACGAGTCCGCCCGACCCCGGACCCGCGCTGAGGGCGAGCTGCGACAGCTTTTCGTGGTCGACACCGAGCAACTGCGCTGTCGCATCGAAGACTCGAGCTCCGTTGAGCGTGCACGCGAGCGGTAGGAACTTCCCTGTCGCGTCGGCGAATCCCGCAACGGTGCCACTGGGATCCGTGGTGGGGGTGTGCGAGACCGAGGCGACCACACCGGAGGTCCCGAGTGACACCATGGTCGCCCCAGCCTCGAGGCCCAGTCCCAGAGCGGCCCCTGCGTTGTCGCCGCAGCCCGGCCCAACCACGAGATGCGCCAGATCCAGTTCCGCGGTGCCGCGACCGGCTGCCTGGTGTGGTCCCAGGACGCGTGGCAGGACGATGTGAGAAACCTCGCCCTCCTCGCGTCTGAGCGCCAGGGCGAGCAGGTCCCGCCGGTACTTCCCCGAGACAGCGTCGAAGTAGCCGGTCCCAGAAGCGTCGGATCGATCGGTCACCAACGTGTCGAGTGACTCAGCTCCCGTCAGCCGCCACGTCAGCCAGTCGTGTGGCAGGGCAACCGCAGCAACCCTGGCGGCGTGGTCGGGCTCCGCGTCGGCGAGCCATCGCAACTTCGTCACGGTCAGAGCGGCGACAGGGACACTTCCCACGGCCTGTGCCCATCTCGCGGCGCCGAGGGCGTCATCGCCCTCGCCGAGCTCACGGACCAGCGCCGCGGCGGCGGAGGCGGAGCGCGTGTCGTTCCACAGGAGAGCTGGGCGGACCACCCGGCCGTCGGCATCAAGGCCCACCATGCCGTGCTGCTGTCCTGCGACCGAGATCGCCGAGACGTCGCCGAGGCCCCCGGCAGCATCGACGGCTTCGGTCAACGCCTCCCACCACGACGCGGGGTCCACCTCGGTGCCTGCCGGGTGCGGCGCGCTGCCCCGCCGGACCAGGCGGCCGCTCGCCGCGTCGCGGACGACGACCTTGCAGGACTGCGTCGAGGAGTCGACCCCCGCAACCAGAGTCATCCGTCAGCCGATGAGGTGCTCGAGAGCGAGCTGGTTGAGCCGAACGAAGCCGTAGTCGCGCTCGGCAGCCTTCTCCGGGTCGAAGCCGTCGTCCGTGGCCAGGAAGTCGGCAAGCGACTCTCCGGCATCGAGGGTCGGCGTCGCGAGGGAGGTGACGCCGGAGTACTCCAGCGCTTCGGTGACGCGCTGATCAGCGCGGAACTGCTTGGCCTTCTCGGCGAGGAGGAGATACGTCGACATGCACGCCTTCGCTGACTCCCACACGCCGGTGAGGTGCTCGGTGCGGGACGGCTTGTAGTCGAAGTGCTTCGGGCCGACGAAGCGAGGTGCGTCCGGCCGGCCGACGAAGCCGTTCTCCAGCAGGTCCACCGTGAAGAAGGCTGACAGCAGGTCACCGTGCCCGAACACGAGGTCTTGGTCGTACTTCAGGCCACGTTGGCCGTTGAGGTCGATGTGGAAGAGCTTGTCGCTCCACAACGCCTGCGCGAGCTGGTGGGTGTAGTTGAGGTTCGCCATCTGCTCGTGACCGGTCTCCGGGTTCACTCCCACGATGTCACCGTGCTCCAGCTCCGCGATCAGCGCGAGAGCGTGCCCGACGGTGGGGAGGAAGATGTCTCCGCGCGGCTCGTTCGGCTTTGGTTCGAGCGCAATCCGCAGGTCGTAGCCCTTGTCCTTGATGTAGGACGCAACGGTGTCCAGACCCTCCTTGTAGCGGTCCAACGCCGAGTACAGGTCCTTGGATCCGTCGTACTCGGCGCCCTCGCGGCCGCCCCACATGACGAAGGTCGTCGCACCCATTTCGGCGGCGATGTCGACGGCGCCGAGAACCTTGCGCAGCCCGAACCGGCGGACCGATCGATCGTTCGAGGTCAGGCCGCCGTCCTTGAAGACCGGGTGCGAGAAGGTGTTCGTCGTCACCATCTCGATCGTCAGACCCGATGCGTCAGCCGCGGCCTTCAAACGCCCGAGCCGATCCTGCTTCGTGGCCTCGTCCGCGTCGAATGCGAAGACGTCGTTGTCGTGGAAGGTGATGCCCCACGCGCCGATCTCGGCGAGCTTCTCGGCATACTCCCAAGGATCGAGGGCCGGGCGGCTGGCGATCCCGAAGGGGTCGGCCCCCGTCCATCCGACGGTCCAGAGGCCGAACGAGAACCTGTCTTCGGGCTGGGGCTGACGAACCACGGTGCACTCATTTCCGGGAGGAACGGTCGGGTCGCAAACGGGAGTTGCGAACGGTGTCAGCATCGCCCATGACAAATCAGAATGACAGTTCTAGTTCGTGATGAGGCTCATCCACGACAACGATGCAAAGCCGGACCCCGGGCGCCGCGGCCGGCTATGCTGCCGAGTCGCCCGGGGCCCCAGGGTGGTCGCCGGCGAACTCACGGTGCGGCAGGAGGAGCGACACGACGGCGCCAAGGGCCAGCACCCCCGCGAGGGCCAGGAACAGCCCGCCCTCATCCGACTGGGTGGCGAGTGCGCTCCCGATTGCCGCGGCTCCGATGGTGACTCCGAGTTCACGCCCCAGCGAGACAGTGGACGTTGCGGACCCCACGTGTTCGCTGGGCGCCGCGTCCTGCGCCATGGTGGTGACGAGCTGCATGTAGCAGCCGGTCCCGATGCCGAGCACGCCAACCCACGCGGCGGTATGCACCAGGCTCCAGGACGCGTCCAACCGCGACAGCGCCACCATCGCCCCAGCACTTACCGCGCATCCAAGAACGGGCAGTCGCCGGTATTTCCCGGTCCGAGAGATCAGGGCGGAGGTTCCGAAGATCGAGGCCATCATTCCGACGATGAGTGCCAAGAGGAGGGCGCCGGAAGCTGTGGCGGGGACGTCCAGGACAGTCTGGACGATGGTCGGGAGGTACCCCACGAGCGCAAAGACGGCGACCCCGATCGTCAAGCCCAACCAGGTGCTGACGGTAATCGTGCGATCCTTCATGACGCCCACGGGAATGAGCGGGTCCGCGTGGCGGAGCATGCGTCTCACGAAGACGCCGGTGGCCAACACGGTCATGACCAGAAGCGCCGCACCAGCCTGCTTCCCCCAGGGCAGTCCGTGTCCGACAGTGCCGGTCAGGGAGACCAAGGCCGTCACGGCGACCGCGTAGACAATGGCGCCTGGGACATCGACCTTTCCACTGGCGCCGGCGGACTCGGTCCGGGGGATGGACTTGAATGCCATGGCAAGCGCAGTGACCCCAAGGGGCAGGTTCACCCAGAACACCCACCGCCAGCCGACCGTGTCGGTGAGGACGCCTCCGACAAGGGGAGCCACCACGCTGGCGGTCGCGAACACGAGTCCCACCGGGGCCATGAACTGACCGCGGTGACGGGCGGGCACAGCGTCCGCGACAACGGCCTGGGAAAGGACGAGGACGCCACCCCCCGCCAGCCCCTGAATCGCGCGGAGTCCCACGAGGTGCAGCATGGTGGTTGCCAGCCCGCAGGCCACGGAGGAGATGACGAATCCGGCAAGGCACACAAGGAAGACCGATCTCCGGCCGCGCAGGTCGCCCAGACGTCCATAGACGGGCATGGAGATGGTCATCGCCAGCGTGTAGCTCGCAAAGACCCAGCCCATCGCGGTGCGGCCGCCGACATCGCGAACTATGGCGGGCAACGCGGTCGCGACGATGGTCTGGTCCATGGCCGTGAGCAAGGTGACGACCAGGAGCGCGGCCTGAAGGCGGCGGTGCCGGATGGATGGGTACGCGGGAGACATCAAAGTGGCACTGGGCACGGTGGCAGTCCTGCCTGAGTAGGACGCGGCGATGTGCGCGTAGCCCGCCAATGACGGGCCCGACGGGCGGTCGCAGCCGTGCGAGTGCCACCCCGGCATCCGCGCCCATCGTATGCGACCTCGGCGGGCTGGAGCCGGCCTCACGTCCTTCGAATCGTTGAAGGTGGGCATCGCTTCTGGTGATGCCTCGCATCGGCATTCACGCCTTCGTCGATCGTCAGATCGCCGCTTCAATGACGCTGTCTTGGAACGGACGACCTAGCAAGGGAGAGTTGATGATCCCCGATCGGATTCTGGAGGAGGGGACCCTCAGGGCGGTAGGACGACGCCGCGCCTCCGTGGAGGTTCGCATCCCTTGGTACCGGGCATTGCCGGCCTCATGCATTGCTGACGTCGAGCTGCGCATTGACGGCCATGCCGCACCCAAAGACAGCCTGTTGTGGAACATGAACGGTAGGGATTTCCAGCTGGAGGAGCTCGCGGGCGCGGTCGATGAGTGGTGGTTCACCACCGACTCCGCCGTCCTGTCAGGGGACCTCGCGGTCGAAACCGGCCAGCCGCACGATGTCGAGGTCGACCTCCACCTCTACATCCCGTACATCGTGACCGCCCACGGCGTGCTGCTCATCGAAGAGCACGGCCGCAAGACCATGGAGGTTGCCGCACATGTCTGACGGCCTCGGCACCCCGATCCAGGGCGTGACCCTTTACAGCTTCACGCGCGCGTTCCACGCCCGCCAGTACGACCTCGAAGGCCTGATCCGCCGCGTGTCCGCCGACGGGTATGGGCCGGGCTTGGAGGTCATCGGCTTCTCCGCCTTCCGCGGCTTCCCCGACGTGACCGACGAGTATGCCGAGTGGTTCCGTGGCCTGGTCGATGATGCCGGTCTGGTGCAGACTTCCCTGGCCATCAACACGGACGTCGGCATCCGACGGGACCGCCTGATGACGGACACCGAGCTGGTGGAGTACATGAGGCGTCAGATCGAGTCTGCGGCCAAGCTCGGCTTCCCCCTGGCTCGCGTCCAGATCTCCCTGACCCCGGATTCCATGGAGAGGCTTCTTCCCATCGCGGAGCGTTACGGCGTCACGCTCGCCATCGAAGTCCACGCCCACCACCATGGGAAGAGCGACCTGGTCCTGGCGCTCCGCGACCGCTACGAGAAGCTCGGGTCGCCACTCCTGGGGTTTGTGGCCGACTGGGGCGCCACCGTCTCCGAGTTCGCACCGTCCGCGGTCGAGGCATACCGTCGGCGGGGTGCCAGCGAGGACCTCATATCCGCGGCCGTCTCCCTCTGGCGCGACTACTACCGACAGGGCCCACCCAACACGGACTCCGAGCACGGCGAGCGGTTCGGTGCCTTCATCGGTCTTGCCGCGCGCCACGGGCGCCCGGACCTCGGCGTCGATCTGGCCATCAATGGCACCGGCCTCTGGGGGCCGGCCGAAGTCAGCTCGTGGCTCGAGATCATGCCCTGGATCCGCCACGTCCACGGCAAGTTCTTCGGCATCGACGAGCACGGCGAAGAGCCCTCGGTGCCTGTTCGTGGTCTCGTTACCCAGCTCGTCAACGCCGGGTACAAGGGGGCCATCTCGACCGAGTACGAAGGCTGGCACTGGAACTACTGGGGCGACGCGTTCCCGATCGTCGCCGCGGAGCAGGCCGTTCAGCGCTCGGCGGCAGGGTTCGCTGGATCGCGCATGGTGACCTCCGCTGCCGAGGCTCGTGAGCAGCTGAGCGCGCACCACGACTCGGCGCGGCGCCCCGTTCAGTAGGCTCGGCAGATGACGCCCCCCGGCGGCGAACTCGTCAAGCAACCCATGCAAGAGCGGAGTCGCCAGTCGTTCGACCGCGCAGTCGAGGCTGCCACGGCGCTGATGGTCGAGCGGCGCTCTGGCGCGATCACGGTGGCCGAGGTCGCCGCGCGCTCAGGGGTCTCGACCGGGTCCATCTACGCTCGGGTCGCCAGCAAGGACGACCTGATCCGTGTTGCCCATGCCCGGCTGATGGAACGCCTCGCCATCGAGACCCATCTCGCCCTGAGTTTGGATGCCGGGTCTCATGAGGCGTTGGAGGCCCTGGTGGGGCGCGCAGTTCGCGCGCTTGCGGAGCTGTTGCGCAGGCATGCAGATGAGCTGGCACCCTTCATGCGACTGGCCCACAACGACCCGGTGATCGCCGCAGGCGGCAAGAACGCGCACGAGGACATGGTGTCGGCCTTCTCCAAGGCGCTGCTGTCCGCTGGCGAGGCCATCACCCGCCCGGATCCGGACGCGGCCGTTACCTGGTCCTGCACGGTCGTGTACAGCGTCCTCGCCAGGCAGCTGGGGCTGGGCAGTGACCCAGAAGCGGCGATGGAGCAACCGTGGGAAGAGCTGCTGGCTGTCCTGGTCGAGATGGTGGCTGCCTATCTGAGCCCGGGTTGACGCGGGTCATCGCTCGCAGCGATGCCCCGCATCACGAACTAGAACTGTCGTTTTAGTTCCGGAGCATGAAGACTCTCGATGAGTGCCCACCGCAGTGGTGGGACGTTGAGAGGAGACCCGGTGTCCGACACGACCACGAAGGTCCGCAGGCGGACCGCCGGAGATGACGCCCCAAGCATCAGCCTCCCGGACTCCCAGGGCCAAACGGTCAGCGCGGACTACTCCGCCAACGCGGCCACCGTCGTTGTCTTCACCTCAAACGGGTGCCCCTACGCCCTCGCCTGGCACGACCGCATCCAGCAGATCGCCATGGACTACGACGAGCGTGGCGTTCAGCTCGTCCAGATCGTGAGCAACGACGGAGAGCTCCAGCCGAAGGACTCCCTCGAAGGAATGCGGGTGCGCGTCGCCGCGGGTGAGGTCGCCGGGACGTACCTCAAGGACGTCCAGCAGTCGGTCACCGCGTCCTTCGGTGCCACCGCTACCCCCGAAGTCTTTGTGGTGGACGCCGATGGCGTGATTCGCTACCACGGCGCACCCGACGGCAACCACGACGACCCCACCCAGGACGCCAAGTTCGTCCGGGACGCCCTCGAAAGCGTGCTGGTGGGCGAGCCGGTCCACCGCCCCACCACCTCGCCCGCCGGCTGTTCGGTCAAGTGGCGTGTCGAGCTGCTCTGGTACGACGGCTGCCCCAGCCACGGAGCCGCCGAGACCCTGTTGACGGAATGCCTCACCGAGATCGGCCGCACCGACGTCCGTGTGGATCGGGTCCAGGTCAGCAGCCCCGAGCAGGCAGCAAGTCGATCCTTCCCCGGGTCCCCGACCTTCCAGGTTGGCGGCAGCGACCTCTTCGCCGTCGACGCCCCTTCGGCGCTCGCCTGTCGGACCTACCAGCACCCCGACGGACGTATCTCTCCCCTCCCGTCCAAGGAAGACCTCATCGCCCAACTGCGGGATGCGCTCGCCCGACCCTGGGACCTCCCCGGGTGGCACGACTTCCGCGCCGCCTCCAGGCCCACCGCAGGCGCCTGAGCCATCATCGAGGAATCCCCAATGTCGCGGAAATTCCCCTCACGCGTGGATGTTGCCATCGTCGGAAGTGGTCCGACCGGTGCCGCCTACGCACGCGTCCTCAGCGAGCTGCGTCCCGATCTTGAGCTCGTCTCGTTTGAGGCGGGACCCCTCTTGGCGGACCCGCCCGGGCTCCATGTCAAGAACATCGCCGACGCTGAGGAAAGGGCGGCCGCGCAGCGCCGCTCAGAAGGCCTCGTCGCCTCGGACTCTGAGGACCGGCGGCTGCGTCGCGCCGGAACCCATCTGCTTCCCGACGGCTTCCAACAGCCGGGCGAGGACGGCATACCTTCGCTCGCGATGTCGAGCAACGTCGGTGGGATGGGCGCGCACTGGACCGCAGCATGTCCGCGACCGGGTGACAGCGAGGTGATCGGGTTCATCGACAACCTCGACGAACTCCTCGACGAAGCCGAGCGCCTCCTCGGTGTATCCACCCACGCCTTCGACGGCGCGCCCTTCGCCGACGAAGTGCGAGCACGCCTTGGCAGGGCTTTCGACGATTCGCGCCCGACGGGTCGCAAGGTCCAGCCCATGCCCTTGGCGGTACAGACCCGCGACGACGGTCGGGTGACCTGGTCGGGATCCGACGTGGTCTACGGCGACGCCACGCGGTCCAACCCGCGGCACAGCCTCTTCCCCGAAGCGCAGGTCCGTGTGCTTCGGCTCGAGGACGGTTGCGTGTCAGGTGTCGTGGTCCGCGACCTGCAGGACGGGACCGAACACTACGTGGCGGCCGGCCAGGTCGTCGTGGCGGCTGATGCGGTCCGGACCCCGCAGCTGCTGTGGGCGTCGGGCATCCGTCCGCGGGCCCTGGGCCGCTACCTCAACGACCAGTCCCAGGTCATTTTCGCGGCACGGCTCCGAGACGTCGTCGCCGCAGACGCTGCGGAGGGCAAGGCGTCGGGGAAGCCCAGAATCGCCCGTCAAAGCGGTGTGAGCTGGGTTCCCTTCACCGATGCGGAGCCGTTCCACGGCCAGGTCATGCAGCTGGACGCCTCGCCCGTACCGCTGGCCCCCGACGATGTCGTCGAGCCCGGCAGCATCGTCGGCCTGGGCTGGTTCTGTGCCAAGGACCTTCAGGAGACAGACCGACTCGAGTTCGATGACGAGCAGACGGACGCGTACGGAATGCCGGCCATCCGTGTCCACTACACGCTCACGGACAGGGATCTGGCAGCGCTCGAACAGGCCCGCCAGACCGTTCGAAAGGCGGCCGAGGCGCTCGGTGAACCTCTCGACGCTGACCCGATCACCTTGCCGCCCGGTGCGTCCTTGCACTACCAGGGCACGGCGCGCATGGGCGCGACCGACGACGGCACCTCGGTGTGCGACCCGCTGTCCCGGGTCTGGGGTGTCGACGGACTGAGGGTGGCCGGGAACGGGCTGATCCCCACGTCCACCGCATGCAATCCCACCCTGACCTCGGTCGCGCTGGCCGTGGCAGGTGCTCGCGACATCGCCAGCACCTATCCGAAGCAGGAAGGAACCCTCCCGTGACCGAGCACCCGACCCAGAAACCGCTTCGCGTGGCCATGGTCGGCTATGCCTTCATGGGTGCCGCGCATTCGCAGGCCTGGCGGACCGCGCCCAGGATGTTCGACCTCCCACTCGCTCCCGAGATGTCGGTCCTCGTCGGCCGTGACGAGCACCGCGTCGGTGCGGCGGCCCAGAGGATGGGCTGGGCGACGACCGAGACCGACTGGCGCCGGGTGGTCGAACGGGACGACGTCGACCTCGTCGACATCTGTACCCCCGGTGACACCCACGCCGACATCGCCATCGCTGCACTGGAGGCCGGCAAGCACGTCCTCTGCGAGAAGCCGCTGGCGAACTCGGTGGATGAGGCGGAGCGGATGGCGGACGCAGCTCGGACGGCACGCGAAAGCGGGGTGCGGTCGATGGTCGGCTTCACCTATCGCCGAGTACCGGCAATCGCCCTCGCCAAACGGCTTGTCGAACAGGGGCGCGTCGGCCAGGTGCGCCACGTCCGCGCTCAGTACCTCCAGGACTGGATCGCAGACCCTGAAGCACCCCTTTCCTGGCGGCTCGACAAGAAGAAGGCCGGTTCGGGGGCGCTGGGCGACATCGGAGCCCACGCGCTGGACCTCGCCCAGTTCCTGACGGGCGACACCGTTGTCGAGGTCTCGGGAAACCTGAGGACGTTCGTCACCGAACGCCCCATCGCCAGCGACCACGCGGGCCTGGCGGGCACAGCATCGTCCGAGCGGGGGCCGGTGACCGTCGACGACGCAGCGAGCTTCCTGGCCCAGTTTGCCGGCGGCGCGATGGGGGTGTTCGAAGCCACTCGGTTTGCCTACGGCCGCAAGAACGCCCTACGCATCGAGATCAACGGGTCCAAGGGAAGTCTCGCCTTCGACTTCGAGGACATGAACGTCCTCGAGTTCTACGACGCAGCCGAGTCCTCGGACACCGCGGGCTTTCGCCGCATCCTCGCCACCGAGCCGGAGCATCCGTACGTCGCCGCGTGGTGGCCTCCGGGGCACGGCCTCGGTTACGAGCACGGCTTCAGTCACCAGGTCGTCGACCTCGTGTCAGCCATCGCCGCAGGCGTTGACCCGACGCCGTCATTCGACGACGGCCTCCAAGTGCAACGTGTCCTCGATGCGGTCGAGACCAGTTCCGCTTCGCGGGCCTGGCAGACCGTCCCCGCCTGAGAACCGAAGGAACAACCATGACTCGCCCTGTCACCCTCTTTACCGGTCAATGGGCCGACCTGCCCTTCGAAGAGGTCGCGCGTCTCGCCTGCGAATGGGGGTACGACGGCCTCGAGATCGCCTGTTGGGGGGGACCATTTCGACCCGTGGAAGGCTGCAGAGGACGACGAGTACGTCCAGGCCAAGCTCGACCTGTTGGCCCGGTACAACCTCAAGGTCTTTGCGATCTCCAACCACCTCACCGGGCAAGCCGTGTGCGACGACCCGATCGACGCCCGCCATCAGGGCATTCTCTCGTCCCGGGTCTGGGGCGATGGTGACGCCGAGGGTGTCCGCCAGCGCGCTGCCGAGGAGATGAAGATGACGGCCCGCGCGGCTCAGCGACTCGGGGTCTCCACTGTGATCGGGTTCACCGGTTCGGCGATCTGGAAGTACGTCGCGATGTTCCCGCCCGCATCCGCCGAGATGGTGGACGCCGGCTACCAGGACTTCGCCGACCGGTGGAACCCGATCCTCGACGTCTTCGACGAGTGCGGGGTTCGCTTCGCCCATGAGGTCCACCCGTCGGAGATCGCCTACGACTACTGGACGACGGTCCGCACCCTCGAGGCCATCGGTCACCGTGAGGCGTTCGGACTCAACTGGGACCCCAGCCACTTCGTGTGGCAGGACCTTGATCCGGTGGGCTTCCTCTGGGACTTCAAGGACCGGATCTACCACGTCGACTGCAAGGACGCCAAGCGCCTGGTGGGCAACGGCCGGAACGGACGTCTCGGGTCCCACCTTCCTTGGGCAGACCCCCGTCGCGGCTGGGACTTCGTGTCCACCGGCCACGGTGACGTGCCGTGGGAGCAGTGCTTCCGGATGCTCAACACCATCGGGTACGCCGGACCGATCTCCGTCGAGTGGGAGGACGCAGGGATGGATCGCCTCATCGGTGCTCCCGAGGCGCTCGAGTTCGTGCGGCGGCTCGCCTTCGACGCGCCTTCAGCCTCGTTCGACGCCGCCTTCGCGTCGGGGGAGTGACCGTGATCTCCACCATCCGGCAGGCAGTCCTGACCACAGAGTTCGACGAGCGCCAGCTCACCGCACTGCTCGTCAACGCTGGCTCGTCCGCGGGACCGGCGGCACTCGGAGTCGTCATCGCCAACGTCGTCAGCTCCATCCGCCGTGATCGAAAGCAGCTTCGCAGCTGGCTGGCGGGCGCAGGGGAGATGCGCGCATGAGCAGCGACCGCCTCAAGGTCATCGTCATCGGGTCCGGACCGACGGGAGCGGTGTACGCCCGTCGTCTACTGGAGCGAAGCGACTCCGTCTCGGTCCTGATGGTCGAGGCCGGCCCCGCGCTCAGCGACCCTCTCGGCATGAACGTGCGCAACATCGCGGACAAGGAGGAGCAGACGGCAGCCAAGCTCGCTTCGCAAGGGCCCGCCGCTGGTCGTGCAGGGATGGCTGGCATCCCCACGGGCGGCATGGAGGGCACGGTCACCGCGCGGCAGGGAACACACCTGGTCGGGCGCGCGGCTGAGGGAAGCACCGGTATGCCGGCTGCTGCGGCTGCGACCTGTGTCGGAGGTCAGGGGGCCCACTGGACGTGCGCAACCCCGCGGCCGATAGGCACCGAGCGCATCGACTTCCTCGAAGCGGAGTTGGACGACCTGCTCGACGAGGCAGAGCGACTCCTGCACACCACCCACGAAGCGTTCAGTGGTGCGCCGCAGGCTGCGGCACTCCTGGGACTCGTCGCGGACGAGTTCGCAGCGGACGGTCTGCTCGTCCAACCGCTCCCTGTCGCCGGCGACCCCCGGGCCGACGGCTCGATGCGCTGGTCTGGCACGGATGTGGTGCTGGGGGAGCTCGCCACACCGGGGGCGAAGTCGGATCGATTCGAGCTCCGGACAGGAACCCTTGCCGTACGCCTCATCGTCGAGGACGACACGGTCGTGGGCGCCATCCTGCGCGATGTCGCCACCGGAGCCGAGACCCAAGAACGGGCTGACGCGGTCGTCGTTGCCGCCGATGCCCTGCGAACCCCCCAGCTGCTGTGGGCATCGGGGATCAGGCCCGAGGCACTGGGTCGGTACCTGACCGAGCACCCGCTCATCTTCGGTGTCGTCGCGGTCAAGGAAGGGCTGCTCCCGCCAGTCGGTGCAGCTGCTGCTCCGGTCGACCCGGTTCGCGTGGTGGTGGGGATTCGCTTCGACCAGGAGCTCCACCCATTCCACGCACAGCTCATCTACAGCCCGGTGTGCCCGATCCCGCTCCCGCCGGACAGCCCTTTCATCGGCAATCCCGGAGGCTATGTCGGCATGGGCTGGGGGGTCCGGAAGTGGCCGCGCGCCGAAGACCGACTTCTGTTCGTTGACGATGAACCCGACGAGAACCAGCTGCCGGGCATCAGGATTGCCTACGAGGTCACGCAACGCGAAGAGGCCGAACTCGACCACGCCCGGGACTTCCTGGACCGCGCTGCAGCCGCCTTGGGAACCTTCATCGACGGGATGCCAGTCGTGATGCCACCAGGAAGCTCCCTGCACTACATGGGCACGGTCCGCATGGGGGCACACGACGACGGCACCAGCGTCTGCGACCCCGATTCGCGGGTCTGGGGTGTGAACGGGCTCGTCCTGGCCGGCAACGGCCTGATTCCGACCGCGAACTCGTGCAACCCCACGCTGACCAGCGTCGCGCTCGCCGTGCGCGGCGCCGACGCCCTGATCGAGCGCCTCGCAACCACCCAAACCCGAGCACAGACGGAAGAGGCACGATGACCACCATTGACGACACCACCCTGCTCCAGCGCCTGACGGAGCTGGAGGCACGAGTGGAGGCCACCGAGCTCGAAGCGGTTCGGGCTGCTGACCGCGGCGCGGTGGAGAACGTGTTCAACCGCTACATGCACTACCACAACGCTTATGAGGACGAGCGAATCATCGACGAGCTGTGGGCGAAGCCTGGTACGGAAGGGATCCGGTCCCGCTACAACAATGTCGGCGAGTATTCGACGTACGAGTCGGTCACGGCATACCACCGCGGACGTCCACGACCTGTTGGCAAGCTCTTGTTCCACTACACGACCACGCCCGTGGTCGAGGTCTCCCTCCGAGGGAACCACCGCCAAGGGCATCTGGATCATGGCGGGCCTGGAGTCCGGGCTCATGGATCCAGAGATCGCCAAGGATGTTCCGCCGTATGTGTTCTCCGGTGGCGAGGTCGACGGCAAGCCGGTGTGGGCCCACTGGGTGTGGTGCAAGTACGGCGTCGACTTCATCAAGCAGGACGGCGCATGGCGGATCTGGCACTTCCGTTGCTACGAGGTGGCCAGAGCGCCGTTCAACCGCGACTGGATCAGCTTCGCCAAGGACAACCAGCACAGCCACGACTCGCAGCTGGCATGGTTCGGTGACGACGGCAAGCCGGTCTTCCTTCCCACGGTTGACGGCCCGATCGTGACGGAGAAGTACGAGCCGTACGCCAACGACACCGCCCAGAAGCTCGCTCCGGAACCGCCGCGCCCGTACGGCACGTTCGAGGACTCGTTCCGGTGAACCGGCTCGACTCCCTCTCGGTCAACCTGGAGTACATGTTCCAGGAGGCTGGCGAAGACCTCGCCTCCCGTGTGCGTGCCGCTTCCCGGGCCGGGTTCACCAAGGCCGAGATCTTCTGGACCCACGACAAGGACCTCGACGCGCTCGAGGCTGCCCTCGACGAGACGGGTGTCCAGCTGTGGACGGTGCTCGTCGACCCTCGGACAACTCGGCTCGTCCTCAAGGACACCCACGCGGGCTTCCTCGACGACGTTCGACGGACCGTCGCCGATGCGGTGCGGCTCAAGTGTCCGTACGTCGTCGTCGGGTCCGGCCCGGCCGTTCCCTATCTCAAGCGACCGGTCCAGATCGGGATCATGACGGAGGCGGTCGCTGGCGCCGCCGAGATCGCGGCCGATGCCGACGTCACTCTGCTGGTCGAGGCCGTCAACACCCGGATGGACCACCCGGGCGTGCTGACCAGCATGACCTCCGACTCGGTGGCCGTCGTCCGCGGGGTCGACTCCCCGCATGCCCGTGTCCTCTACGACCTGTACCACTCCGTCGTCGAGGGCGAGGACCCGACCGTCGTGCTTCCTGAGGTCATCGACGTGGTCGCCCACGTGCAGATTGCGGATGCCCCCGGCAGGGGAGAGCCGGGCAGCGGCGCCATTGACTGGCCGGCCGCCTTCGCGCTGCTCGACCAAGTCGGGTATGCCGGCGCGGTCGGGGTCGAGTGCTACCCCACCATCGCGTCGACAGCCGACGCGCTCGGGTACTTGCGACAGGTGGCCGCAGGCGAACAGGTCGTGGCGCGATGACGCAACAGGATGGCGCAGGGGAGCGCCGCATCAAGTGGAGCTACATGGACCACTGGCGTAGCAACGGCCCTTCAGGACCGGTGGACCAATGGCACTCGCACAAGACCATGTCCGCGTGCCTCAAGCAGGTCAAGGCAACCGGCTTCGACGCGATCGACACCTTCGACTTCCGCATCTGGCAGATGTATGGCGACTACGGCGGCCCCGCGAAGTACCAGCAGATGGTGCAGGACCACGGCCTCGAACGCATCGTCAACACACCTTCCACGCGGCTGACTACGACACCCGCAACTACGCCCCCACCTGGCGGAGACGCACGAGAACATCCTCGAGGACTTCCGCGTCACCATGGGGCGCTGGTCGGAGATCCAGCTGGACAACATCATCGTCATGCCCGCGACGCTCTACTACGACATGGAGCCCATCACCGAGGACAAGCTCAAGACCACAGCCGAGCTGTGGAACAAGGTCGGCGAGATCACCGCGAGCCACGGGGTGCGACTCACGTGCCACCACGAGTTCTTCTGCGGGATCCAGAGTGAAGCGGACATCGACACCTTCTACTCGCACACCGACCCGCAGTACGTGTCGCTCTTCGTCGACACCGCGCAGCACTGCATAGCCGGCGTGGACCCGGTCGCGCTCTACAACAGGCACGCACACCGAGTGAGCGGGTTCCACTTCAAGGACACGCACCACGTGGCACTCGGCGATGACCACCGACAGCGTCCCGACTCGGAGATCATGGCGCCTACGACCGGCAAGTGGTTCTACGAGATGGGCACGTCGCAGGGCCTGGTGGACTTCGAGTCGATGATGACCGCGGTCAGGGACAACGGCTACCGGGGCTGGATCTCGGTCGAGCACGACAAGGCCAACAAGGAAGGCGGCGACTACTCCGAGAGCACCGCCGTCTCCCGCTGGTACGCGAGCAACGTCCTGGAACGGATCTACTCATGACTGGCATCAGGTGGGGCTACGCCATCAACCAGTGGAAGCCACAGTTCGACGACTTCGTCCGCCGTGAGCAGCACGAGCGCGCACTCAAGACGATCTCCATCGCCGGGTTCGAGGGCGTCGAGCTCACTGCGGGCACCGGGCGGTGGGAGCCGCTCGGCAACCCCCAGCAGCTCGCGGCGAACTTCGGTTCCGTTGCCGGCCTTCGAAACCTGTTGGACGAGTGCGCCATAGACACCGTGTCCAGCTGGTACTGGGATCCGCAGGAACGCTCGATGGAACACCTGACTGGGCCCCTGTCGCCCCTCCTCGAGGCTGACGTTCCCATCATCGTCGAGCGAGCCGCGTGGTTCGCCGAGGCGTTGGCCGAGCTTGGCGGGTCCGTTCTGCTGGTCCGGCCCGTGCCGGGCGCCGGCGACACCGAGGCCATCGACGATGCCGCGCTCGCCCGGCTGGCGCACTGCTGGGAGGCGGTCGGCGCCGCCACGGCGAGGCACGGCATACGCACGGCGCTGCACGTCGACTTCCTGTCGGCGCTTCGTCGCGGAGATGCCCTCGACAAACTGCTGGATCTCACCGATCCGGAGCTCGTCGGACTCGTCGTCGACACCGGCGAGCTCACCGCTGCGGGCCTGGATCCCGTCGCCGTCATCGAGAAGCACGCTGAGCGGGTGGTCCACGTGCAGTTCAAGGACGCCCTGGCCGTCGACGAGGGCGAGGAGTACCTCGAGCCCCATGCCCACTGGACGGTCCGGGTGCGCGGTGGCGAACGCGAGATCCCACGATGGTTCGCCGAGCCCGGGGCCGACGGCGGGCTGGTCGACTTCCCGGCAGTCACCCAAGCCCTGATCCGGACCGGCTACTCCGGCTGGATCGTCGTCGAGAGTGACCAGAGCCCGCACCCTGCCGCCAGCACCCTGCTGGCCGGGTACCTCGTGCAGCGTGAGCTGCGGCCGATGGTCGAGCAGGAGCGAGCGGCCGATGCCTGAGCGAACCCACCGCATACCCAGCCGTGCCGCCACTGACACCCCGCGCGTCCGCGCGACCAACGAAAGGCTCCACCGTGTACCAGCTCTCTCCTAACATCGAACTGCTGTTCACCGAAGCCGGCGAACACCCCGACCGAGTGCGCGCCGCGGCGGCAGCCGGCTTCGACGCCGTCGAGATGTGGGGCACGTCCACCGTGGATGTCGACGCGCTGGGTAAGGCGCTGACCGAGACCGGGGTGAGCCTCACCTCCGTTCTCGCCGAGCCGCGAACGAACTTCGCCCTCCCCTGGGAAACGCTGGATGCCTTCTTCGAGGGGCTCGACCGTGGGATCGAACACGCCCGCCGGCTCGGGTGCCCGCGAATCGTCCTGGGGTCCGGAGTCGGTTTCCCGGGCCAGAAGCGCACCCAGAACCTCGCCCGTCTTGTCGACGTCTTCTCCCAGGCGGTGGAGCGAACCAAGGACTCCGGCGTGAAGCTGGTCCTCGAGCCGGTGAATACGCGCGTCGACCACCCGGGCGCACTCACGGATCGAACGGCAGACGCCGTCATCGTCGCCCGGGGTGTGGGTTCGGACTCCTTCGGGATCCTCTACGACCTGTACCACTCGATCACCGAAGGCGAAGACCCGGCGACTGAGCTGGCCAACGCGGCAGGCCTCATCGACTACGTGCAGATCGCGGACTCCCCGGGCCGTGGAGAGCCGGGAAGCGGCGGTGTGGACTGGGCGGCACAGCTCGCCGTGCTGCGCGCGTCGGGGTATGCCGGCCCCATCGGACTCGAGTACTTCCCCACCGTTCCCTCCGGGGAGTCGGTCAAGCACATTCGCTCGGTCGCAGCCGACGCGTGAGTCGTTCAACCCCACCAAGGAGGCAACCGTGACCCTTGAAGCCAGTGTGCTCCGTCCTGAGGCCGTGCACGCCACACCGGAGGGATACCAGATCGACGTCCACCTGCCGTGGTACCGATCCCTGCCGTTGTCGTGCCTCGAGGACATCAACTTTCGCCTGGGAACCGACGTCGTGGACCGGGCAGACCTGAGGGTTCGGCGCGACGGTCGTGAACTGACGCTGGACGAGTTGGCGGACCTGGTCGACGAGCAGTGGTTCGTCCAAGACGCGCTGGAGGTTCTTGTGGTCAAGCCGGACAGCTTGCCGGCTGGCCAGGCGCTCGATGTCGAGCTGACCCTCGCCACCCGAATCCCGTACATCATCATCGGCCCGGAGACCGCCCTCGTACAACGGACCCGGGTCGAGCGAAAGGTCGTGGTCCAATGAGCATCGTCCTGGGCGTCACCCTCTACTCGATGACCAACGAGTGGCTTGCGGGGCGTTTCTCCCTGCCTGAGCTCATCGACGAGGTGGGTAGGCGCGGACTCGGCCCTGGCCTGGAGCTCATCGGCTTCCAGAGCCTGCGTGGCTTTCCTGGCAGGGTCGACAAGGCTGAGCTCAAGGCGCTCCGGGAGGCATTGGACCGCAACGAGCTCAGGCCGACGTCCTTGGCCTCCAACGCCGACGTGGCCCGTCGTGCCGGCGCCTGGATGGACACCCAGGAAAGCGTCGAGTACATGAGGGCCGCAGATCGAGCTCGCGGGCGAGCTCGGTTTTCCGGTCGTGCGTACCCAGGTGGGCTTGACCCCCGCGGTCCTCGAACTGCTCGAACCTATCGCGGCCAAAGCGGGCGTCCACCTGGGTATGGAGGTACACGCGCCGGAAGGCCCGAACACCCCCAAGGTCCTGGCCACCCGCGAGGCCTACGACCGGATCGGGTCGGAGCATCTCGGCTTCATTCCGGACTTCAGCTCGTGCATGCGGGCGATCCCACCCGGAATGCTCGACAAGCTCCGTGCCGCGGGTCTGTCCGAGGAAGGCGTTGATGCCCTCGTCCGTGCCTGGGAGTCCCCGGGGCCGCCCTTCCAGAGGTACGGCGCCTTCGCCGGGGAGGCCAAGGGTCTTGGGGAGCCGGAGCTTCCCGTTGGACAGGCGAGGCTCGTCTTCACCATGTTCGGCAGGGAGAACCTGGAGGACTGGCGCGAGGTGCTGCCCCAGGTGCGGCATGTCCACGGGAAGTTCTATGACGTGGATGACGACCTCACCTCTCCGTCGATCGACTACCAGGCCATCCTCGACGTCTTCGCCGAGACTGACCACGAGATCACGATGTCGAGTGAATGGGAGGGGCACGCCTACCTCGACCTCGAGGATCAGGACGCCTTCGAGATGGTCGCTCGCCACCACGCCATGTGCCGCCGGATGATGGACGGCTCGTAGGCGTTTCGCCGACGGCGCGTGATTTTGGAAAGCCGTTGTGGCACAACGTGATTCGCATCCAACTGAAATCGACTGAGGCATCCGTATCAGTGATGCAGATGATCGCAAGTCTGGAGTTCCCAGCGCCACCCGCGTTCTGTGACAGTGGCCACAACCACCCACATGTCTGACCGCTTCGAAGCGGCTGACAGCTAGCCAGGAAGACCCTCATGACACCTTCGAACTCACGACGCGTCATCGCCGCCGCGCTCCCGGTCCTCCTCGGGGCCGTCGTGGCTGGCTGCAGCTCCTCGAACGGCTCGGCCGCCAATGCAGCCGAGCCGCAGTCGATCACCTTCTCGTACCAGATCGCCAACCCGAACGCCAAGAGCACCTATCAGACGCTCGCAGAGCAGTACGTCGCTTCGCACAAGGGCGTCACGATCAAGACGAACCCGATCAACCTCGCGTCGTACAACCAGACGCTCACCACGCAGCTGACGGCCGGAAGCGGCCCGGACGTCTTCTTCATCAATGCCGGCAGCGGTCAGACCGCCTCCGTCGAGCCCCTCCAGAAGGCCAACAAGCTTCTGGACATCTCGGCGAACATCGACCCGAAGTTCATCCCCGAGAACGCCAAGAGCCTCTTCGTCTTCAACGGCAAGACTTTCGCCGTCCCCGTCTACCTGGCGCCGGCCGGGCTCATCTACAACGACGTGGCCGCCAAGCAGGCCGGCGTCGTGCTGACCGGGACCTCCACGATGGACGACCTGATCGCACAGTGCGGCAAGGCCCGTGACAAGGGCAAGGCGTTGCTCGCGCTCGCAGGATCGATGTCGCCCAACACGGGCATCTTCACCACCGCCATTGCGGCATCGACCGTCTATGGTGCCGAACCCGACTGGAACGCGAAGCGCAAGGCCGGCCAGGTCAAGTTCGCGACCAGCGCAGGCTGGCGGACCGCTCTGGAAACCGTCAAGAAGCTGTACGACCAGAAGTGCTTCCAGGACGGCGCTGCTGGTGCCGGGTTCGACGCACTGACCAACGGCATGGGTCAGGGGAAGGTGTTTGGCTTTGCTGCCCCCGGTGGTGCCGCCAAGGACATCATGGACTCCACGCACGGAGCCGTGAAACTGGTCGTCCTCCCGATGCCGGGCGCCGGGGTCGACACGTACCTCATGGCAGGCACGCCGGATGCTGTCGCCGGAAACGCCAAGACGAAGAGCCCCAAGCTGGTCAAGGACTTCCTCTCGTGGATGACGCAGCCCGCTCAGGCCAAGACGGCCGCAGAGGCCGCTGGTGACCTTCCCGTGGGCGCCATCGACACCTCGGCCGTCCTGCCCCAGTACGACGGGATCAAGAGCATCCTCGACGCCAAGCACATCGCCAACTACCCGCAGCTCGACTGGCCCAACGGCGAGGTCTACGACACGCTCGGGTCCGGAGTCACCGGCCTGCTCACGGGACAGAAGTCCGTGGACGACGTCCTGAACGACCTCGACAAGGCCTGGGGCTGATCACACCCCTCGCAGTAACCAACCAAGCCGGTGGGACAGTGACCTGTCCCACCGGCTCGTTGTTGTTCAGGTGATCTCGATGCCGGCAGTGATGAAGAGATCGCGGAACCACTTGTGAGCCGCGTCGTTGTCGTAGGTCGGATGCCACCACATGGTCTCCACGAGCGGGTCCGCGGCGAAAGGCGGCGGCAGGACGCGTACCTCGCCCTTGCGCTCCAGGATCCGACCGAGCCGTTCCTGCACCACGGCGATCCTGTTGGTGCCGGCGACGAGACTGCCGAGAGTCAGGTAGTTCTCCGTCACCACCTCCACGTTCGGCTCGACGCCCTGCATCCGGAGCTGTTGGACCGATGTCGTGAAGGCGGTGCGCTGGTGAAAGGTGACCGCCCACGGGCGGTTGGCCAGGTCGTCCATGGTCAGCTGCCTCGATGCGGACTCGTCATCCTCAGAGACGATGCAGACCCAGTCATCCTCATAGAGGTCACGGTGCGAAAGGCCCGTGAGGAATCCGTGTGGCATGACGATCAGGTCACGCGTCCGCATGGAGTCAGGCGCAGTGTCGACGATCTGCGGAGTGATCGAGTTGATGTGCAGTCGGGAACCAGGGGAGGCCGCCCGCAACAATCGCGAAACGGTCGGCGCCAAAGCCTCCGTGGCGTAGTCGGACATGACGACCGTGAACTCGCGTTCAGCCGTGGCTGGGTCGAACTCTCCTTCGTTCGCGAAGAGGCGACCGACGGCACGAACCGCCGTGTGGGTCGGCTCGACCAGCTGCTGGGCAAGTGGCGTCAGCTCGTAGACGTTCCCGTTGCGGGTCAGCAGCTCGTCACGGAAGTGACGGCGCAGTTTTCCCAGGCTGGCGCTCATGGCCGGCTGGCTGAGGCCCAGCCGGGCTGCTCCCCGGGTGACGCTCTGTTCTTCCAAGATGGCCTGCAGGGCCGGGAGCAGGTTGAGATCGACGTTGCGTGGCAAGGGTCAACACTCCAAGTTTGCTTGGCCGCAGTCGGCGTTCACAACTCGCACGGTACAGGCAGCATCTGGTGCTGCGCACCGAACTCCGGCGACGACCCACGTCCAGGCGGCACGCGCCGCACTGGCTCAGTCCTGCAGCGTGAGGCGCTTGCGGTCACGTCCACCGCCGGGGACCGGCATGTACGAGATGCGCAGGCGGATTGCCACGTCGATGTCGTGAACTCCGGACTCGAGAGGCCGGTCGAGCGGGAAGGCAACGGTGGCGTGCTCGCCCATCTCCCAGCGGTCGTCCAGGACTCCTCCCAGGTCGGAGAACGGGTAGGTACGGCCGTGGACGGTCAAGGTGGTGACCTGGGGATCGACGGTCTGTCCGTCAACGCTCACATCCACGGCCTCGACCATCGACAGGCCCAGGCCGCGGTAGTAGGGGAGGCGAACCTCGACCTGCGCACCCGGCTTGGGTGTCTTGGTGGGGCGAAGGCTGTCCTCACAGATGATGTACTTGTCGAACATGGTGCCTGCCTCCTCGTCTTAGTCGTTCTCGCCGAGCAGCTGCGCAAACATCGCGTGCTGCCGTCGAACCTGCTCGCGGCTGTCGACCTCAAAGGCATCCTCGATGTGGCGGTTGCCTTCGTACTCGCTGGACAGGTAGCCGTCATAGCCGCCCTCGACAAGAACGGGGATGATCCGGTCGTAGGGGATGCTGTACTCGTTGGCGTCGTCGGTCATCTCGTAGAACTTGGCCTGGATGTGACCGATGAGCGGCATGTGTGGAAGCAGCTCCCGCGGGTCGCGGAAGATGAAATGGGTGGCCTGCCGGGCGAGGCCCATCTCGACGGGACCGCCGCCCCGGTAGTGGACGATGTCCATCAGCGCGTGGGTGTCGCCGTGGTCGTCGTAGAGATCGACGATGTACTTGACGAGGTCGGGTCGCCCCCCGTCGCGAAGCGCGCGCTCGGAGACGACCCGGGGGAACCGTTCTACGAACGTCCCCATGTCCGGCATCAGGCCGAGGGCCTGACCTCCGTCAGCATGCATCACCTCGAGGTGCTCCAGGATCCACGGGTGCTCATAGTGGAACGGCGCGTGAACCTCGAGCAGGAGGCGGACCCCGTGGTCGGCGGCGTACGAGGCCGCGTCGCGCATCACCTCCGGCGGGGTGTTGATGATCGCGCGGATGACTGGTGCTCCGAGGGCGACCGCGATGTCGATGTCCTGGCGCACCGAAGCGACCTGCTCATCGTGCGTGAGCCACTGGCCAGGGACGCGCTTGGTGTCGAGGAACAGGTCGGTGGCGCTCGTCTCGAGTCGGTAGCGGTCGATCCATCCATGCCACTGCTCCAGGAACTCCGGGCTGAGCCGCGGATAACCGACGATCGACTGTTCCGGAATGATCTCGACGCCTGTTCCACCGACCGCGGCGACGTGAGCCACGCAGTCCTCGAGCGACATCTGCCTCAGGAAGAACTCCTCCTGGTAGCTGTACAGGCTGACGCCCCGCTTGATCGTGGTGGGCATCGAGCTCCTCCTTGTTTTACGGGCTGCGAACGCCCCCGACTGTGCCGTCCCCGGGCACCAGAGGGAAGGCCTCAAGGCCGATCAACGGCATCAGCGCAGCGGATGCCGTCCTCGTATCAGTCGCGGTGATGTGCTGGATCGCAGGTCTCGCCTTTCCGGAACGCAGTGGCTGGGTCACAGTGAATCGAGTCGAATCTTCATTCCCGTACGGCGGCGCCCGCAGATGCCGCGCCGAGCTGACCTTCCGTCGAGGAGTTCCGAGAGCATGACAACGTCCACCAGCGCCCCTGCAGGGACGGCACCCAAGCCGTCGCGCAGGCAAACCCGTCAGAGGCAAGGCAACCAGGGCCTGACGTTCGGCCGCTGGTGGTGGGCCGCTCCCGGCGTGGGTCTGCTGATCGCGACGGTCTACCTCACCACCCTCAGCGGGGCGTTCTTCGCGTTCACCGACTGGTCGGGCGTCGGGTCGTTCAACTTCATCGGTCTCGACAACTTCCGCAACATCTTCCAGCGGACCGAGCTCCTCTCGTCGCTGGCCAACACGCTGATCTTCGCTTTCGGGTTCCTCGTCATCTCGAATGTGCTCGGTCTGGCCTTCGCGCTGGCCCTCAACCGCAACCTCAAGACCCGCTACCTGCTCCGAACGCTGCTCTTCATGCCGGTTGTCCTAGCGCCCATCTCGGTCTCCTACGTCTGGGGGTTCATCTTCGCGTTCGATGGCCCTCTCAACCAGCTGCTCGGGTCCCTCGGCCTCACGTCGTTGCAGCACCAGTGGCTCGCGGAGCCACTCCTTGCCAGAGGCTCGATCCTGACGGTGATGATCTGGCAGAACATCGGGTTCGTCATGGTCGTGTACCTGGCCGGTTTGGCAACGGTCCCCATCGAGATCGAGGAGGCGGCAGCGCTCGATGGTGCAACCCGTTGGCAGCGTCTACGGCTCGTCGTGCTGCCGACGATCCGGCCGGCTGTCGGCATCGCGACGACCCTCACACTGATCCAGGGCCTGCGTGTCTTCGACCAGGTCATGGCCCTCACCGGTGGTGGGCCTGCCGGGGCGACGGAGACCCTTGCAACCCAGGTCTACAAGCAGACGTTTGCGTTCGGGAAGTTCGGCTTCGGAGCCGCACTTGCGCTCCTGCTCAGTCTGCTGATCCTCGCGTTCTCGGTCCTGCAGCAGCTCGCCACTCGTGAGAGGGCGTGAGCAGCAGCCATGTTCCGCTACACCAAACGCACCTTGCTCCTCGAGATTGTCGTCGTGCTGGCTGCCCTGGCCTTGCTGATGCCGTTCTGGATCCTGGTCACGACGTCCCTCAAGCCCGGGGAGGAGATCCTCACCTCGGCTGCGATCGCACCTCCCAAGTCCCCGACGCTGGAGAACTTCCAAACCCTGCTGTCCCCCTCGAGCACCGCGTCTGGACAGATTCTCAACGGACTGCTCAGCAGCCTGATCATCACCGCGGGCAGTATTGCCGGCCTGGTTGGCCTGGGGTCGATCACCGCCTACGTCCTCATCCGGAGCACGAGCCGCTGGAGCAGACGAGCGTTCTACCTCTTCTTGGTGGCCATCGTCCTGCCGACCCAGCTCGGGGTGCTCCCGCTGTACGTCGGAGCGCAGCAGGTTGGGCTCGTCGGCTCGCGGATCGGGATGATCCTCATCTACTGGGGGGTCCTCCTCCCGCTTGCGGTCTTCCTGTATGCCGGGTTCTTCCGTGAGCTACCCAGGGACTATGAGGAATCCGCGATGCTCGATGGCGCGTCTCCCTTCCAAGTGTTCACGAAGGTCGTCTTCCCTCTGATGGGACCCGCAACGGGGACAGTGGCGATCTTGGCGGGGCTGATCGTCTGGAACGACTTCTTCACCCCCTTGATCTTCCTCAACGGCTCCGACGCGCAAACCCTGCCGGTCGTCATGTACAACTTCGTCGGATCGCTGGTCTCCCAGTGGAACCTCATCTTCGCCGTGGTGCTGATTTCCATGGTTCCGATCCTGATCTTCTACGTGTTCGCCCAGAAGAAGTTCATCCAGGGCTTCAGCGGCGGCATCAAGAGCTGACCGACGCGCCCAGCGAAAGACGCTCGATCACTGCGACGAATGACCCGCATCGCAACCATCCTCTTCCTCCAATTTCCGATCGGCCCGAGGCTGGTTTGCGAACCGCCACCCTTACGAAGGAGAAGAACATGCCTGCCGTTTCCAACGTGCTGGTCATCGGAGCAGGCGCTGCCGGAACCGCCGTCTCCATCCTCCTCGCCGAAGGTGGCGTGTCGGTCGACTTGGTGGACGTCAAGCCAGACGTCAGCGCTCTGGGTTCCGGTATCACCCTCCAGGGCAACGCCCTTCGCGTGCTGCGCGAACTCGGTGTGTGGGACGAGGTCGGCGAGCACGGCTACGCGTTCGACACCCTGGGCCTGCGTGCGCCGGATCCGAACGGCACCCTCGTCGCGGAGCTCGAGGATGTCCGCACCGGGGGAGCCGACCTTCCAGCGACCGTCGGCATGTACCGTCCCGAGCTCGCGAAGATCTTGGTCGACAGGGCAACCGAGGTGGGGGTCAAGGTTCGCTTCGGCCTGACCTTCAGCCAGTTGGTGGACGACGGAGCTGGTGTGAACGTCACGTTCTCGGATGGGTCCGCCGGAAGGTACGACGTCGTCGTGGGGGCTGACGGCGTCCGGTCGGCCACGCGCAAGGCACTCGGGATCGAGCTGGAGCCTCGAGGCACGGGGATGGGTATCTGGCGGGTCTTCGCTCCACGACCCCCATCGGTGACCCGTACGGACCTCGTCTACGGAGGCCCGTGTTACATCGCCGGCTACTGCCCCACGGGTGAAGGGACTCTGTACGCCTACCTGGTGGAGGACTGGCAGGACCGCTCGGGTTTGACCGCAGAGGAATCCCTTGCGGTGATGCGTGGACTGTCCGAGGCCTACCACGGCCCGTGGGACGACGTCCGCGCCGGGATGACCGATCCGTCTCGGGTCAACTACACGGCATTCGAGACCCATGTCCTGGACGCTCCCTGGAACCGGGGCCGCGTCGTCCTCATCGGGGATGCAGTCCACACGTGCCCTCCCACGCTCGCCCAAGGCGCAGCCCAGGCGCTCGAGGACGCGGCCGTACTGGCCGAGCTACTGCTGGCTTCTGATGCCGTCACGGACGAGCTCTGGAACCAGTTCGTGGAGCGTCGACTTCCTCGAGCGAAAGCGATCGTGGAGGCGTCACTGCAACTTTCCCAGTGGCTCTTGAACCATGAGCGCGGTGATGTGCCTGGCCTGATGGCGCAGGTCGCTCACTTGCTGAGCAGCCCTGCTTGACGATGGAACACGAATAACCCCAATGAAAAACAACTTCTGGACCCGTCCGCACCGTGGTCGAACCGAGGCACGACATGAAGAGCCGAAGCCTTGAAACTTGCTGCGTTTAGATTTGTCGAGGACGCCGAAACGACTCGTCGCGTCGGGCTCGTCGTCGGCGACGGTCGACAGTGGTGGCTTCACCCGTTCCCCGAGGGAGTGGAACTCGTTCCCCTGTTGGCCGCCGACCTGGAGGACCGCGAATCGGCTGCCGATGAGGCCGCCCAGGCTGACGGGTTGCGCCCTGACGAGGTCGTGCTGCTGCCACCGGTCTACCCGACCGCGATGCGAGGCTTCCTGACCTTCGAGTCACACGTCGAGAGCATGCAGCTTGCCCTGGGAACACCTGGGGTCCCGGAGGAGTGGTATGCCGCTCCGGTCTTCCAGTTCATGGCACCCCACTCAGTGGTCGGGCCACACGACGATGTCCCCTATCCGCCCGGGACCGAGCTGCTCGACTTCGGCTTGTCGCTCGGCGCCATCGTGTGCCGCGACGTCCGGAACGAAACGCCCGAGAAGGCACGAAGCGCAATCGGCGGTTATTGCGTGGTCAACGACTGGTCGGCCCGGGACGTCCAGCGAGCCGAGATGCGGGTGAACTTTGGCCCCAGCAAGGGAAAGGACTTCGCGACCACCCTCGGCCCCTGGGTGGTCACGGCGGACGAGCTCGAGCGACACGTTGACGGTGAAGGGTTCCTGGACCTTGCCATGTCGGTCAGCGTCAACGGAAAGCGTGTCGGGGCGGACGTATCCGGGCACATGAGCTGGACGTTTCAGCAGCTGGTCTCCCACGCGTCTCGTGGCTCCTGGGTCAAGAGAGGAGAGGTGCTGACGTCCGGCACGTGTTCCTCTGGATCTTTGGCCGAGGCCTGGGCCAGAGCAGGCCACATCGAACCGCCCGCACTGAGGGTCGGCGACGTCGTCGAGATGTCCATCGAGGGCATAGGCAGCATCCAGAACCGCGTCGTTCGCCGATACGGGTCGGTCCCCCCCGTCCAAGGCGTACGGCGTCGCGTCCCCCGGGACCTCCGCGTTCCGCGTCAGGCCGCCCGAGCAGCCGATCTCGCCGGCCTTTCGCAGAGGTCCAACCCACGCCGCCCTACCAGCGACACCACCCGTCCCGCAACGATCGAGAAGGATCCCCAGCCATGAGCGGAAACGTCAACGAATTCGGCATCACCCATCTTCGCCACGTCGACCTCGCGGTACCGGACTACGACACCCAGCGGGCGTTCTACCGCGACACGTGGGGCCTCAGCGAGGTCGGTAGCGATGGTGACCTCTCGTACCTGGCCGCGGAGGGCTCGCCTGAGCAGTACGTCGTGCGGCTTCGCCGTTCAACGGAGAAGCGCCTGGATCTCCCTGGCGTTCGGGGCCGAGTCCCGCGAGGCCGTCGACACCCTTGCCGCGAAGCTCGGGTCCGCGGGCGTCCAGCTGGTGGGTGAGCCGGGCGAACTGCAGACCGCGGGTTCCGGGTACGGCTTCCGATTTTTCGACGGCGATGGCCGCACGGTCGAGATCTCGACCGACGTGGAGACGCGACAGCATCGGGTGATCGAGGAAGGAGAGGCCATCCCTGTCCGCCTCTCGCACTTCGTCGTGAACAAGCAATGACATCGCAGCCACAAAGGCCTGGTACGAAACCCATCTCGGCTTCAAGCACAGCGACAGCCTCTCGAGTCCCCACATGGGGGAGATGATGCACTTCATGCGGTGCAACGACTGGCACCACTCGCTGGCGATCGCTCGCGGCCCCCACACCTCCGTCCACCACGTCTCCTTCGAGATGCGTGGCCTGGATGAGTACATGCGTGGGACCGGCCGCGTCATGCGAGCAGGCATCAAGAAGGTCTGGGGTCCCGGTCGCCACCTCGCCGGCAACAACACGTTCTCGTACTTCCTGGACCCGAGTGGGAACACCATGGAGTACACCACCGAGCTCGAGCGGCTGGAGACGGATGAGTGGCACCCCAGCGTCTACGACATCTCGGACCCGAAGAACCAGGACCAGTGGGGCACTGCGGACCCGATGAGCGAGCTGATCGCCCGAGAGTCGTTCAACGATCCTGACCACGGTGTCTTCGTCCCCCCGCCGGTCTGACCGATGAAGCTGGCCAGCGTCCGCCTGACGCGGGGGGCGACCGTCGGGGCGGTCGTCGACGAGGACATGGTGTTCCCGCTCCCCGACGGCACATCGGTGAGTGCGCTCATTGCCGGAGGGCTGGAACCCGCATTGGCGATCGGTGCCGAAGCGCGCCGCGGTGCCGGCGTCCGTCTCGATATAGTGACGCTCCAGCTTCCCTTTCGGCCACCTAGCATCCGGGACTTCGTCACCTTCGAGGCGCATGTGGAAGGCGTTCGCAAGAGTGTCGATGGCGCCTCGGGTGTCCCAGACGCGTGGTACGACGCCCCCACCTTCTACTTCACGAACCCGCACGCCCTCTACGGGCCAGACCAAGCTGTTCCCAGACCCAAGACCTGCAGAGCCCTCGATTTCGAGCTGGAGGTCGCGTGCGTTCTGGGCCGAGGGGGGACCGACCTGGACGAGAAGCAGGCGCGCGAGTCGATCTTTGGCTACACGATCATGAACGACTGGTCTGCGCGCGACATCCAGTCCCGGGAGATGAAGGTCGGACTGGGGCCGGCCAAGGGCAAGGACTTCGCGACGTCCATCGGGCCATGGGTCGTCACGGCAGACGAAGTCGACGACCTGCACACGGTGGATGGGTTCCTCGACCTCGACTGCAGCGTCTCAGTCAATGGCGCACCGGTCGGCCACGACCGGCTGTCGAACATGAACTGGACGTTCGCCCAGATGATCGCCTATGCCTCGCGCGACTCGCTGGTGGTGCCTGGTGACCTCTTGGCCTCCGGGACGACGGGTGGTGGCGGTTGCCTGGCGGAGCTGTGGGGCCGCCGCGGCCGCCATGACCCGCCTCCGCTCGAGCCCAACGATGAGGTGCGAATCGACGTCGAGCGAATCGGCTCGCTTACCGGCTCTGTCGCGGGTACCTCAGGACACGTCGCGGAAGGTGCCCGGGTGGGTTCCGTCGCCCACCCGGAGTCGTCTGCGTAGATGAAATGGGAGGACCGCCGCCTTCCCCGGGCCGGCGCTCAAGTACGGCAGCAGCAGCTGCATCGAGACTTCGACGTCGTACTCATGCTCGAGCTGTACCTCGAGGGGCCCTGTGATCACGAGTCGGTCCTGGAGGAACCACCACCGTTTGGACTCTGGGAGTTCGGCCAGGGGCCGGTCTCCGCCGTCGACATGTACGAGCAGGTCCACGGCGTCAATTCCACACTGGTCAATCGTCACGGCGAGCTGCAGCACACAGGACAACGGAAGCGACCTCATCCAGGGCAGGCCGACTCGCAGCGAGAACCCATTGGGGTCAGGGCCGAGGGCATCTTCGCGCAGCTCCCAACCCATCTCAGGCTCGCTCTTTGCCGAGACGTGTTGCCTGCTCGGCTCTGGGTAGATCCAGCACGCTGGCGACAAGGTCCAAGTGGTTCAAAGTCATCTCGGTTGCACCTTCGGGTCCTTTCCACCAGTCGTGTCCACCCCACTCGCTGCACAAGGTGCCGGCAAATCCGCCCCTGTCCAAAGCGGCGCCGAGGTCGGCAATAGGACGGGTCACCCTGCCGTCGGAGTCGTCCAGGTCCCAGAACTTGAACTGCACGGCGCCAACGTGGGCCAGGAGTGGTTCGAGGTCTGCGACAGTCCAGGTGCCGAAGCGGAAGATCATGGTCATGTAGAGAGCCATCGCGTTGGGTGGGACCTGTCCCTCGGCGAGGCAGCTCCGGATCGCGGCCGTGGTTTCGGGGCTTCCCCATTCGGTGGTGACCCGTTCGAGCAATCCAGCCGGTAGCCCAGCCTGACTCACGGCCTCCAGATAGCTGATGGGTAGCTGCGGCGTGACCATGCTGGAATCGAGGACGATGCTGAGCCGCTGATCGCTGAAGTCCTCGAGGGCCTCCATCGCCTGTTCGTACCCGCCCGTGCCAGGCCCCTGCGTTCCTTGGATCTCCTGATACAGCACCAAGTCCAGCTCGTGCAGGAGGGGGAGCAGCTCTCTGAGGAGGGAGCGGTCAGGCTGCCCAAACGGGAGCCGGACGCCGACAGCACCGAGCTGCTTGGCCGCGCGGAGCTGAGGCGACACGAATGCCGCCCGCTCGCGTTCGGTGCGGCGCTGTGTGGGCGTCACCCAGTCGTCGAGCCCGAGTCCCACGATGCTGACACGGGCACCCTCGGCTTCCACCGCCTGCCGCATCTGGTCCACCTCGTCCGGGTGCATCGAGGGGAAGGACCGGAAGCACTGGCCAGCCTCGATCTCCAGGACCGGGCAGACTTGTCGCGCCATGACCCGCGCAACGATGTCGAGCGGGGACTCGAGCGCGCGAAGAATGTCCCGGGTCCAGTTGAACGAGCTGGCAGAGAGAACCCAATCGTTCGCGCGAGGTGGCACTGAAGTCCTCAGGCCGCCGACGTGAGAACTGCCGGATCGATCGTCTTCTCGACCACGACCCGGTTGGGGACGTAGCGACCGGGTGCAATCTGCATGTACAGGAGTCGCAGCTCCAACGTCAGCTCGAGGGTGAAAGGCCCGGCCTTCGGCTCCCAGGAAATCACCACGTCCGCACGGTCCTGCAGGAACCACAGGGTGTCCGACTGTTCGGGGAGTTCGTCGACCCGGTAGGTCTTGTCGCGGAGGACGAACCGAAGGTCCTCACGTGCGACGTCCTGTCCGTCGACGCGCACGGCGACGTCCTTGACGGCCGACAGCCATAGGGAGCGGTACCAGGGCAGCTGCACCGAGATGGCGAGGCCATCCGGGTGCAGACGGACGTCCTTGGGCTGGAAGAGGGTGTTGTGAGTAGCCACGGGGTCACCTCGAGGTTTCGTTGGTGCTGCGGTCGGCGACGGCCTGTTCGATGGACTGTCGGATCAGGTGGTGCTGCTTCTTGACCAGGTCGATGGGGTCCGATTCGCCGAGGTCTGCGAACGCATGGCCCTCCCATTCGCTCGACAGGTAGCCCTTGAAGCCGCCGTCGACGAACTGCTTGATGATTCGCGGGAGGTCCATCGCTGGCTCGTTGCCGTGCTCGTCGATGTCGAAGAACTTGGTGTGCACGTGGAAGATGATCGGCATGATGTCCTGCCACTCCTCAGGTGGGACCAAGCCGTGCATGTTGAATGCCAGGCGTGAGAACGGGCCGAGGCTCTTGGGGTCGACACCCTGCGACCGCAGGTACTCCTCGAAGGCCTCATTGCGCTCGTGCATCGGCAGCGGCGCGCGCCAAAACTCCTGCATCGCCTGGAGGTGCTCGTCCTGGAGGCCCATCGTGCGCAGGGTCCTGAACAGGGTGGGGGAGAGGCTGTGCATGGTCGAGCTGAAGTCGGCCGTGAAGCCGAGCCTGTCCGAACCCAGCTCCTCGTAGGTCTCTCGGATGGCGAGGATCTTGGGGTCGTTGGGGCCTGCCGGCGCGTGGAGCTCGTAACCCAGTCGCTGGTCGTACTTCTCAGCCAGGGGGAGCAGTCTCCGAAGGAGTTCTCGACCAGCGTTTCGGATGACCACTCGGTTGAAGCCGAGGCGATTGGCGGTCCTGAGCTGGATCGAAAGGAAGTCATACTCCTCGTCCGGCGTCATGTCGCGATCCGCGCGACGTCCCATGTCGAGGTTGGTGCCCATGGCGCTCGGTTCCAGCTCGAGTCGCTCCATGGTGGAGTGCCACAGGCGGACGAACTCCTCGTCGACATCCGGGTACGTGCGCAGCATCTGCGCCGCGTTGAACTCGACCCCGGGCCCGAAGCCCTGTCGTGAGACCTCTTCGAGCAGGGACTCGAACGTGTACTGACCTGCGGCCCACTCCGAGGTCAGTGAGTAGAGCGTGATGCCAAGGGAAATGCCCGTGCCGGCCACGTTGGAGTTGCTGGTGGCTGACTGGGAGGTGGTCAGGATCTCGGTCATGTCCGTAGCAAAGTCGAGGTTTGGCTCATCGGGAACCACGAGTCACCAATGCCGGGCATCAGCAGAAGTTGGTTCCAGTTCGAGTTCCCTCGTGAGCACAAACGCCAAAGCGCGGGCTGGGCCAGTCGCCTCGTCGATGCGCGGCATCAGCAATGCAGGGTTTTCCCAAGCCCGTGGCACCGGCAGAGTCGGGTCAAGACTCCTACCGACCTAGACGAGGACAGCCGTGTTCGAGTACTTCCCTGGAAACTACATCTGGAACCTCGGCGTCGTCGCCACGCTCAACTCTGGCGGGATGATCGACGAGGTGGACCGCGCCTGCCGCCCGATCCGCGACCTGGCCGACAAAGGCGCGGACGTCGGGACGCAGCAGTTCATGTCCTCGTGGCGCGCGGTAGCTGACCAGCTCGAGTCCCAAGCCACGGCGGCAGAAGCAGCGGGGCACGAGCGCACGGCTGGGCAGAAGTACTTCCGCTCAGCGGCGTACCTCTGCCAGGCCGAGCGGATGCTGTCGAACTCGTCCCCCGACCGCATCCCCACCTACAAGCACCTCCTCGAGGTGATCGAGCGCTCCTTCGAGCTGGTCGACCCCGCCACCACCCGAGTGGAGGTGCCGTTCGAGGGGACCACGCTGCCGGCATACTTCACGAACGCCAGCACGGACGGTTCACCGGTGCCCACCGTGATCATGTGGAACGGGCTGGACTCGACCAAGGAACACATGTACTGCTCCGGGTGGCCCACCGAGATGGCTGCCCGAGGCATCTCGGTGCTTCAGGTCGACTGCCCAGGATCAGGCGAAGCGCTGCGCCTCCAAGGCCTCACGGCCCGCATCGAAACCGAGGGGTGGGCGTCTGCGTGTGTCGGCTACCTGCAGACCCGCGCCGACGTGCGCGCTGACCGAATCGGACTCGTCGGCTGGTCCCTGGGTGGCTACTACGTCCCGCGGGCGGCAGCGTTCGAGCACCGTCTCGCCTTCGCGGTGGCCTGGGGGGCAAACCACAACTGGGGTGGCGTGCAGAAGCGCCGGCTGGAGCGCGAAGGGGAGAACCCCGTGCCCCACTACTGGGAGCACGTGCTGTGGGTCTGGGGACATTCGGACATCCCCACGTTCATCGAGTACGCGGAAGGCGTCACCCTCGAGGGCGTGATCGAACAAGTTCGCTGCCACCTGTTGATCACGCACGGCGAGAAGGATCGACAGATCCCTGTCGAGCTGGCGTACCGCTCGTACGACCAGGCCACCAATGCTGCGTCGCGCACGCTACGCGTCTTCACACCTGACGAGGGTGCGACGGAGCACATCGGTCTGGACCACCTCCCGCACGTCGGTGCCTACACCGCCGACTGGATCGAGGACACCCTGACAACGCTTGACTCGAACTCGCTGGGCTGACGGACGTCGAACCACATCGGCTGGTGCGCCCGGTCGCCCGTCGGGCTAGGCCACAATCAGCACCGCGGCTGAAACCAGGGTGGCCACGAGCACGGCCCGGTCGAAGTGGGCCTGACTCAGGCGCTGAGCAGTCCGAAGCCCGACCCATGTGCCTAGCAACACTGCTGGAGCAAGCGCGAGGGACCGCACCAGCGTTGCCCCTGAAAACAGGCCGAGACCGGCGCTGAAGGGCAGCTTGCACAGGTTGACACCGAGGAAGAACACGGCGTTGGTGCCCAAGAAGCGTCGCTTGTCGACCCCTCTCGCCACCAGGTAGAGCGTCATGACCGCCCCTGCAGCGTTCGCGGTCATCGTGGTGAAACCCGCAGCCAAGCCGGTCGACAGGCTGGCCCACCGGGATGAGGCATGAGTCTCGATCTCCCGCTCGGCCCGCTGGATCACCAGCTGCAGCAGGCCGAGAACAAACAGCATCACGCCGATGCCGTGACGAAGGACCGCGTCGTCCACCAGGCTGAGGAACAAGCGACCCGAGCACCAACCCTGGTAGGACCGCGGGAATCAGGGTCCGCAGGAGCCGCAGGTCGGCAGCGTGGCGGTAGTGCCACACGGCCACGCAGTCACCGACGAGCAGCAGGAGGAGCAGGGCCGCAGTCGACTCCCTCGTCGGGAGCGACAAGGCGAACAGCGCGACCGCGATGGTGGCCACACCACCGATGGACGTCTTGGCGAACCCCACCAACAAGCGCCGCCACGACCATGAGCGTCCAGCTCAATGCCACCGGTCACCCCGCAGAGTCGACGTCGACGCACCCTGCGCTGCCCCTCCGGCGGACGCCCTGAGGCGCGCCGGGGCAGGGCTGCGACATGACATCTCTGGAACCTACCGACGCGAGAGGTCCAGTGCGTGCGAGTCCGGTAGCGGAGACGCGGACAAGTCATGCTCAGGTCGGTGGACGTCGAGAGTCCGTGGGGCACCTGACCGCCGCTGAGCGGATCGCCGAACCAGTCCCGCGGTCTGCGGTCTGCTCGCACCCAGGACGGTGTTGAGTAGGTGGGAACGGGCGCCTGCGCTGCGCGCCTCAAGGGAGAGCAACGAGATGAGACCACTTCGATACTCGATCAACGTCACACTCGACGGGTGCTGCCACCACGAGGCGGGGCTTCCCCCCGACGAGGAGTCGATGCGCTACTGGGCCGCTGAGATGGAACGAGCCGATGCCCTGCTTTTCGGCCGGGTGACCTACGAGATGATGGAGTCGGCGTGGCGGCGGCCGGACACGGGCACCTGGCCTGACTGGATGGATGAGTGGGAGATCCCGTTCGCCGAGGCCATCGACCGGACGAAGAAGTACGTCGTGTCGAGCACGCTGACCGCGGTTGACTGGAACGCCGAGCTCGTGCGTGGCGACTTGGGCCACGCGGTTCAGCGGCTCAAGGAGGAGCCAGGCGAGGGCCTGTTCGTGGGTGGCGTGACCCTCCCCAAGGCGTTGGCAGATCTAGGACTGATCGACGAGTACGTGTTCCTGGTTCAGCCGGTCCTTGCCGGGCACGGGCCGACGCTGCTCGCCGGTCTGCGCGAGCGCATCCAGCTCGAGCTCGTGGATCGCCATGAGTTCCGGTCGGGGGCGGTCGCCCTGCGATACCGGCCTACGCGAGTAGATGGCGTGCGGTGACTTGTTCCGGCACGTTGGCGGTTGCCTCGCGACCAAGCGTCGGCTTCTTCTCGGTGGTAGGGCCCTGGCGTGCCACGACGTTGGTCCGGACCTGCGATGAAGCACGGGGTGACTGGGGCGAATGCGCGGCGGCCACCGGCGTTCTAGGCTAGTCGAGGGCCGGGGCTTGGGCGAAAGGCGATGTTCATGAGCGACACCGATCGACCGGCTGACGACGTCCCAGCACGCGCCCCCAAATCTAGTTCCTGGGCCGAACGGCAGAAGGACATCGGCGGGGCGCTGTTCATCGGCGCGATCATCGTGGTCGTGCTGCTTGGCTTGCTGGTGTGGAAAGGGCTGTTCTGATTGCTCAGGCCGCAGCGACATCCTTGAGGGGCGTGGATCGCCCGTTTCACTGGCGGCGAAGTGACGCGGCTCCTTCTCTGGGCGCGATGACTTCGGGCGCGCGCGCCGGTCCATCTGCCATGGACACCTGGCACGACATGGACATCCCCGGTCACGTCGAGGCATACCTGGCTGGTCAGCCCGAGCCCAAGCAGGCCGACCTCCGGCAAGTGCACGCTCAGGTGCTCGCGGATTTCCCTGACTGCAGATTGTGGTTCAACGACGGCCTCAACGCGGACGGCAAGGTCGTGGCCAACCCCACCATTGGCTACGGCGTCTACACGATCACCTATGCCGATGGTTCATCGCGGGAGTTCTTCCGCGTCGGCGTGAGCGCCAACACGGCGGGCATCTCGGTCTACGTGCTCGGTCTCGAGGACAAGACTTACTTGGCGCGCACCTACGGCGCCTTGATCGGTAAGGCCAGCGTCACGGGCTACTGCATCAGGTTCCGGCGCCTGGCAGACGTCAACACCGACGCCCTTCAGGCGGCCATCCGGCACGGCATGACTGTCGATCACCCCGGTTGAGCGCCAGCGAGCCCAAAGGGACAGATGCCGACGGAACCGATGATCGCGGGCCACGCGTGCGGTGTGGCATTTCGGTATCGCACTGGCGAGCGGAGTTCTCCCCATCGCATGACACGCTTCTGGGTGCCGCCCGACTGGCGGCGGCATGGGGCACTCTCGGAGGAGTCGCCTCCTGCGTTGCGCTTCGGGCTCCGAGCAACGCCTCCGAGAGCAGCGATGCCAACTCAGATGCGTCCGAGAATCCCATGACCGACCGGCTGTCCGGCGCTGCATGAATGGCCTAGGCCCTACTCGGGCCTGCCGAGTTTGGCGCGGATCTGGCTTGCGCGACCTTCGCCATCTCGATTGGCCAACGGCGTGAGCCACAGGATTCGGGCTGGGTGGTTAGGCGTGGCCCCACAGGGTTCAGGTGCGACCCACCAACGATGCTGGTTCCGGAGCCTTGGCGAAAGCTCAGGGGCGGCGACGACGGCTGTCATCCGCTCGTCCCGAGAGCAGACGGGGTGTGAGCTAGACGAGGGCCAGCAGATGTGAGGTCTTTCGCTGAAGCTCTCCGGTTTGGTACCCCGGCAGGGTCTGGGATCCCCTATCGCGGGTCAGTAGGAGGATCGCTTTGTCAACCAACTCATACGCCTGAGATGCCGAAAGCCCAGAGCGTGCGGGCGCCTTGCCGGCGGCCGCATTGGCCACGCAGAGCGCATGATCCTGAGCGCTAATCATCGCCAAGTCGGCAAGCCTTGCGGTGCCAGCGAGGGCCAGCCTCGCTCGATCACTCATCGTCTCCTCATAGGCCTGCAAGAAGAAGCGTGTCATTTGAACGAAGTACTTCCCTGAGTCGGCTCGGGAGATGCTTCCAGCCTCGAACTTCCACGCCGCCGCGATGCAAAGCAAGGCGCTGTAGGGATCTGAGGCATCTGAGAACGCTAGGGAGTAGTCGAAGTAGAACCCGGGCGCGGCGCGTCTCCAATCACGAAAGTTCCTAACCTGCTCGTCTACCAGACCGTAGAGCTCAATGGCCTCCTTTGTCTTGTGCGCCTTCCGCAACAAGGAGCCCAAATCTGTCTGATACACGAGTAGCGCTGGCTCGGCTTCGATCGAGGCCCGCGCAGCTTTCAGCGCAATTGCAAACGCCTTATCTCGCAGGTACCCAACACTGACCAGGCTCTGGGGAAGTTGAGTGCTGAGGTGGACAATCCGAGAGTAATTGCGAAGGTCGAATTGTCGTCCCAATGAAATGGCGCTGGCGACAATGTCCGCGTAGACATCGCCCAATTCGACGCCGCGATCTCTAGCCAGGAGCAGACGGATCGCGCTATTGGCCAGCTCAGGGTGCCGCACCTGAACGAGTCCCCCAGCGCGTGCGGTGGCTGCCTCGGTGCCCAACCTGTACTCGACCGTCCTGCGAAGGAATCGCACGTCAATGCCGAGCAGATCGGCCCATAGGCGGCGGTCGATTCCATCAAGGCCCGCGACCTCGATGGCACTCACGTAAATGAAGGCCTTCAGCAACGAGACGTGGGAGCCCTCAATTCCCTGCCGCTCCAAGGCATCAAGCATGCTGTTGACATGCGCGTCCAGACCCTCCCTGTCGTACCTCAATCGGAATAGGCCGCCGAGGAGGGAGCCGTTGCTGCGGCGGTCCGACGCTACGGCGGAGAGCAGGCGCTCCAACCGCTGTTCGCCGGGATCGACCTGGGCCAACTGACCTAGCCCCTGAGGTACGGAGGCCCACGCATCGATAACCTCGCGCCCCTCCCTCCTGCTCAGGGAGCCGATGGAAATGGTTCTCCCTTCCACTTGTTCGAAGTCCTCGACTTCACCGTTTGCATACCGCCAGTCTGCAAGGCGTGAAGCGGCGATTAGATGGAGGCTGTTCCGACGCTGCATCTTGTCAGCGAGCTCCCTGAGTTCGTCTACGCAGTTGTCTGCGTCGTCGATGACAATCGCGGTCGGGACATCGTCTGCAAGACAGAGGAACTCATGGGGGTTCAACGATGCCCCAGGGTGCGGCCGCCAAAGTACGCGCCACCCCGAGGCCGCCAGCCGACACGCTGCCTGCATTAGCGCTGTTGACTTTCCATCCCCCGAGGCGGCGAGCACAAACTGCCACAGAGGCCGTTCACTGCGCCAATCCAATAGAGGTTCGCACAGTTGATCGACGACCGCCATGGATGGAACTACCGACGAACTGGCTACCGCCCAGTCGGGCGAGCGTCCGTCGAAATACGCTCGAAGGTCTTGATCCGAATGAAGGCCTCTGGCGCCTGTTATGAGGGCGTCATCGACGAGCATCCAGCCAGAGGGAATTTCACCCACGAGTGCGGTAGTTTCCACCGCCCGGCCTGAATCGAGTTTTCGTGCCAGCTCTGGAAGCAGTTGATGGCAGTTTATTCCCGCATATTGGTGAAAGAGGCCTTCGATAATAAGGCGTCCGACTCTGCTGAGCAGAGTCCGATTTCTCGTCTGCAAGACCACAGGATCAGACTCGTAGAATGCCCACATCACTTCAGCGGCGGCACCGTCGTCCAGCGTCAGTGATTCCAGGGCGCCTGTGATTACGTCGTCCCATCCCCCGTAACCCATGACGAACACGTCATGGGACTTCAGCGCGTTGACAATGGCTGCCTGTAGCCTTGGGCGGGAGAACATGAGCTGCTCGGGCGTGTGCATCGTTGGGGCTCCATGCCAGAAGCCATGAACGTAGACGATGTCGACGGCATTCGTTGCTCGGGGACCGGGATCGGAGATTGGCGCGTCCGCAGTGATGATCCTCCGCCTCGTTGGCACGCCGACGCGCTGCAACGCCACCTCGATGAGCGGGTCGAAGTTGGTTGTCACTATGAGTTTGAGGGCATCAGGGCGACTGACCGCGATCTTGCCGAGACCCACAAGACCATCAGTGAGTTGCCAGTTTCCCAAGTCCCCTGGTGATAGCCCATCGTCAACAGGCGATCCGCTTCCTTGCCAAGCTAGAAGGACTGCGTCCCGGATTAGGGCGTCAGCCGCAGCCCTTCCGTGCGCCTTCACAAGTCGGCCCATGAAGCTCCGATAGATCTCGCCCACATCGACCGCGCTTGACTCAAGCGCGCGAAGGAGTGACTGGTCGGCATCGACCTCCGGAAACCGAGCAAGACCCGCCGCCACAATCCCTTTGACATCCGAAACGCCGCGATGCGCGCCCTGATGCGAGATGGCGGACCCCAGGACGACGGCAAGAGGGCGATCATCTGTGTCGAATCGATGGGCAAGACGTGTTAGCAGCAGATCCGAATCGTCAGGCACTTGTCCCCCTGCAGCACGCAAATGGTCCCTTATGGCTGGCGACAGTACACGCCTGGTTCGACTCTACAACCGGGGAAGATGGAGCCCGATGGACGCAACTACCCGCCAGGAAGGGAACTGCCAACTACCCAAATGCGTCACGCTGCCAAGTCTGCGCGTACCTGCTCCCGCGCGAGCGGGGGAGCCGGTACGCGGGAATACGTGAGACGCCCTTAGTGGGCGAAGTGCCGCACGCTGACGGAGCAACTAGGTGACGACGGGGCTTGGCAGCCGTCCGTGCAGCCCCAGCGTCACCTGGCCGGTCGAGGGTCGGAGGTATGACGAACGAAGCCCCTTCGGGTCACGCGGAAGAGGCGTGGTCGTCGGGGGCGGGGTCGGGCAGCCCCGCGAGGCGGCGGATGGCGGCGAGCCCATCCGGGGTGCCGGGCCAGTGCCGCTCCAGGCTCTCCGGACCGGCTCGACGGGTCACCGACCGCAGCGCTATCGCGACGATGACTGCGTCGTCGGCATACCCCAGGATGGGCACGAAGTCGGGGATGAGGTCGATGGGCGATGCGAGATAGGCCAGCAGCAGCCAGAGCCGCACCCGCACCCCGCGGGGCACCGACGGGTCAGCGGCCAACCGCTTGAGCAGGCGCACGAGGTCGGGCAGCAGCCGCAGGCTGTCGCGCAGCCGCAGGTCGTCCGGGCGCGCCTGCCACAACGTGACCAGCAGCACGAGCCACAGGATGAGCAGTCCGCCCGCCAGGGCGACGAGCAGGCTCCACCACGTCATGGGTCCATTGTCGGGCAGCGCCGCGACCGGTCGCCCGCGCCCGAGCAGTGCGAACGGCGAAGATCGTTTGGTCGTGTTCGCCTCCGGAAGGGCGGGGATCGATGTCGATGACCCCGATTGACTGCGCTACGGTACTCCGGTTCGTGCCGTCACGGGGGCGCGAGCCAACCGCCGCGCGAGCCAACCGCCTGGGCGGCACCCGGGCCGACCGCCGTGAGAGGAACCTGCTTGAGCGCCCCGTCCCGTCCAGTGCGCAGTGACCGTCGGATCATGTCCGTCGAGGACGTGGCCCAGGTGCTCGAGATGCGCGCGCACGCGCCAGAGCTCACCGCGGAGCACGTGGCGCAACGGGCCCGCCAGGCGTCCGTTCTCGGGCTCGGCGCCGTCCTGTGCCGGCCAGAACACGTCCGGGTCGCGGCCGAGGCGGTCAGGGGCTCGCGCGTCGAGGTGGGCACGGCGCTCGACTTCCACGCGCGCGGTGGACCGCTCGACGGCCTCGCGGTTCTCACCAACCAGGCCAGGGCGCTGGTCGACCGGGGCGCCACGGTGATCGCGCTGATCGCGACCCAACAGCGACTAGAGGTCGACGGCGGTCGCGCCTTCGCCGCCGCCCTCGGGGCCGTCACCACCGCGGCTCACCACCAGGGGGCCTCCTCCCGCGCCGTGATCGATGTCGGGCGGATGGACCTCGAGCAGGAGATCGCTGCGGCGAAACTGTGCCTCGACGCCGGCGCCAGCCTGATCCAGGTCGGGGTGTGGGACGGTCGGCGCGCCAACTTCGGCCACATGCGCCAGCTGCGGAGGGCCTTGGGGCCCCGAGTCCTGCTGAAGTGGACCACGCCGGTGCGCAGTATCGACGTCCTGCTCCTGGCCATCGCCGAAGGAATGGACCGGTTCAACGCCGACGTCGGCTCGCTGCTGGACGAAGCCAGGTCACGCGCGCAGTGGATGCCCATGGCCGTGCCGCTCCACGGGTGGGACTACGACTGAGCCGACGCGACTGAGCCGACGCGAATCGGCCGGCCGAACCCGCGACCTAGGGGCCGTAGGTCGCGCGGACGCTGGAGTCCCAGGTCCAGGGCAGGTCGCGGGTCTCCTCGGTGCGGCCGGTGGCGCGCAGCAGGTCCTGCCACGCGTCATCGGTGCGGATCGCGCCGGGGAACAAGCCGGGTGAGCACGCGCTCGCAGATTGCGTCGTCCACCCGGAACTCGACGTCGTGGGCGGTGAGCACGTCCCAGGCGTGGGCCGCCGCCTCGACGATCCCCATGGCCGCGAAGCCGGAGGCATCGGCGTTGCCCCGGGGGTGGTAGCCCACGTGCCCAGCTGGAGCGGTGGCCGTGACCGCGACGAGCAGGCCGCCGACCCCGTCGACGCAGCGCACGATGGCCTCGGTTCCCTTGGCGGGGTCGGGCCAGAAGACGATGGGCGGGCTGCTGGGCTGCCACGGCGCGGGCTCGAGCAGGTCGAGGTAGTCGTCCTGCGGGGGGAACCGCCCGGCCAGGTTCATGGCGTAGAAGCCGAAGTCGTCGAGCAGGTGGGCGGCGGTGTCGCGGCAGTCCCAGTCGAGACCGTGCGCGGGGCGCCCCCAGCCGTCGTCGGGAACCACGGCGAACCCCGTCATGACGGCATCGAGGACGGCGCGCAGGTCGGCGGAGGTGGACACGGGTGCGGTCATGCGGGTGAGCGTATGCCGCCGCGCCGACAGCGCGCCGAGCGCGCTGCGAGCCCTGCGCTAACCTAGGGCCCATGGCACGGCAGCTGCTGCTTCTTCGATAGCCGCGCTGGCCCACGGGACCACCCGAGGCCACCGCGGCCAGCCCCTCCTGCGCGAGGGGCTTTTCTGTGAGCAGATCCGTTCGCCGAGACCCGAACCGAGGATGACATGACCGAGACGCCGCACCGTTACACCGCCGAGCTGGCCGAGCAGATCGAGCTCGCCTGGCAGGACCGCTGGCAGCGCGAGGGCACATTCCACGCACCGAACCCCGCCGGGCCCTGGGCTGAGCCCGACAAGGTGGCCGGTCGCGAGAAGCTCCTCGTGCTCGACATGTTTCCCTACCCCAGTGGCGCCGGGCTCCACGTCGGCCACCCGCTGGGCTACATCGCCACCGACGTGTTCGCGCGCTACCACCGGATGACCGGGAAGAACGTGCTGCACTGCCTCGGGTACGACGCCTTCGGCCTGCCCGCCGAGCAGTTCGCCGTGCAGACCGGCCAGCACCCGCGCACGACGACCGAGGCCAACATGGTCGTCATGAAGCGCCAGCTGCGGCGGCTGGGGCTCGGTCACGACGACCGACGGACGATCGCCACGATCGACCCGGACTACTACCGCTGGACCCAGTGGATCTTCCTGCAGATCTTCAACGCGTGGTACGACCCCGAGGCCGTGCGCGCAGACGGTGGTCGCGGCCGGGCCCGCCCGATCGACGAGCTCGTGGCCCAGTTCGAGGACGGCACGAGGCCGCTGCCCGCCGAGGACGGTCGGGGCTGGGCTGACCTGTCCTCCGACGAGCGCCACGCGATCCTCGACGGCTACCGCCTCGCGTACACCTCCGAGGCGCCGGTCAACTGGGCGCCCGGCCTGGGCACCGTGCTGTCCAACGAGGAGGTCACCAACGACGGCCGCTCCGAGCGGGGCAACTTCCCGGTCTTCAAGAAGAGCCTGCGCCAGTGGATGATGCGCATCACCGCGTATGCCGACCGGCTCGCCGACGACCTCGACCGCGTGGACTGGCCCGAGAAGGTCAAGCTCATGCAGCGCAACTGGATCGGCCGCAGCCAGGGCGCTCGCGTCATGTTCCCGGTGGTCGGTCACGCCGAGGGCATCGAGGTCTTCACCACCCGCCCCGACACCCTCTTCGGGGCGACGTTCATGGTGCTCGCCCCCGAGCACCCGCTCCTGGCGACTGTTGTCCCCGAGGGTGACTGGCCCGAGGGCACCAACCCGGCCTGGACGGGTGGCGAGTCGGGACCGCAGGCTGCGGTCGCGGCATACCAGCGCAGTGCCTCACGCAAGAGCGAGGTGGAGCGCCAGACCGAGGGCAAGGACAAGACCGGCGTCTTCACGGGCGCATGGGCCACGAATCCCGTGAACGGACACCAGGTTCCGGTGTTCGTCGCCGACTACGTGCTGATGGGCTACGGCACTGGCGCGATCATGGCCGTGCCGGGTCAGGACGAGCGTGACTGGGACTTCGCCACCCGGTTCGGACTGCCCATCGTGCGGACGGTTCAGCCCAGCGAGGGGCATCCGGACGACGAGGCGTTCACCGGGGACGGGCCTGCCATCAACTCGGCGAACGACGAGATCTCGCTCGACGGGCTGGGAGTGGCCGAGGCCAAGGCGACGATCATCGAGTGGCTGTCGGCCAAGGAGCTCGGGCAGGGCACGGTCAACTACAAGCTGCGTGACTGGCTCTTCAGCCGCCAGCGCTACTGGGGCGAGCCGTTCCCCATCGTCTTCGACGAGGAGGGCAACGCCCACGGGGTGCCCGAGTCGATGCTGCCGATCGAGCTGCCCGACGTGCCCGACTACTCGCCCAAGACCTTCGAGCCGGAGGACGACAGCAGCAGCCCCGAGCCGCCCCTCGGCCGCGTGCAGGACTGGGTCAACGTCGAGCTCGACCTGGGCGATGGGCGCGGGGTTCGCACCTACCGGCGAGAGACCAACACCATGCCCAACTGGGCCGGATCGTGTTGGTACTACTTGCGTTACCTCGACCCCGCCAACCAGGACGCCTTCGTCGACCCGGGCAACGAGCAGTACTGGATGGGGCCTCAGGCGACGCCCGTGCTCGGCGCGCCCGAAGGCACCCGCGACCCCGGTGGCGTCGACCTCTACATCGGCGGGGTGGAGCACGCGGTGCTGCATCTCCTCTACGCGCGGTTCTGGCACAAGGTCCTGTTCGACCTGGGTCACCTGACCAGTGAGGAGCCGTTCCGCCGGTACTTCTCGCAGGGCTACATCCAGGCCGCGGCGTACCGCGACGACCGCGGCCAGCCCGTCGAGGCGGCCGAGGTGGTCGAGGTCGCCGGCGAGTCGGGTGAGATGAGCTACACGTGGCGTGGTCAGCCCGTCACCCGCGAGTACGGCAAGATCGGCAAGTCGCTCAAGAACGTCGTCAGTCCCGACGAGATGTTCGAGCAGTACGGCGCCGACACGCTGCGCGTCTACGAGATGTCGATGGGTCCCCTCGAGCTGAGCAAGCCGTGGGAGACGCGCGCGGTCGTCGGTGCCCAGCGGTTCCTGCAGCGCCTGTGGCGCAACGTGATCGACGAGGAGACCGGTGAGGTCAGGGTCGTCGACGAGGCGATGGCCCCCGAGACCACGCGAGCCCTCCACCGGGCGATCGACGCGGTCTCGCGCGACTATGCCGCGCTGGGCTTCAACACCGCGATCGCCCGCCTCATCGAGCTCAACAACGCCCTCACCAAGCTGGAGGCCGTGCCGCGCGAGGCCGCCGAGCAGCTGGTGGTGATGGTGGCGCCCCTGGCGCCGCACATCGCCGAGGAGCTGTGGTCCCGGCTGGGTCACGAGGAGTCGATCACCTTCGCGACCTTCCCGGTGGCAGACCCGGCGTGGTTGGTCGAGGACACGGTGACCTGCGTCGTGCAGATCAAGGGCAAGGTGCGTGACCGCATCGAGGTGCCCGCGGACATCGACGAGAACACGCTACGCGAGCAGGTGCTGGCGCTCCCGAAGGTCCGGGCCGCCACCGAGGGTGGCATCCGCACGGTCATCGTGCGGGCGCCCAAGCTCGTGAACGTCGTTCCGGCCTGAGCGGCAGATCCGGCCTGAGCGGCAGCCCCAGCGGCGGACTGGATAGCCTTCGAGGGTGAGCGTTGCGATCGTCACCGACAGCACGGCATACCTGCCGTCGTCCGTCGTCGACGCCCACGGCATCCAGGTCGTGCCGCTGCACGTCGTGATCGGTGGCACCGAGTTCAGCGAGGGTGTCGACGTCACGACGGCCGAGGTGGCGGCAGCGCTCCGGAGCTTTACGCCGGTCTCGACGTCGCGACCCTCGCCGCAGGCGTTCCTCGACGCCTACGAGAAGGCTGCCGCCGGCGGCGCGGAGGCCGTGGTCTCGGTGCACATCTCGGCTGACATGTCCTCTACGGTGGAGTCCGCACACCTCGCGGCCCAGCACTCGCCGATTCCGGTCACCGTCGTCGACTCGCGGTCGCTGGGCATGGCGATGGGGTTCGCCGTCGTCTCGGCCGCCGAGCTGGCCGCAGCAGGTGGGTCGGCCGAAGACGTTGCGGCACAAGCATTGTGGCGATGCGAGGCCTCGACCGTGGTCTTCTACGTCGACACCCTCGAGCACCTGCGCCGGGGTGGGCGCATCGGGTCCGCGTCGGCGTTCCTCGGCTCAGCCCTGGCCATCAAACCCATCCTCGGCCTCGTCGAGGGCCACATCCGCGGGCTGGAGAAGGTGCGTACCTCGTCACGCGCGCTGGCGCGCCTCGAGGAGCTGGCGGCCGCGGCCGGCGAGGGTCCCGACGAGGTCGACATCGCGGTGCAGCACCTCGACTCGGCCACTCGGGCCGAGGACCTGGCCGCGCGCCTGCGCGCACGCGTGGGGTCGGCTCGCGAGGTCGTCACGGTGGAGCTCGGCGCCGTCGTGGGCGCCCATGTCGGCCCCGGGACGTTGGCCGTCGCGGTCTCGCCGCGCCCGAGCACATGATCGTCACCGACCACGCCACTGTGTGGGAGGTGACGAAGCTCCCGGTTGCCTCGGCGGCGGCGTTCGTCATCGGGGCCGTGAACCCCGCCACCATCCTGGCCAGGGTGTTCGGCAAGGACCTGCGGCGCTCCGGGTCCGGCAACCCGGGCGCCACCAACGTCGGCCGGGTCCTGGGCGCTCGGTGGGGTGTGCTGGTCGGTGTGCTCGACGTCCTCAAGGGGCTCGTCCCCGTCGTCGTAGCGGCACAGCTCATCGGCCCGATCACTGCCCTGTGTGTCGGCCTCGCGGTGGTCCTGGGCCACATCTGGTCACCGTTCCTCAAGGGCCAGGGCGGCAAGGGGGTCGCGACCTCGTTGGGGGCGATCCTCGCGGTGGAGCCGTGGTTCGGCCTGCTCATGGTCGCGATCTTCGGGCTGCTGGTGTGGCGGTTGCGGTGGGTGGCCGGGGCGTCGGTGTCGGCCTGCGTCGTGCTCCTGGTGCTCGGCCTCATGAGCTGGCTGCGCTGGGTCCCGTTCGGGACGCGCGACAGCGGTGCCTGGTGTGTCGTGCTGGCCGTGGTCGTGATCTACCGACACCGGCGCAATATCGAGCTGTGGATCTCGGCTCGCAAGGACGCGTCCTCCACAGGCTGATCGCACCCCGCCTGCTGTCCACAGACGTGCCCTTCCCGGTTCCAGCCGGGGTGCCCCCGGTTCCTACCGTTCGCGTATGCCGCTGCGTCGCCGCCCCACCGAGCCCTCGCCACGGCTCCGTGCGCTGCTCGCGTCGACCGAGCGTCGCGCAGCACCCGGACGCGACGCGGACGACGCGCACGACGCGGACGAGACGGACGCGACCGCGGACGCGACCGTGGACGCGACCGTGGACGCGACCGTGGACAACGTGGACGCGACCGCGGACACACGGCCGGACCAGCCGGCTGTGGAGCCGTGGCTGCCGGTGCGACCGACCTCGGTGGGGGAGCGGTCCGACGCCCGACCAGGGCGTCATCGGCGACCCGCACCGCCACCTCCGCGCTTCCTGACCCTGCCGGCAGCGCTGCGCGGTGCGCGGGTGAGCGGGTCCCGGGCCGCCGCCGTCGGGCTGGTTATCGTGGTCCTGCTCAGCGCCGCCGGGTTCGGTGTGCGGGTCGCCATGGCGAGGGCGGCGAGCACGCCCCATGTGGTGGCGCCGTCGCGGTCTGGTTCGGCCGTGGCGGCCCGAGGGGCGACGGGCAGCGGCGGAGCCACGGCTTTCGCGGCGTCGGCCACCGGCTCGGGCGGTGGGGGACCGCCGACGGCGACGGTGACCGTCCATGTGGTCGGCCAGGTCGCGAGGCCAGGCCTGCTTCGGCTCCCCGCAGGCTCGAGGGTTGCCGACGCGGTCGCCAGAGCCGGGGGCGCCAGCCGCGGGGCAGATCTCGCGGCGATCAACCTCGCCAGGCTGCTCGTCGATGGCGAGCAGCTGCGAGTGCCAAAGCCGGGTGAGGTGGTCGCGACGGGTGGCGTCGCTGGGGCCGCGGGTGGGCCTGGGACCGGTGTTGGAACGGGGGCGGGCGCCGGTGGGGCGTCCGCGCTGGTCAACCTCAACACCGCCTCGACGACCCAGCTCGAGGACCTGCCCGGGGTCGGGCCGGTTCTGGCCCAGCGGATCGTGGACTGGCGCACCGAGCACGGCCGGTTCGCCTCCGTCGACGAGCTGGGCGAGGTCAGCGGCATCGGGGAGAAGATCTTCGCCCAGCTCCGACCCAAGGTGACCGTGTGAGTGGGGTCGAGCGGGGTGGTCCGCCCGCCGTCGCTGATCTGCGCATGCTGGTGCCCGCGATGGCTGGGTGGGCCGTCGGTGCTGCCGCACTCGGCCTGCCACCGCAGGCGAATGCCGCGGCCGCCGCAGTCCTCGCCGTCGCCGCCCTCCTGCTCGTCCGGCGCCGGCGAGGGCGCCGGGTACGCCCAACCCCGGGGGCCGCTCCCATACCTGGCGCATCGTGGGTCCCCCTGCTCGCGCTCGTCTTCGCGGCGGTGAGCGTGGTGCTGACTGCGGCTGCGGCGCAGAGCGCCCTGCACGAGACCGGGCCGGTCCGGGCGCTCGCCGCCGAGCACGCTGCCGTCGTGATCACTGGCCGGGTGACCAGTGATCCCATGCTGGTCAGCGCGCACCTCGGTGGTGCCACGGTTCGCCTGACCGTCGACGTGCACGAGGTGACCGGGCGGGGGCGCCAGGCGCGGGTGTCCACGCCCGTGCGGGTGATCGGCGACGAGTCCTGGCAGGCGGTTCGGTGGCACGAGACCATCCGCGCCCGCGGCACCCTCATCCCGGCCGATCCCGGTGAGGAGGTCGTGGCCGTCTTCAGGCCGCTGGCGAGGCCGTCGCCGGTGGCGCCCCCCGGGCTGGTTCCGCGGGCGGCCGACCACCTGAGGGCCGGCCTGCGCCGAGCAGCCGAACCCTTGCCTGCGGACGCCCGAGGTTTGATCCCCGCGCTGGTCATCGGCGATACCAGCCGCACCCCTGCCGATCTCACCGAGGCCATGCTGGCTACCGGCATGACCCATCTGTCAGCCGTCAGCGGCTCGAACGTCGCGATCGTGCTGACCTTCGCCATGGGGGCGGCGGCGCTCGTGGGCGTCCCTCGACGGGGGCGGCCCGCGGTCGCGGTGGCGGCGCTCGCGGGGTTCGTCGTCCTGGCCAGACCGGAGCCGAGCGTCGTCCGCGCCGCCACGATGGGCGTGATCGGCCTGATCGGTCTCAGCCGTTCGCGCCGTGGTGCGGGTATCCCGGTGCTGTCGGCTGCGGTCATCGTCCTGCTCGTGGTCGACCCCTGGCTGAGCCGGTCCTACGGTTTTGCCCTCTCGACCTTGGCCACGCTGGGGCTGCTGCTGTTCACCCGTAGCTGGGGGAGGCGATCGGGCGCCGGCTGCCCACGCGGCTCCGGTCGTGGGGGCCTGCCATCGCGATCCCGGTGGCGGCCCAGGCCATGTGCGCCCCGGTCGTGGTCCTCCTCCAGGGCTCCGTGTCGGTCATGGGTGTGTTCGCGAACCTCCTCGCCGCTCCCTTCGTGGCACCCGCGACCGTCTGCGGGGTCGCCGCCGCGGTGGTGGCTCCGCTGTGGCCGTTCGGCGCGACCATGCTGTGCTGGCTCGGGGCTCTCCCGACGCTCGGGATCGCCTGGGTCGCGCGCACGTGCGCCACCGTCCCCGGCGGCACCCTGCCGTGGCTCGACGGCGCCCCGGGCGCGCTGCTGCTGACGGCGCTGACCGTCGCTGTGGTGGTGACCGGCCGGTGGTGGCTCCATCAGGTGTCCCTCCACCCGGTGCTGGCCCTGGCTGGCGCCATCACGCTGCTGGCCTTCCTCGCCCCGACGACCGCGTTGACCTGGCCCCCAGCGGGTTGGCGCTTCGTCGCGTGTGACGTGGGCCAGGGTGACGGTCTGGTGTTGGCCACGACACCGGGTCACGCGGTCCTCGTCGACGCAGGGCCCGATCCGGCGGCGATCAACAGCTGCCTGGGGCGCCTCCACGTCACCGTCCTGGATTCGGTTGTCCTCAGCCACTTCCACGCCGACCACGTCGACGGCCTCCCCGGTGCGCTCGCCGGGCGGGACGTGGGCGAGATCCTCGCCAGTCCGGTGCGCGAGCCTCCCTACCAGTGGAGGGAGGTCGCGAGGTGGGCCGGCGCCCGCGGCATACCCATCCGCGACCTGTATGCCGGGGACCACCTCGCGTGGAGCGGCGTCACGGCGGAGGTGTGGTGGCCGGCCCGCCGGATCGCCTCGGGGTCGGTGCCGAACAATGCCAGTGTCGTGCTGGCCGTCCGGTCCGGGCCGGTCCACCTGCTGCTCCTCGGCGACGTGGAGCGCGAGGCCGCCCACGCCGTGCTGCTGGAGCTGCGACGCAGCCCGGCGATGGCTGCCGAGGCGCAGTCGTTCGACGTGGTCAAGGCGCCCCACCACGGGTCAGCCAACCTCGATGAGGCCTTCATGGACGCCGTGCGGAGCCCGGTGGCGGTGATCAGTGTCGGTGAGGGGAACGACTACGGGCACCCATCGGCAAAGGCATTGGCGGTCTTGCGCCGCAACGGGTCTGCGGTGTTCCGGACCGACCAGCGAGGGGATGTGGCTGTCGTGGAGGAGGGTGGTCGGGTCGGTGTGACCTGGCGCGGTCGTTGACCCGGCTCAGGTGCTGGCGAGCACCCGGGGCTTTGCCTTGGCGGCCTCGACGAGGGCGTCGATGGTGGCCTGGACCGCGGGCACCCGCTGCAGGTCGGCAGTGGTGACGACGCTGATGGTCCTTCGCGAGGCGGGCTTCATCGGCAGGGTGACGACGTCGTTGTGGTGGGCGGTCCGCAGGATCAGGTCAGGGATGAGGGCCACTCCCAAGCCCTCGGCGACCAGGCCCAGGACGGCGACGTAGTCCTCGGTCTCGAAGCCGACATGGGGTGAGAAGCCGGCTGCGGCACACATCTGCAGGAGGTGACCGCGACATCGAGGGCACCCCGCGATCCAGTTCTCCTGGGCCAGGGCGGAGAGCTCCACCATCTCCGCGGCGGCGAGCGGGTGTTGACGGGGGAGGGCGAGCCTGACTTCGTCGTCGATGAGCTTGTGGGTGACGAAGAGATCCATGTCCTCCTCGCCGCGACTGAGGTCGTCGCCCTCGTAGGCGAACGCCACGGCGAGGTCGCATTCGCCCGCCTTCAGCGCGGCCAGGGACTCGGGCGGCTCCGCCTCGGTGAAGGTCACCTGCACATCGGGGAAGCGCTGCTTCACCAAGGCCAAGGCGCGCGGGACGAGGGTCGCCGAGCTCGACGGGAACGCCATCAGCCGCACCCGGCCGGCACGGAGCCCCGCAATCGCGGCGACCTCTTCCTCTGCGGCGTCGAGGGCGGAGAGGACGGCCACGGCATGACGCGCGAGGACTTGGCCTGCCTCGGTCAGGCGGACGTTGCGGCCGACGCGTTCGACGAGCACCGTGCCGGTGCGCTGCTCCAGGCGACGGACCATCTGCGAGATGGCGGGCTGGGAGTAGCCGAGGGCGAGCGCTGCGCCCGTGAAGCTTCCCTCGTCGGAGATGGCCTTCATGACGCGGAGGCCAGCAGCATCGATCATGGATCCACGATAACTGACTGTTATCGAAAGGCGAACATCTCGAGCGGAATGTGATGGTTCGCGAGAGTCTGTCCACCTGAGGACAGGCAAAGCGCAGCAAACGGGGGGAACCGTTAGACTTCACGATGTCGACGCTCGGGGAACTCGGCACGCAGGGGGAGCAGTGAATCGCACACGTCAGGTCTGGGCTGGGCTGTGGCTGGTCACGGGGGTGCTGATGTCGGCGTGCAGTGCCGACGGCAACGCCCCGTCGGGGTCGGTGAGCACATCGACGTCGAGCCCGCCCACATCATCGGGGTCTGCGACGACCCCAGTCTCGCCGTCCATGACCAGGACGACCCGGCCGGTGAGCCTGCCGCCCGAGGCCACCCAGCACACCCACGCGGGCGCCCAGGCCTTCGCGAAGTTCTACCTCAAGCAGTACTCGGCTGCCGCGCATGCCGGTGACGCCAGTCTGATGCGAGGGCTGGCCCGTCCGGAGTGCCAGGGATGCAATGCCCTTGTCCACCTTGTCGAAGCGCTGGAGAGAAAGCAGCAGCACACAGATCTCGACGCGCTCGCGATCCACTCCGCGTGGATCGTTCCGGAGAGCACCAGCGCACGGGCGGTCATCAGTGTGTTGGCCGAGGAGACCCCAAAGCGAATCATCGACGCGAACGGCGCGGTGGTCGCGAACGTCAAGGGAGCTCGCTTCGACATCCGGCTTACCGAACGGTGGGGACCGGACGGCTGGGCGGTCAGCGACCTCAGGCTGATGAGGTAGACGTGTATCGCGCCCCTGCCCTTCTTGCGGTCGCGGCTTTCCTGATGCTGCCCTTGTCGCGCGCGGCGAGCGCCGCGCCAAGTCCACCCACCATCGACAACGACTCGGTCCAAGCCCTGGAGTCCGTCACCACTTCAATCGATCCCAGCTCGTCCGCACCTGCCCCGCCGCCCGCCCACTCGGAAGCTGCTGCGGCGCATGGCCCCAGCCGCTACGAGTACCGGGTCGTTCTTGCGTGTCAACCCAAGCGGCTCTCGGACACGCCCGATGGCGAGGCCACCAACTGCTCGTACGCGCAGACGGCGTGCACGTTCCGTTACCCGGCATCGGATCCCAGAGCGGGGGAGAACCTCTACCGCCTCGAGTACCGCCTCACCGACAACCCCTCCGCGCCATGGGCGTTGGTCCGTGAGATGTGTGGTCTCGGTGATGCGCCGGCAGGCGTCGCGGCACCCCGGATTCCGTCGTTGGGGCAGATCCAGACGGCGTTTCGCCAGCTGCCGTTCTCGAAGCCGAGGGTGTCGGTGCAGCCTGTCGGCAACGTCACGCTGGTGAACCTGCCGACCTTCTACCAGGCGGTCTGGCCCGGCGATGACGGTCTGCAGCCGGGCGAGGTCAGCCGGCCGGTGCAGTTGCTCTCGTGGTCGGTGGAGTTCCGGATCGCCGCGCAGTCCTACGACTTCGCGTTCGGTGATGGCGCACGCAGCGGCCCGGTCACCGATCCCGGTGGCGGGTACCCGGACGGTTCGGTCCGGCACTCCTACCGGCGCCCGCTGCAGGCCGCGCAGGTCAAGGTTGATGCCAGGCTGAGCGCCCAGTACCGCGCGAACGGCGGCGCCTGGACTGACCTCGAAGCGGTCGCCGACCTGCAGGGCGAGCCCATCACCGTGCTCCAGGTCAAGCAGGCGCACGCCCGGCTGGTGAAGCAGTAGCGCGCGGCCCGCGCACCACCGAGCGCGTGTCCGCGCCGTCTGCTTACATCGGGAGACCATGAACCCCGAGGAGACCGCCACCGCCCACACCAGCGACGCCGACCCACCCGACACCCCGGCGGGCGCACGCCACGGCACCGCGCTGTGCCTGTCAGGCGGCGGCTACCGTGCTGCGCTCTTCCACCTCGGCGCGACCCGACGGCTCAACGAGCTCGGCATCCTCGCCTCCGTGACGACCGTCAGTGGCGTGTCCGGCGGCTCGATCCTCGCCAACCTGCTCGCCGACCCCCGACTCGAGTTCCGCCGAGCCGACGCCACGGTCGTGGGCTTCGACGAGTACGTCGCGACGCCGTTGCGCCAGCTCGCCTCCCGCAACATCCGCACCCCTGCCTTCCTCGCCAAGCTCAAGCCGCGCAACTGGCGAGCTCCCGACGCGGCCATCCGCGCGCTCGCTGACGAGCTCGCCTCACAGTTTCCATGGTGGTCAGATCCTCTGGCCCGCAACGACAACGGCGCGCCAGAGATCATCACGGGCGCGACTGAGATCGGCTACGGCGTGGACTGGGTGTTCGAGGGGCCTAGTGCCCGGTCGCCGCGCGGCAGGGTGGGCGACTACCGCACGGGGTATGCCGCCTGGCCGCGCGACCTGCGCCGCGCCGACGCCGTGGCCGCCTCCTGCGCGTTCCCGCCGTTCTTCAGTCCGATGGTGCTCGACGGCGAGGCGATGCACCTGCGGGGTGGCCGCCGAGGCGTCGAGTCGCCGGGCGAGCGCCGCGGCATCCTGCGACGGATCCGCCTCACGGACGGCGGGGTCTACGACAACCTCGCATTGGAGCCCGTGTGGAAGAACCACGCGACGGTCCTCGTGAGTGACGGGGGCAGCGTGTTCCGGGCCCGCACCGAGCGCACCGTGCTCGGTCGCACCCAACGCATCCTCGCCATCGCCACCAGTGGCGGCCAGTCCGTGCGCAGTCGATGGCTCCACGCCAGCTTTGCGCGCGGCATCCTGCGCGGCACCTCGTGGGCGCTCGACACCCTCATCGACGGCGGCTACCCGACGCAGACCGTGACGCGCATCAGTGCCGTTCGCACCGATCTCGACGCCTTCTCGACGGCCGAGCAACAGATCCTCGAGCGTCACGGCTACCTCGTGGCCGACGCCCAGGTTCGGACCCACGCCCCACAGCTGATCGTCCGCGACAGCGACCTCGACCCTCCACATCCGGCGGTTGCCGACCCCGAGGTCGCTGGGGCCGCGCTGTCCGACTCGGCACGCCGGCTGTTCCTCGGCCGCTCCTGAGCAGCCGCCTGGGCCGCGTACCCTTTCTTCGTGACCCAGGGCACCGACACGCGCACCGACGAGCTCTCCGCGATCGCGGGGCTCCTCGAGCACGGCAATGTGCTCGCGCTCACCGGGGCGGGGATCTCGACCGAGTCCGGCATACCCGACTATCGGGGGCCGGACGGCAACCGGCGGGTCACGCCCATGCAGTTCGCCGAGTTCCTCGGTTCGTCGCAGGCCCGGCAGCGGTACTGGGCGCGCAGCTACGTCGGCTGGCAGCGGTTCAACCAGGCCCGCCCCAACGCCGGCCACGCGGCGGTGTCACGCCTCCAGTCGGCTGGGCTCCTCGGCCCCATCATCACCCAGAACGTCGACGGCCTCCACCAGTCGGCGGGCACGACCGAGGTGACCGAGCTGCACGGGTCGCTCGCCAAGGTCGTCTGCCTCACCTGCGGCGACCGGACCTCCCGCTGGGACCTCGACGCCCGCATGCGCGAAGCCAACCCGGCATACACCGTCTCGAGCGACGAGATCCGCCCCGACGGCGACATCGCCCTGAACGACCTCGACGTCGCCGCGTTCCGCGTCCCGCTGTGTCTCGTCTGCGGCCGCGACACCCTCAAGCCCGAGGTCGTGTTCTTCGGCGAGTCCGTGCCGAAACCGTTGGTGGAGCACTGTTTTCGGCTCACCGAGCAGGCCGATGCCATCCTCGTCCTCGGCTCGAGCCTCAAGGTCATGAGCGGCTATCGCTTCGTCCGCCGAGCCGCGGCCCTCGGAATCCCGGTGGCCATCATCACCCGCGGCGCCACCCGTGGCGACGCCGACGCGACGCTGCAGCTCGACGCGCCGCTGGGTGCCACCCTGACCGAGCTGGTCAGCCGGCTGGGCGCCTAGCCACGAGCACCGCGTCGATCGCGTCGCCGGCGTCGGTGGGGCGGACGATCTCTTCGCACCGCTCGATCTCGAGTCCGGCCGCGGCCGACCGCAGCTGCTCGAGGGTATGCAGCAGCGACGGATCTGAGGGGCCGCCGACGCCCTCGGTGAGGTTGCGCAGCGCATGACCCACGACGACCAGGGCGCCACCGGGGGCCAGCCACGAGGTGGCGCGCGACAGGACGTCCTGTGACAGGTGCAGGTAGGCGGCGAGGACGAGGTCGTATGCCGTGCGCTCCGGCGGGTGCCACGAACGCACGTCGGCGACGACCCAGTCCACGGCGACCCCTCGCCGGGTCGCCTCGGCGTCGCCCTTGGCCAGTCCCACCGCCGAGAAGTCGACCGCGGTCACCCGCCAGTGCAGGCCGGCCAGCCACACGGCGTGACGGCCCTCGCCGGCACCGAGGTCCAGCGCGCGACCGGGCGGCCAGCCGCCGACGATCCGGGCGACCTCGGCGTTGGGGGTGGCGCTCCAGACCCGGGCGCTCGCGGCATATCGCTGGTCCCACATCTGCTGGCGGTCGGTCATCCCCTTAGCATCGCCGATATGAGCGCCAATGCCGCGGGGGAGCCGGAGATCGTCATCCGCGACGCCGGCCTCGACGACCTGCCGACGATGGCCGCCATCTACGACGAGCAGGTCGGCACCTCGCTCGCGACGTTCGACACCGAGCCCCGTGGGGCGGCATACCTGGGTGAGAAGCTGGCGTCGGCGGGTGGCAGCGACATCGTGCTCGTCGCCCGAGCGGGGGACGAGGTGCTGGGCTACGCGTACTCCGGGCCGTTCCGTCCGCGCCCGGCGTACGCCGGCACCAAAGAGGTGTCGGTCTACCTCGCGGTCGGCGCGCGGCGTCGTGGACTCGGGCGCGCCCTATATGCCGAGCTGCTCGCCCGCCTCGACGCCCGGCCCGACGTGCACACCCAGGTCGCGGTCGTGGCGTTGCCCAATGACGCCAGTGAGGCGCTGCACCGGGCCGTGGGCTTCGAGCAGATCGGGGTGCTCCGGGAGGTGGGGCACAAGTTCGGCCGTTATGTCGACACCGCGTGGTACCAACGGATGGCTTCGGGCGGCTAGGTCTGGCGTGTCGGCGCAACGCTTGGCAGTCTCGTGAGGTGACGCTCGACGAGAGTTTCGGAGGCTGACATGGGCGCGACGAGAATCAGGACCGGTCCGTTCGAGAACGACGACGCACTCGACTTCCTCGACGACCTCGAGGAGTCCGACCCGCAGGAGCGCCGCGTCAAGGTGGAGTCGGCTCTTCGGCGGGTGATCCGCGCGACGGACTACATCGAGGCGTCCACGATGTCGGAGGCGATCGCCGCGGCCGTCGTCGTGGCGGCCTCGGACGACCCTGAGTCGGTCGTGGGGGAGCGCAACGTGCCCCGCTGGCTGGACGAGGAGCCGCTCGACGTCGACGAGCGGCTCGAGGAGTTCGCCACGAAGGCGTTGCACCGGGCGCTGCGCTCCGAGGACAACGAGCTCTGGGAGATCGTGGCCGACGGGGACGCCGGGGACCGCTTCAACACCCGGATCACGCACTACCTCGACGCACTGGGCGACTGAGCCGGCGTCAGGGCCACTGAGCCGGCGTCAGGGCGTCAGATCCGGCGGAGCACCGCCGTGACCTTGCCGAGGATGGTGGCGTGGTCGCCGTCGATCGGCTCGAAGTCCGGGTTGTGCGGCAGCAGCCACACGTGACCGTCCTTGCGCTTGAACGTCTTGACCGTCGCCTCGCTGTCGAGCATGGCCGCGACGATGTCGCCGTTGTCCGCCGTCGGCTGTTGGCGCACGACCACCCAGTCACCGTCACAGATCGCCGCCTCGACCATCGAGTCACCCACGACCTTGAGCAGGAAGAGCTGGCCCTCGCCAACGAGCTGACGGGGCAGCGGGAACACGTCCTCGACGGACTCCTCGGCCATGATCGGCACGCCGGCCGCGATCCGGCCCAGCACAGGGACGTAGGACGCCTCGGGACGGGCGTCGCCCAGGCCGGTCTCGTCGAACGTCGCCGTCTCGTCCTCGGCGCTCGCGCCGCCGCGGTAGCCGCGCGTCTCGGCGGTGGCATCGGGGGAGACGACCTCGATCGCGCGGGGCCGGTTGGGGTCGCGGCGCAGGAAGCCCTTGCGCTCGAGCGTCGACAGCTGGTGGGCGACGGAGCTGGGTGAGGTGAGGCCGACGGCCTCGCCGATCTCGCGCAGGCTGGGCGGGTAGCCGCGGCGGTCGACCGAGTTGCGGATCACCTCGAGGACCCGGCGCTGGCGCACCGTCAGCCCGTCACCGCGGTCGCGGTCGGGAAGCTCCTTGACGTTGTCCTCGCTCATCGCGCTCCTCGTTTCTGCAGGTCAGGTGCCTGTGGCGGGTGGTGCAGGTGGGGCTGTCGGTGGCCTCTGATCTGATCTGAGGCGTGACCACAGCGTATGGCGTTCGAACAGAGTTGCCAAACATGTGTTCGACGCGTGTCTTGAACCTTTCGAACATGCGTGCTAGAAATCAGGCAGAGCGCTTTTCGCACACTCGTTCGAAGAGCCGTCAGATGGAGGAACCGATGAGTGCAGCAGTTGCCTGGGACGTCGCCCCCGCCCCCCTGCGTGTGCCGAGCCGGGTGGCCCGGCCGCACCTGGTCTCCGTGCCCTGCGGCAGCGACGCCGTGGCGGTGCCCGGCGCGCCACTGCGCCTCACCCGCGCGGGCCGCCTCGCCATCACGTCCCTGGTGCTCGTCGTCCTCGTGGCCGCCACCATCGCCCTGCTCTCCGGCGGCGCCTCGGCCACGGTGATCGACCACTCGACGACGGTTCAGGGTGGCCAGACGCTCTCCCAGATCGCGGCTCAGCAGCTGCCCGGCCTGCCGGTCGCCGACGCCGTCGCTCGCATCCAGGTCGCCAACGACCTGACCAGCTCCGAGATCCACGCCGGGCAGAGCCTGCTCATTCCCGCCGTCGGCTGAGCCGGCCCCTGAACGCCCCTGAACGACGCTGAACGGCTGCTGAGCCAACCGCCGCCGGGCTTGGCTGCCGGCCTGCCTGCCGGGCGTGCACCGGCCCGCGAGTTGTGGCAGGTTGACAGCAACATCGCTGATCAGCAGGCAGGGAGGTTCCGCGTGGACGCCAGGAAGGCCTTTCTCTCGTGGCCGGTCGTCCGCCAAGTCCGGTCGGGAGATCTCCTGGGCCGCGGTCCGGCGGTCACTTCGCGGCATACCGAGGAGCTGACCCCGCGCACGAGCACTGCTGACCGGGTCGTGCAGAGCATCTGCCCCTACTGCGCGGTGGGCTGCGGGCAGCGCGTGTTCGTCAAGGACGAGAAGGTCGTCCAGATCGAGGGCGATCCGGACTCGCCGATCTCCCGTGGCCGGCTGTGCCCCAAGGGCTCCGCCAGCGAGCAGCTGGTCAACCACCCCGGCCGCCAGACCGCCATGCTCTACCGCCGCCCCGGGGGCACCCAGTGGGAGTCCCTCGACCGGGACACCGCGCTCGACATGGTCGCCGACCGCTTCGTCGAGAGCCGCCGCCGCGGCTGGCAGGACCACGATGCCAAGGGCAGGTCGCTGCGCCGCACCATGGCCATCGCCTCGCTCGGGGGAGCGACCCTCGACAACGAGGAGAACTACCTCATCAAGAAGCTGTTCACCGCGGCGGGCGCGATCCAGATCGAGAACCAGGCGCGTATTTGACACTCCGCCACGGTCCCCAGTTTGGGGGCCTCGTTCGGGCGCGGAGGCGCCACCCAGTACCTCCAGGACCTCGCCAACGCTGACTGCATCGTCATCCAGGGGTCGAACATGGCCGAGTGCCACCCGGTCGGCTTCCAGTGGGTGGTCGAGGCGCGGCGCAAGGGTGCCAAGGTCATCCACATCGACCCGCGGTTCACCCGCACCTCGGCCAGCGCTGACAAGCACCTGCCGATCCGGGCCGGCAGCGACGTCGTCTTCCTCGGTGCCCTGGTCAACCACGTCCTGACCAACGAGCTCTACTTCAAGGACTACGTCGTGGCGTACACCAACGCCGCCACGCTGATCAGCACGGACTTCCAGGACACCGAGGACCTCGACGGGCTCTTCTCCGGCTACGACCATGACAAGGGTGGCTACGACCAGACGTCGTGGTCCTACGCGACCGCCGACGATGGCGGCGACGGCGACGGCGACGGCGACGGCGACGGCGACGGCGACGGCGACGGCGACGGCAAGCGGACCGTAGTGGGCGACGCCGGCGCCGAGCAGCAGCACGGCAGCCAGAAGTCCGCACACTCCGCCGGTGACCAGCACGGCTCCGGGGGCCCGGCGCTGGAGCACGCCCGGGTGCTGCGCGACGAGACGCTCCAGGACCCGCAGACGGTCTTCCAGATCCTCAAGCGGCACTACGCCCGGTACACCCCCGAGATGGTCGCGCAGGTCTGCGGCATCTCCGTCGACGACTTCGACTACGTCGCCAGGGCCATCACCGAGAACAGCGGCCGGGACCGCACCACGTCCTGGGTCTACTCCGTGGGCTGGACCCAGCACACGCTCGGTGCCCAGTTCATCCGCACCTCCGCGATCCTGCAGCTGCTCCTGGGCAACGTCGGTCGTCCCGGCGGCGGCATCATGGCGCTGCGCGGCCATGCCAGCATCCAGGGCTCGACCGACATCCCGACGCTCTACAACATCCTCCCCGGTTACCTCGCCATGCCAATGGCCGGCAGCCACGACACCTGGGCGCAGTACCTCGAGGCGATCGCGAGCAAGGAGCAGAAGGGCTTCTGGGCCAACGCCGACGCGTATGCCGTGAGCCTGCTCAAGTCGTGGTGGGGCGAGCACGCCAGCGCGGACAACGACTGGTGCTACGACTACCTCCCACGTCTGACCGGGCCGCACGGCACCTACCAGACGGTCATGGCGATGCTCGACGATGAGGTCGAGGGCTACTTCCTGCTGGGCCAGAACCCGGCCGTCGGCTCGGCCCACGGGCGCATGCAGCGGCTGGGCCTGTCCCACCTGAAGTGGCTCGTGGTTCGTGACCTCAACCTGATCGAGTCAGCCACCTTCTGGAAGGACAGCCCCGAGATAGCCACCGGCGAGCTGGCCACCGAGGACATCCAGACCGAGGTCTTCTTCTTCCCGGCCGCCTCGCACGTGGAGAAGTCCGGCAGCTTCACCCAGACCCAGCGGCTGCTCCAGTGGCACCACAAGGCGGTCGAGCCGCCCGGCGACTGCCAGAGCGACCTCGAGTTCTTCCACCTGCTCGGCCAGCGCATCCGCGAAAAGCTCAAGGACTCCACCGACCCCCGCGACCGACCGCTGCTCGACCTGACCTGGGACTACCCACTCGAACCGTCCGGCGAGATCGACGCCGAGGCCGTCCTGCGTGAGATCAACGGGGTCCACCTCAGCGGCGACGATGCCGGCAAGCCGCTCGACAACTACCTGGCCATGCGGGCCGATGGCTCGACCACCGGTGGGTGCTGGATCTACGCCGGGGTCTTCGCCGGCGGGGTCAACCGCGCGGCGAGCCGAGTCCCGGGGCGCGAGCAGTCCGAGGTGGCGCCTGACTGGGGTTGGGCGTGGCCGATGAACCGCCGGATCCTCTACAACCGCGCGTCGGCTGACCCGGCCGGCAAGCCGTGGAGCGAGCGCAAGGCCTACGTGTGGTGGGACGAGGAGAAGGCGACGTGGACCGGCAAGGACGTCCCGGACTTCCCGGTGGCCACGCGCCCCGACCACCGACCGCCACCGGGCACGGGCGGCCCGGACGGCCTGGCCGGTGACGACCCGTTCGTCATGCAGGCCGACGGCAAGGGCTGGTTGTTCGCGCCCAAGGGCCTGGTCGACGGACCGCTGCCGACCCACTACGAGCCGCAGGAGTCCCCGGTCCAGAACCCCCTCTACGCCCAGCAGTCCAGCCCGACGCGGGTCGTGTTCCCCCGCAAGGACAACCTCTGGAGCCCGTCGGGCACGAGTCCTGGCGCCGAGGTCTACCCCTACGTGTTCACGACGTACCGGCTCACCGAGCACCACACGGCCGGTGGCATGTCCCGATGGCTGCCCTACCTCGCCGAGCTCCAGCCCGAGTTCTTCTGCGAGGTGAGCCCAGAGCTCGCCCAGGAGCGGGGCCTCGAGAACGGCGGGTGGGCGACGCTCGTCTCCGCGCGGTCGGCGATCGAGGCGAGGGTCCTGGTCACCGAGCGGATGACGCCGCTGGTCATCAACGGGCGCACCATCCACCAGATCGGGCTGCCGTACCACTGGGGCGTCGGCAGCGACGCGATCGTCTCCGGCGACGCGGCGAACGACCTGCTCGGTGTCGCCCTGGACCCCAACGTCCAGATCCAGGAGTCCAAGGTCGGCTCGTGCGACATCCAGCCCGGTCGACGGCCGCGCGGTGAGGACGTCCTACGGCTGGTTGCCGAGTACCAGTCACGGTCGGGTACTACCGTCCAGACCGGCAACGAGCTGGCCACCGACCACACCAATGACGACCACACCAATGACGACCACACCAATGACGACCACACCAACGACCACCAGGACGAGGGGCGCGACCGATGAGCTTCTGGAACAACCAGCTCTCCGGTCCGACCGACCCTGCGACGGACGCGGGCTGGACCGGCGACAGCGCACGCAAGGGCTTCTTCACCGACACCTCGATCTGCATCGGCTGCAAGGCCTGCGAGGTGGCCTGCAAGGAGTGGAACGCCATCCCCGAGGACGGCCTCGACCTGCTCGGGTCCTCCTATGACAACACGGGCGCGCTCGGAGCGAGCACCTGGCGCCACGTCGCGTTCATCGAGCAGGACGGCGACCGGATCGCGGCGGCGCGCGAGTCCGGGCGCCGCCTCATCGACCTCGGTATGCCGGCTCTGCGCACCGAGGTCGACGCCGAGGTCGGCTCGGGTGTGGGGTCCGACGTGGACTCCGTCGCGAAGGCGTTCGCCGAGGACCAGATGCCCGACTTCCGCTGGCTGATGTCGTCCGACGTGTGCAAGCACTGCACCCACGCGGCCTGTCTCGACGTCTGCCCGACGGGGGCCTTGTTCCGCACCGAGTTCGGCACGGTGGTGGTCCAGGACGACGTCTGCAACGGCTGCGGGTACTGCGTCCCGGCGTGCCCGTTCGGCGTCATCGAGCGCCGCCCCGGCGACGACACGGTCACCAACGCCGGCGCCGCCCAGAAGTGCACGCTCTGCTACGACCGGATCGGCCACGACCAGACGCCAGCCTGTGCGCAGGCGTGCCCGACCACCTCGATCCGGTTCGGTGACCTCGCCGACATGCAAGCCGAAGCCCACGAGCGGGTGGCCCAGCTCCACGACCAGGGCTACCCCGAGGCGCGGCTGTACGGCGCGAACGAGAATGACGGCGTCGGCGGCACCGGGTCGGTCTTCCTGCTGCTCGACGAGCCCGAGGTCTACGGCCTGCCACCGGACCCCCGGGTCACCACTGCCGCCCTGCCCGACATGTATCGCAAGGCCGGCCTGGCTGGGCTGGCGATGCTCGTCCTTGCCGCGGGCTCGTTCCTCGGAGGCCGCCGGCGATGACCACCAACCCCCTCGACTCCGACCGCCCGCCCGAGCGCAGCCGGGCCGAGCGTCGGGCCGAACGCCGCGATGGTGGTCGCGACGGTGGCCGCCGCCGCGACGAGTCGATGATGGTGCCGGACGTGAAGTTCGACAGCTACTACGGCCGGCCCGTGGTCAAACCCGCGCCGTGGGAGGCCGACATCCCGGCCTACATCTTCCTCGGTGGGCTGGCCGCAGGGTCCGCGCTGCTCGGTGCGGGTGGGGCAGCGCGCCGGCTGCCGGTGCTGCGCCGCAACAGCCGGTATGCCGCGCTGGCGGCCCTCACCGCGGGTGGCCTCGCGCTGGTGCGCGACCTCGGCAAACCCGCGCGTGCCCTCAACATGATGCGCACGGTCAAGCTCACCTCGCCGATGTCGGTGGGCAGCTGGATCCTCACGGGCTTCGGCGCGTTTGCCGGACTGGCTGTGGCGTCCGAGGCGAGCCGCGAGCTGCTCGACGACGACTCCGCGCTGGCCGGTGCGCTGAGGTTCGTCGACCCGGCCGCGTCCGCGGGGTCGGCGCTGCTGGCCGCGCCGCTCGCGGCATACACGGCGGTGCTGCTGGCCGACACGGCCACGCCCACTTGGCACGAGTCCTATCGCGAGCTGCCGTTCGTGTTCGTCGGTTCGGCCAGCGCAGCAGCCGCCGGGCTCGCCCTGGTCACCGCACCGCCGGAGCAGACCGGACCGGCCCGTCGGATGGCCGTGGCCGGGGCTGCGCTGGAGCTGGCGGCCATGGACCGTCTCGAGCGCAGCCTTGGCGAGACGCTCGCCGAACCGCTCAAGACCGGCCACGCCGGCACCTTGCTGAAGGCCAGCCGGGCGCTCACGGTCGCCGGTGCGGCCGGGGGAGCCGTGCTCGGTCGCCACCGCACCGCCGCGGTCCTCAGTGGTCTGGCGCTGATGGCCGGCTCGGTGTGCACGCGGTTCGGGATCTTCGAGGCGGGCATGGAGTCCGCCAAGGACCCGCGCTACACCGTGGCACCGCAACGCGAACGTCTCGAACGGCGCCGCGAGCGGGGAGTCACCGACGACTCGATCACGACCGGTCGATAGCGCTCACTCGCGCACGTCGGCAGCGCTCGAGCCCACGGGTAGCCCCGCCGCGAGCCATCCCTCGACGCCGCCGATGACGTCGGTGGCGTCGACCCCGAGTCGGCGCAGCGAGGCCGCCGCAAGGGACGAACTGTAGCCCTGACGGCACACGACGACCACCTGGCGGTCGGCCGACGCCTCGGCGATGTGCCAGTCGCTGGTCGGGTCCAGCCGCCACTCCAGGACGGTTCGGTCGATCACGACCGCCCCCGGCAGCTCGCCCTGGCGGCGACGCTGCTGAGGCGTCCGGGTGTCGACCAGCAGCGCGCCCTGCCGCTGCGCGGCCAGCGCCTCGGCTGGCGTGAGGCGGTGCAGGGTCGTCTGGGCGTCCGCGAGGGCCAGGTCGATCGCGCTCGCGAGGGCTGCCGGTCGTGAGGTGTCCACGCACCGACGATGGGCCCGAGATAGCGTGGGCGAGGTCTCCACCCCTCTCGACGAAAGGCCCCGCCGGTGCATGTCGTCGCCACCGCTGGGCACGTCGACCACGGCAAGTCCACCCTGGTCCGCGCCCTCACCGGGATCGAGCCGGACCGGTGGGAGGAGGAGCGCCGACGCGGCCTGACCATCGACCTGGGCTACGCATGGACGACCCTGGACTCGGGGGAGCCGCTCGCCTTCGTCGACGTGCCCGGCCACGAGCGCTTCATCGGCAACATGCTCGCCGGCCTGGGCCCGGTGCCGGCGGTCCTGTTCGTCGTCGCCGCCGACGAGGGCTGGCGCCAGCAGTCGGCCGAGCACCTGGCGGCGGTCGACGCGTTGGGCGTGGCCCACGGCCTGCTCCTGGTGACCCGCAGCGACCTCGCCGACCCCGGGCCGGCGCTCGCCGACGCCCGGGCGCGGCTGGCGGCGACCTCCCTCGGCGCCGTCGAGGCCGTCGCCGTCTCGGCTCGCACCGGCGAGGGCCTCCCGGAGGTGCGGGCTGCCCTCTCGCGCCTGGTCGCGGCCCTGCCGCAGCCGCGCGCCGAGGGGCGCACCCGCCTGTGGGTCGACCGCGCCTTCACGATCAAGGGCAGCGGCACGGTGGTGACCGGCACGCTCGGCGAGGGCACCATCGCGGTGGGCGACTCCCTCGAGCTCGGCGGGCGGGCGGTGGCCGTTCGCTCCCTGCAGTCCCTCGAACGCCCGGTGACCACCGCACCCCCCGTATGCCGCGTGGCCGCCAACCTGCGCGGTCTCGCCACCGCGCAGGTCGGGCGCGGCGACGTGCTCCTGACGCCTGGCGCCTGGCGGGTCACCGAGCTGCTCGACGTGCGCGTCAGAGGTCTGGCCGTGGGCGAGCTGTCCGGTGAGCTGGTGCTGCACGTCGGTACGGCAGCGGTGGGCGCCAGAGTCAGGCCGTTGGGTGACGACACGGCCCGGCTGGTGCTGCGGCGGGCGCTGCCCCTCGTGGCCGGCGACCGGGCGATCCTGCGCGACCCGGGGTCGCGGGCGCTCGCCGGCGCCTTGGTGCTGGACCCTGACCCGCCGGCCCTGCGACGTCGCGGCGCCGCGGGCCGACGCGCCCTCGAGCTCGAGGGGTACTCGGGCGTACCCGACCTGGCGGTCGAGGTCGGCCGTCGCGGCGCGATGAGTCACGTCGATGCGCAGGTGCTGGGGGTCGTTGCACCCCAAGGGAACCCGCCGGACTCGGTACTGACGGTCGGCTCGTGGTACCTCGACACGGCCGCGCTGAAGCGGTGGGCGCAGTCGGTGCGGGCGGCTGTCGAGGCCAAGGCGCAGGCGTCTCCACTCGACCCGACGATGACGGTCGACGCGGCACGGACGATGGCGGGCGTGCCCGACCGGTCCCTCATGTCGACCGTCGTCGCGCACGCGGGACTCGAGCTGCGCGAGGGTCGGCTGGGGGTGCCGGGGGCGGCGGAGGCGAGCCTGGGGACCGCCGAGGCCGGCCTGCGCGCGGTCGAGCAGCGGCTGGCCGTGGCGCCGTTCGCGGCGCCCGAGCGGCCCGAGCTCGCCGAGGCCGGGTTGGGGCAGCGCGAGCTGGCCGCAGCCGAACGCATCGGTCGGATCGTCCGCCTCGGTGACGACGTGGTGCTGCTGCCGGACGGCCCCGCGCGGGCCATGCGGGAGCTGGCCGCGCTGCCGCAACCGTTCACCCTCAGCCAGGCCCGGCAGGCGCTCGGCACGACCCGTCGCGTCGCGGTGCCACTGCTGGAGCACCTCGACCGCCGAGGGTGGACCCGCCGGGTCGACGCGGCCCATCGCGAGGTCGTGCGCTGACCGTCAGGGCTAGCCGCGCCACAGGTGGGGTCTGCCCTCGTTCTCGGCATACGACAGGTCGCGGCCGAGGAACCCGGCGAGGCGCTGCGCCGCGATGCGTACCTGCTCCCGGCCGCGCGGCGACACGCTCGGTGCGAGGCGCACGTCGACCTCGACCACGTCGCTCGTCACGGTGCGTTTCCACAGGCCGACGTTGACGCCGTCGAGGACCACTCGGGCCCAGAACGGGTCGGGCCGCTCGGCGAACGGATGGTCGGGCGCCGCCGGGAACGTCACCTGCGGATAGGTCAGGATCACCTCGTCGTAGACCGGCAGCAGGTATGCCGCGGGCGCGCCTCGGCGGCGGCGCGGCACCGCTGCGGGGTCGCGCCAGTGCGGGACTCCGCTGACCTCGACCTGTTCGAGGTCGTCGCCCAGGTCGGCCAGGGCCGCCTTGGTGTCGGCGCCGGTCAGGGACGACCAGCGGGTGAAGTCCTTGACGGACGCCGGACCGTGCCCGACGAAGAACCGGCGCACGAGCTCCCTCAGGGCCGCGTCTCGCTCTCGGGCCGGGGCCGGGGCGACGACCTCGTCGACCAGGGCGTAGGTGTGGTGGACGCCGCTCATCGGCCCCGAGCAGATCAGGCCCCGCAGCTCGGCGACGAGCAGCAGGTGGCCGAGCTCCTGGCCCGCCGTGATGGACGAGCCGCGCTCGTTGAACGCGGCGCCGATCTCGTGCCGGGTGCGAAACGGCTTGTCCTGCAACAGCTCGGCAACCAGCTCGAGTCCGTCGCCGAGGCGTCGAGGGTCGTCGAGCCCCAGCTGTCGGTGCCGCCCGGCCATGCCTGACAGGACCCGTGGCGAGGTCAGCTCGAGGATCCACCGCAGGTCCTCGGGCGCCACGAAGTGCCACGTCGGACGGAGGATGTGCGTGCGCAGGAAGGCGCCGGCGTCGTGCTCGGCGCGGAGCGCGGCATACGTCGCGCTGGTGGAGCGCATGGCGAGGGAGAAGAAGGCGTGGTCGCGCTCCTGGCTCTGCACGCAGGTGAGCAACCGGACGGCGTCAGCGGCCGAAGCCACGGGAGCCGACGACAGCCGCTGGGTGGCGAGGCGGTCGGAGAGGACGCGAGGAGGGTCCATGCGGTCATCCTGCCGAACGGCACCGACAGCGGCACGGGGACGAGTCCCCACATCTAGGGGGGCCGAATGCGGGCAAACACCAGATCTGGGCGCCTCTGGTGTCACACCAGTCCCATGGACCCCAGATCTGGGGGTTGTCGGCGCGCCGTCGCAGGCCCCTGACCTGCGGCGATGCAGACTGCCACACAAGTTTGGGCGATCCGCTTGCGTCCCAGGTCACAGTGGGACAAGATATCCCTACATCTAGTGGTTACATCCGTGTAGTTCGTCCACATGTAGTGCACAGGACTAGACTGGTTGTCCACACGTTGTCCCCAACAGATCCACAGATTCATCCCCAGCTGGCGGGTCCAGAGGGCTTTCAGGGAGGAGCGCCGTCATGCACTGTCCGTTCTGTCGGCACACCGACTCCCGGGTCATGGACTCGCGCACGACCGACGACGGCAGCTCCATCCGCCGGCGTCGCCAGTGCCCCGAGTGCGGGCGCCGGTTCACCACCATCGAGACCGCGAGTCTCACGGTGACCAAGCGCTCCGGCGCGAGTGAGCCGTTCAGCCGCAGCAAGGTCCTCGTCGGCGTCCGCAAGGCCTGTCAGGGCCGCCCGGTCACCGAGGACGACCTCGCCCTGCTCGCCCAGCGCGTCGAGGAGTGCATCCGCCAGCAGGGCCAGGCCGAGGTCGAGGCCCACGAGGTGGGGCTGGCCATCCTCGGTCCGTTGCGCGAGCTCGACGAGGTCGCCTACCTGCGGTTCGCGTCGGTCTACCAGGCGTTCGACAGCCTGGAGGACTTCGAGGCCGCGATCACCCTGCTCCGCGCCGAACGCGACGCCACGGGCACCGAGCCACCGCCACGCGGGCCGCAACCACGCGAGCCGCAACCACGGGGGAGCGTGTCGCCGGGCTGAGCCCGCGGCATACGCCACCACCAGCACGGCGGGCACGACCACTGTCAGTGCCCTTTGACACCATAGAAACCGCAGCATCACCAGGGGCTAGGGAGGCCACCAGAAATGACTGAAACCGCAGGAGCACGTGCAGGTGCCCGCAAGGGCGCTGGCAAGGGCGTCCGTGTTGAGCGGATCTACACCACCCCTGGTGTGCACCCGTACGACGAGGTCACGTGGGAGAAGCGCGACGTCGTCCAGCAGAACTGGAAGACCGGCGAGACCATCTTCGAGCAGCGCGGGGTCGAGTTCCCCGACTTCTGGTCGGTCAACGCCTCCACGATCGTCACCACCAAGTACTTCCGCGGCGCCCTCGGCACCGAGAAGCGCGAGGTGAGCCTCAAGCAGCTCATCGACCGTGTCGTGCTGACCTACGTCAAGGCGGGCAAGGACCACGGCTACTTCGCGAACGCCGAGGACGCCGAGCTCTTCGAGCACGAGCTGACGTACGCGCTGCTGCACCAGGTGTTCAGCTTCAACTCCCCGGTGTGGTTCAACGTCGGCACGTCGTCGCCGCAGCAGGTCTCGGCCTGCTTCATCCTGGCCGTCGACGACTCGATGGACTCGATCCTCAACTGGTACAAGGAAGAGGGCAAGATCTTCCAGGGTGGCTCGGGCGCAGGCCTGAACCTCTCCCGGATCCGCTCCTCCAAGGAGCTGCTGTCCTCCGGTGGCACCGCGTCCGGCCCGGTGTCGTTCATGCGCGGCGCCGACGCGTCCGCCGGGACGATCAAGTCCGGTGGCGCGACCCGTCGTGCGGCCAAGATGGTCGTGCTCGACGTCGACCACCCCGACATCCTCGAGTTCGTCGAGACCAAGGCCCGCGAGGAAGACAAGATCCGCGCGCTGCGGGACGCCGGCTTCGACATGGACCTCGGCGGCAAGGACATCACCTCGGTCCAGTACCAGAACGCCAACAACTCGGTCCGCGTCTCGGACGAGTTCATGAAGGCTGTCGAGGACGGCACCGAGTTCGGGCTGCGTGCCCGCAACACCGGTGAGGTCATCGACACCGTCGACGCCCGCGAGCTCTTCCGCAAGATCGCGGAGGCCTCGTGGGAGTGCGCCGACCCGGGTCTGCAGTACGACGACGTCATCAACGACTGGCACACCAACCCCGAGACCGGCCGCATCACCGCGTCCAACCCCTGCTCGGAGTACATGTCGCTCGACAACTCCTCGTGCAACCTGGCGTCGCTGAACCTGCTCAAGTTCCTCAAGGACGACGACACGTTCGACGCCGTCACCTTCCAGAAGGTTGCCGAGCTCGTCATCACCGCGATGGACATCTCGATCTGCTTCGCGGACTTCCCGACCGAGGCGATCGGCGACACCACGCGTGACTACCGCCAGCTCGGCATCGGCTACGCCAACCTCGGCGCGCTGCTCATGGCCACCGGCCACGGCTACGACTCCGACGGTGGCCGTACGCTCGCCGCGGCGATCACCTCGCTGCTCACCGGTGCCGCCTACAAGCGGTCCGCCGAGCTCGCCGGGGTCGTCGGCCCGTATGCCGGGTACGCCCGCAACGCCGACGCGCACAAGCGCGTGATGCGCAAGCACCAGGCCGCGAACGACGCGATCCACCCGCTCGACACCATGGACACCGCGATCCACCGCGCCGCCAGCAAGGCGTGGGACGACGTCGTCAAGGTGGGGGAGAAGAACGGCTACCGCAACGCGCAGGCGTCGGTGCTCGCGCCGACCGGCACCATCGGCTTCATGATGGACTGCGACACCACCGGCATCGAGCCCGACTTCTCGCTGGTGAAGTTCAAGAAGCTCGTCGGTGGCGGGTCGATGCAGATCGTCAACCTCACCATCCCGCGTGCGCTCAAGAAGCTGGGCTACACCGGCGAGACCATCGAGGCGATCGTTGAGTTCATCGCCGACAAGGGTCACGTCATCGACGCGCCTGGCCTCAAGACCGAGCACTACGAGGTCTTCGACACCGCCATGGGTGCGCGGGCCATCCAGCCGATGGGCCACGTGCGCATGATGGCTGCGGTCCAGCCGTTCCTGTCCGGTGCCATCTCCAAGACGGTCAACCTGCCCGAGACGGCCACGGTCGAGGAGATCGAGGACGTCCACCTGCAGGGCTGGAAGCTCGGCCTCAAGGCGATCGCGGTCTACCGCGACAACTGCAAGGTCGGCCAGCCGCTGTCCGATGGCGGCTCGACGGCCAAGGATGCTGCGGCTGACAAGCTCACCGCTGCTGCCGAGGCCAAGGTGGAGAAGGTCATCGAGTACCGCCCGGTGCGCAAGCGCCTGCCGAAGCGTCGGGCCTCGCAGACCACCTCGTTCGCGGTCGGTGGCGCCGAGGGTTACCTCACCGCTGGCACGTACGAGGGCGGCGACCTCGGCGAGATCTTCCTCAAGTTCGGCAAGCAGGGCTCGACCCTGGCCGGCGTGATGGACGCCTTCTCGATCGCGGTCAGCATCGGCCTGCAGTACGGCGTGCCGCTGGAGACCTTCGTCGAGAAGTTCACCAACCTGCGCTTCGAGCCTGCTGGCCTGACGGACGACCCCGACGTGCGCATGGCGCAGTCGATCATGGACTACGTGTTCCGCCGCCTGGCGCTGGACCACATGGACTTCGACACCCGTTCGTTCATGGGCATCCACACCGCCCAGGAGCGCGCTCGCCAGCTCGAGACCGGCTCGTACGTCGCGGTCGAGGCTGACGGCGAGTCCGAGGAGGAGATCGAGGACGAGCTGGAGAACTTCAGCCAGTCTGCCCCGGTCACCAAGCCGGCCGTCGCGGCGAAGTCGGAGGCCGCGGTCGAGGGCAAGACCCTCAACGCGGACGCGGTGAAGTCCGGTGCCGGTGCCGCCTCGGCCCGAGAGGTCTCCGTCGAGGTGCACTCCTCGGCCGAGCTCCTCGAGAAGTTCCAGGGCATCTCCGCCGACGCGCCGATGTGCATGACCTGCGGGACCAAGATGCGTCCCGCTGGCTCCTGCTACGTCTGCGAGGGCTGCGGAAGCACCAGCGGCTGCAGCTGACCTAGCCAGTCAAGAACGGAAGGACCCGGAGCGGAGCCGCTCCGGGTCCTTCCGTATGTCATGCAGCGCCGTGGGTGATTCGGTTGTCGTCACGGAGGAGCAGCACGCCGACGATAAGGCGCCCCGGGACCCGGTGCGTGGTCCAAATTTCCGACGGAGTGTCACGAAAGGCCCAGATGGTCTGGTTCGCCATCTACGGTGCTAGATGTGAAGACCGACGTACTCACGCCGCAGGCTGTGTTCTACCTTCCGCAACATCTCGTGGTGCCTCTGTTTCAGCGGCCGTACGTCTGGGACGAAGCGGAGCAGTGGCTGCCGCTGTGGCAGGACATCGCTCGCCTCGCCGAGATGCGGATTCGGGAACCGTACACGGCGGCGACGCACTTCCTTGGAGCTGTCGTCCTGCAGGCGTTGGACGGCCAACAGGGGGCGGTCCCCGAGAAGAACGTCATCGACGGTCAACAGCGGCTCACGACCCTGCAGCTTCTGATCGACTCGTCAGCGGCCGTATTCGAGGGGCGGGGCCTTGAAGGTCTCGCGCAGCAGTTCGACGATCTGACACACAATCGCGCATACGGCGGCGTTGTGGAGGCCAGTCTCAAGCTGACGCACACCAACCAGGACGGCGCACCATTCCGTGAGGTGATGGACAGCGAGCCCCCTGTGGAGCACGCCGAGTTGAGGCACGCTGGCGCACGCATCGTCCGAGCCCACGGCTTCTTTGTCGCGAGAGTCGAGGAATGGCTCGGGGTCGGTGAGAACGTTCGTGAGCGAGCGGATGCCCTCGCGCACTCGATCAGCCAAGGACTCCAGCTCGTCGTCATCGATCTGCTGGCCCAGGAGAACTCGCAAGAAATCTTCGAAACGCTCAACGCGCGTGGCACACCACTTACGGCAGCGGACCTAATTAAGAACTTCGTCTTTCAGCGACTCGAGTCCGAGGGCGCCGATACCAAACGCGCGTACGCCGAGGACTGGCCGTTCGAGACCAAGTTCTGGGAACAGGACGTGAGCGTCGGGCGATACACCATGAGCCGCAGTTCCCAGTTTCTTGGTCAATGGCTCGGCAGCCGACTAGGCGAGGAAGTCAGTCCACGGCAGACGTTCATCCGGTTCAAGACCTACGTCGACTATGAGTCCGGCAGCAAGATGAGCGATCTGCTGCTGGCGATCAAAGCGCAGGCTGAGCTCTACCGACGCTGGACGGAGAATGCTGCCGACACCTCGCGGATTCTGACCCGGCCCGAGCTGGCGTTCTACAGAATGCGGGCCGGCGGGGTAGAACTGCTCAAGCCGGCGATGATCTGGCTGTACGACCCCGAACTTGCCATCGCCGCAGAGGTTGCCGATGCGGTCGTTGCAATGCTTGAGTCGTGGATCGTCCGCCGCCAGCTACTTCGTCTAACGTCGGCGGACCTCGGCCGAATCGTGGCGGACATCATCAAGACCAGCCGCGCTGCGCCCGCGGGTGAGCTCGTTGGGCGTGTCCAGGCTCATCTCACGAGGCTCAACGTGGCGTCCACGTACTGGCCTGGCGATGACGAGGTGCGGGAACATCTTCGTACTGAGCAGGCGTACAACCGCTACCCACGAGGCCGGATGCGTCTCTATCTCGAGGCGATCGAGGACCATCTTCGGGCGGCGCACAAGTACCCGCAAGTGCCGCGCATTGGATACCCGATCGAACACGTTCTGCCGCAAAAGTGGCAGACCCATTGGAACGTTGCTGGGCTTGAGGCGGAACTCTCGCGGAGCGAACATGTTCATCGCTTGGGGAATCTAACGCTGCTCACGACCAGCCTCAACAGCACGGTGTCGAACGGACCGTGGCAGGGCGCCGGTGGCAAGCGCGACCAGATCGTGAAGCACGACGTCCTACTGCTCAATCGACAGTCCCATGAGCAGACCACCTGGGATGAGGCTGCCATCGACGAACGCACGACGGCGTTGACCGAGATCCTCCTGGCAGTCTGGCCGAGCCCTCCCGGACATACGGGGTCGATTAGCGACCCGCAGCCGAAGGACAACGCTTGGGTCGAGCTCAAGCATCTTTTTGCTGCTGGACTTCTGCAGCCAGGGACCGTCCTCCGGCCAAGGCCAGGTCAATGGGAGGCGCTCGAAGCGACTGTCACATCAGCGGGGCAGATCGAGTTTGGCGGAAGGAGCTACGCGACGCCCTCAAGCGCTGGCTATCACATGAAGGGTGGCAAGGCGACGAATGGCTGGACGTTCTGGCATCTCACCGACGGGCGGCGTCTGGCGGATGTGCGAGCGCTCTACCGAGGCGAGAAGGCAGACAAACCAACTGCGTTCGACTGGTCACGTCTGCACGAAATACTTGAGGCGCTACCCGAGGCGCATTGGACGTCTTACACCGAACTCGCGGACGCCGTCGGCACGGCGCCCCAGCCTCTCGGTGGCCATATCGCCAAGTGCTTGCAGTGCACCCACGCATGGCGGGTTCTGACGTCCGACGGGCGCGTGGCCCCCGGTTTTGCGTGGAGTGACGAGTCCGACCATCGCGATCCGGAGGCACTGCTGCGTCAGGAGGGTGTGCGCCTGACAAACGGAGTAGCCGACCCGGAGCAAAGGCTTGACAGCGAAGCGCTCACCGCGCTGATAGCCGAGGCTGAGTCGCCACATTCGATGTAGGAGCCGTGCCGCGCGCGCCGGCCTGTGGGGCCGACGGCACCTCACGGCCACCCACCCCTAGCCCGCGACGAACAAGCTGAAAGCGAGTCTCGAGGCGCTCCGGATCGGGCCGGTCCGCCTTCGCCCGGGGAAGCGCGAGATCGCGGCCGTGCATCTCCTGCAGGCCATGGAGCAACATCGGTCCGTCGATCTCCTCGAGCAGGCGTGCGTTGATTCTGACCTCGTAGTCGGGAGTGATGCCCAACAAGCAGCCGGTCGTATGCGGCGTGGTGGATCTTGCACAGGCTGAGCCCGTTGGGGACGACGGGATCGCCATCGCCCTGGTTGTCCTCGATGATGTGCGCCGCGTCGAGCAGCTCGGGGTGCTTCAACGTGCACACGCAGCAGGTGCCCTCGTAGGCGAGCATGACTCGGGCGCGGAACGCTGGCTGGTGGACGCGCGCCCGGACCAGGCGCGCGGCATACGCCTTCTCGATGGGGGACAACGTCTGCGAGCCCGGCAGAGCCCGGAGGACTTCGTCGAGCGTCAGGGTGAACTCGCGGGTGATCGGGTTGTCTCCGACGACGAAGACGGGGTAGATCGGGTGGTACGCCCCCTTCGCGACCTTGTCGAACCGGATGACGGGAAGGCGGTGCTCCATCGCCGCCCGGAGCTTGAGGTTCTTCCCGCCCTCGGGCCCCTTCTGGTAGCTGTACTGGAGGAAGCCGCCGTCCTCTCTGTCTGGATACGGCCCGTCCGGCGAGGTCAGGATACTGAGCGTGGCGCCGAAGCCTTGCGGGTTCCAGATGCCGCCACGTCCGCCATCAACGAGACGGAGGCGCGTTCCGTCCGGCAACGGGAAGTCGCTCAGCTCGTTCCACGGCAGGTAGCCGCCCAGCTCGTCGGCTCGCCGCATGACCGCGGCAGCGATCACCTCGCGTCGAAGTCGTTCGTCGTCCAGCGCGTCCCCTGCCACGGCGCCAGCTTAGGAGCAAGAAGGGCGTCCCGGTCATCCGTTTGGTCAGGTTTGCCCCCGAAGTCCTGGGTTCGGAGGATGCCCGAACGGCGCTAAATCTAGGGTCCCTGACCATGGCAGTCGGGGGAGGAAGCGCTGAGCGCAAAGCCGAGGAGCTGAAAGACATCGGCGACGACGGAGCAGGGGCGTGGGCGGCCGGCGCAGCGGGCGAGCGCCGGGTGGCTGCGGCCCTGAGCGAGCTGCGGGAGGCCTGGACGGTCCTGCACGATCGGCTGCTGCGCCCGGGCCAGTCCGAGGCCAACCTCGACCACGTGGTGATCGGACCCGGCGGCCTTTTCCTGGTGGACGCGAAGAACCGCGCGGGTCGGGTCACCGAGTTCGACGGGGGCCTCTTTCAGCACACGGTCCGCGACGGGCAACCCGTCTCGGTCAGTCTCGCCGTTGAGCTCAAGAAGGTGCACGGCATGGCCAGCTACATGGCAGCCGAGGCGGGTATGCCGGTGACGCCGGTCCTGTGCCTCGCCGGCGCGCACGAGGCCGAGTTCGGGGAGCCCCGCATGGTGCGAGGCGTCTCGATCGTACCCGTGGGTCGCCTCGTGGACTGGCTGAACGCTCAGCCCGTGCTCCTGGACCGCGAGTCGGCGGGGCGGGTCGTCACTCGAGCCATGACTGACTTCCCTTCGACCACAACGCACCCCGAGCTCCTGGCAGCCATCGGACAAGCGGCTGTCGCCGCCAAGTCAGTCCGTCGAGGGCGTGCACCCGCCCGCCGGTCGACCGCGCCAGGCTCGGCGTCACCTCACGTGCCGGGGCGGGCGAGGCCGGGAAGGCGCTCAGTCGGTGCGCGACTCGGCCGTGGCTTTGGGGCCTTGCTCGCGGGGCTGCTCGTCGTGGTGATGGCGCTGGGGTTCCTGGCCTCGTTGCCGAAGATCCTCGCCTCGCTGCCGGGAGGTCACCCGTCGAGTGCGAGCCTGGGGTCGATCTCCGCGTCGGGATCCACTGTCCCGGCGCCGACTGACTGCTCTCGCGTCACAGGGGCCGAGGTGGCTTCGGCGATCAAGCGCACGGTTCAGCCGATCACGACTCGCAACGGCTGTGCCTGGGGCACGCGCCTCGATGACCCCGCAACGACGTTGGTGACCATCCAGCTGAGTGCCAACCACTCGGCAGCCGACCTCGAGCTCGAGACGTCGCTCAAACAAGCGCCGAGTGGTCTACGGCACCAGCGTTGACCCGCAGTTCCGGCCTGCCACGGCCCTGTGGGTCGCGGCCGGCCAGCCGATCCGGGCCGGGGGTTCGAGCGTGACGGCCGGCGCCGACACGACCATCGTCGTCGCGAGCAAGGCGCTTGGCGTCTCGGACGACCGAGGCCGTGCGATGGCGTTGGCGATCGCGGCCTCGGCCAACCGCAGGTAGGCCTTACTGGGCCCCGCTCAAGAGTGACTGCGGGACCACGTGTGCGCCCAGAGCACGAGCGCTCTCCCGCAGTCGAAGGTCCCACACGGCGAAGTAGGCCTGATCGACACCGACGGCTGCGACCGTGGCGAGGTGCACCGCGTCGGCGCCCCGCAAGGCGTGGGCTCGGGCCAGGCGACCTGCAGCCCCGCAATCGACTCGCTGAGGTCGACCGTGCGCACCCCGGCCCACAACGACTCCCAATCCTGCAAGGCCGTGGCGACTTGGGTGGTCGTCAGGCGCTGCCAACGCTCGGCCGCCGCGAGCGCGGCACAGACCTCAACATGGACGGCACGCGGGCCCTCGCCGCGCCGGAGGTCCCCCAACCATGGATCCCGCCACGCGGCATACGACCCGATTTGCCCGACCCGACCTCAGGGTCACCCCTGAACGACCCCTGAACCATCGCCCAACTCCAGCGAAAACCGTTGTTCCGCAAGGGTCCGGCGGCTTAGCGTGAAGGGGGACAGCGCCTGGCAGGAGGGTGCGACGACGCTAGGCGAGAGGCAACGGGGATGGCACAGACACGGATCGGCGATGTCGGGCGGATGGCATGGTTCCCAGCGGGCCGGGTGACCAAGTGGTTCGTCGTCGGGTTCTGGCTGCTCGTGCTGGCCGCGGCGTTCGGGCCTGCGGGCAAGCTGCAGGGCGCGCTCAACAACGAGGCCGTCGCCTGGCTGCCGGCGGACGCCCAGTCGACCCAGGTGGTCAAGCAGATCGAGGCGTTCCAGAGCAAGAACGAGTTCCCGGCGGTCCTCGTCTACGAGCGCGCGTCTGGCCTGACCCCGGCGGACACGCAGGCAGTCACCGCACAGGTGGCGAAGTTCAACGCCCTCGCCCCGGTCCGCAAGGACAGCGTCGGCCCGATCCCGTCGCGCGACGGCAAGGCGCTGCAGGTCATCGTCCCCGTTGATGCAGGCAGCGCCGGGTGGGACTCGCTGAGCGCCACCGCCAAGGACCTGCGGGCCATCGCCCAGGACCGCCCGGCGGGGTTGTCGATGCAGGTCACTGGGCCGGTCGGATTCTCCGCTGACTCGTCGGCGGCCTTCTCGGGCATCGACGGCAAGCTGCTCTACTCGGCCATGACCGTCGTCATCATCATCCTGCTGCTGACCTACCGCAGTCCGATCCTGTGGCTCGTCCCGGTCATCTCGGCCGGCACGGCCCTGTTCGTCGCCCAGGCCGTCATCTACTTCCTCGCCAAGGGCGACACCCTCACCGTCAACGCGCAGAGCTCGGGCATCCTCACCGTCATCGTGTTCGGCGCCGGCACCGACTACGCCCTGCTGCTCGTCGCCCGCTACCGCGAGGAGCTGCGCCGTCACGCGGACCGCCACGAGGCGATGGCGTTCGCGCTCCACCGCGCCGGCCCTGCGATCTTCGCGTCCGGCGCCACCGTCATCGCCGGCATGCTGTGCCTGCTCGTCGCGACGATGAACTCCACCAAGGGCCTCGGCCCGGTCGCCGCGATCGGTGTCGCCGTTGGTCTGCTCGTCATGCTGACGCTGCTGCCGGCGCTGCTCGTCGTGCTCGGACGCTGGATCTTCTGGCCGGTGCGGCCGTCGTTCGGCTCGGCCGACCACACCCGCGACGGCGTCTGGGCGCGCATCGGCGCTCGCATCGCCCGCGCCCCGCGGCGCACCTGGGTCGTCACCTCGGTGCTGCTCGCCGTGGCGTCGCTCGGCATCCTCCAGCTCAACGCGGTCGGCCTGCAGAACAAGGACGCCTTCTACGGCACCCCCGAGTCCGTGGTCGGCGAACAGGTCCTGGCCAGGCACTTCCCGGCGGGCTCCGGTTCTCCGGTCATGGTGCTCGCGAACGCCTCGCAGGCGGGCGCCGTCAAGACCACCCTGCAGGGCCTGGCGGGGGTCTCCTCCGTCACCGACCCGGTGACCAAGGGCGGCCGCTCGCTACTCCAGGCGACCCTCAGCGCCGCTCCCGACTCCGACGCGGCGACCCAGAGCATCGACCGCATCCGCAGCGCCATCGCTCGGGTCCCCGGGGCCAACGCGATCGCCGGCGGCGACACCGCGACGCGCGCGGACACGCTTCGGGCGTCATCGGACGACAACAGGCGGATCATCCCGCTCATCCTCGCGGTGGTGCTGCTGATCCTCGTCCTGCTGCTGCGGGCCGTCACCGCGCCGCTGATCCTCATCGGCACAGTCGTTCTGTCGTACGGCGCGGCGCTCGGGCTCTCCTCGCTGATCTTCCGGCACGTCCTCGGCTTCGCAGGGGCGGACACCTCGCTGCCGCTGTTCGTCTTCGTGTTCCTCGTGGCGCTGGGGATCGACTACAACATCTTCCTCATGACACGCGTTCACGAGGAGGCCAAGGAGATCGGCACCCGACGTGGCGCCCTCGCCGGGCTGGCGGCAACCGGTGGCGTGATCACCTCGGCAGGCCTCGTCCTCGCGGGGACGTTCGCGGTGCTCGGCACGCTTCCGGTGGTCGCCTTCGCCGAGATCGGCGTGGCCGTGGCGCTCGGTGTCCTGCTCGACACCCTCGTGGTCCGCTCGGTCCTCGTGACGGCGCTCAACCTCGATGCCCGCGGTCGGATGTGGTGGCCCGGTGCGCTGGCCAAGCGCGACGCCGAGCTCGACGGGGCACCAGCTTCCGAGCCCGAGTCCGAGGAGACCGAGGGCAGCGCCGCGCTTCAGCCGGCGCGCTGAACGCCCCCGGAGGTGAGGTATGCCGCGTGGCGAGCCCGCGGCATACCTCCTCACCTCTCGCTGGTGGCGCCGGTGTCAGGGGCTCGGCGTCGTCAGCTCGTGGAAGCCCTGACGCCAGCTCGGGTGTGACGGGCTCCAGCCGAGCTCGCGCTTCGCCTTGGCGTTCGAGGCGCCCCGCAGCTCGGTCATCATCACCACTCCGACCTCACCGGTGAGCAGCCGCCCCACGACGCGAGGTGCGTGCATCGGCTCCTTGGCACCCAACGTGCGCGCCAGGATGGGCAGCCACTGGGCCACGGACGCCGGCTCGTCGTCGACGATGTTGTAGACCCCGCGCCGACCGCGTTCGACCGCCGCGACGGTGGCCTCCGCCGCGTCGGCGATGTGGATGAACGACCACACGCCGGCGCCGTTGCCCACGACCGGGAACTTCCGCTGGCGGACCGCCTCGGTCTGCTCGCCATCGGGCCCGAGTGACGTGCCCGGCCCGTAGAAGCCGCCGTAACGCAGCACGACCCCCTCGGTCCAGTGCGCTGCGAGCACCGCCTCCTCGACGTGCCGGATCGCGGCGACCGTCTCGCGCATCTCCTTGGCCGGTGTGAGCCCGAACGGGTCGTCCTCGGTCTTGACCAGGCCGCCGGTGCGTTCGTATGCCGCGAAGAAGCTTTGTGCGACGAAGCGCTCCACCCCAACCGCCTGGCCAGCGGCGAGCAAGTGGTCGGTGCCCTCGGTGCGCAGCCGGTTGGTCATCGCGAACGCGCGGTCGAAGTGCCGCAGGTCCATCGGGCCGATCGAGGTGAGCTGGTGCACGATGACGTCCGGTTGCACCCGACCGACGGCCTCGGCGACCTGCTCGGCAACGAGCGCGTCGGCGACCACGGGGACGGCGCCCAGGTCGCGCACGAGCTGCTGTTTCGCGGCGCTGCGCGTCATGCCGTGCACCTCGTGGCCGGCCGCGACCAGCCGTGGCACGAGCTGGCGGCCGATGGCTCCGGTGGCCCCTGCGACGAAAACCCTCATCATTGGCTCCCTCGTCGATGGTGTCCTTCCATCCGTCCGACAAGACAAGCGTGCCGCCTGTGACGGCGGGTGCTGTTCAGGGTTCGCCCGTAGCGGATTTCTGTCCACACCCGGGCGCTGCGCCGTTGCCCGCGGCGGTTGCCTGTGGATGATCGATTCCGCAACGGCGCGGTTGACGCGTCCGGGGTGACGGGTGCGGCGTCTGTGACGAAGAAGGCTATGGTTATCGCCGAAGTCGTTGCGGGGCAATGAGATTCGTGCATGATGATCCGGAGCCGACTGTCAGTGGTTGCCCGTAGGTTTCTGACATGGCGATCGCACCACAGGAGCACCCACGGGAAGACGGCCCGCAGAGCCGGCCCGTGCTCGGGGGTGCGCGGGTCGCGCAGGCGAGTCTTGCCGAGTGCCTGCCGGAGCGTGTCTGGGCGCTGTCCGATGACGAGGTGCGCGGCGCTGCCGAGGCGCTCGGCCACGTCGTCACGGCGGCGCAGAGTGCCATGGTCGCGGTCCTGGCCGAGGCGAGGCGGCGGGGCCTGAGCACCTCCGATGGGTGGAGCGCGATGGACTGGGCCCGCTCAGCCGCGCCGCTCATGCCTGAGCGGACCCTGCGGGACCTCGACGCCGTTGCTGCCGTGGCCGACGAACTGCGCCTCGAGGGTGTCCTCGACGCCGTGGCCGAGGGCGTTCGCTCGGGGGACCAGGACGTCCGGCCCCTGCCGGTCGTCAAGGCCGCCCAGGTCGTGCGGTTCCACACGGATGTGCGCAGCCTCGCCGACCCGACCGTGCTGGCCGAGGCGACCGCCACGCTGATCGACGGTGGGCGCGGGGCCGACGGTTTGTCCGAGCGGAATCTGGCCGCTGCCGTGCGGTATGCCGCCGATCACCTGCGTTCCGACCGCCTCGTGGAGGACGAGGCGGGGGTCCGTCGAGCGATGCGCTCGCTCGTCAAGGGCGCAGGGCCGCTCGGGATGTGGCGCTACACACTGCTGCTCGACGAGGAGGGCGCGGCGATCGTCGACGCCGCTGTCGACGCCCTGGCCAAGCCGGAGCCTGACGCCCAGACCGGTGAGCCCGACCTCCGCAGGCCCGCCGCTCGCCGGGCCGACGCCCTCATCGAGCTCGTGGCGCGCGCGGTGTCGGCCCCAGACGGCGTGCCGCGCCAAGCCAAGACGAGCCTCGTGCTGACCATCGGCCTCGACGCGCTGGTGGGTCGGTGCCGGGGCGCCGGTCTGAGCCCCGCGGGCGACCTGCTCACCGCGGGAACCGTGCGCCGGCTGGCCTGCGATGCCGAGGTCATTCCCATGGTGCTCGGCGCCGACGGCGAGATCCTGGACCAGGGACAGGCGATCAGGCTGTTCAACCGCGCCCAGATCCGACACCTCTGGATCCGCGACCGGGGCTGCACCTTTCCCGGCTGCTCCAAGCCCGCAGCGTGGACCGACGCCCACCACCTGATCCATTGGGTGGACGACGGCCCGACGGATCTCGACAACGCGGCGCTCCTCTGCCGCGCCCACCACACCGTGGTGCACAGCCACGGCTACGGCGGCCGCCTGGTCGCCAGCCCCACCGGACCGCGAGTCGAGTGGGACCTGACGACCGGGTCCTACCAACGCCGACTCGGGCAGTGGCGGCGCGAGCGTGCGGGGCCGCCGAGCGCGCGGGGCCGCCCAGCGGGTGGGGCGCCGAGTGCGGGGGGCCCGTAGCGCGCGATCTCGCGCCGCGGCATACGGTTGAAGCATGGACTATCGATACCTCGGCAACAGCGGACTCAAGATCTCCGAGATCACCTACGGCAACTGGCTCACCCACGGCTCGCAGGTCGAGAACGACGTCGCCACGCAGTGCGTGCGCGCCGCGCTCGACGCGGGCATCAGCACCTTCGACACGGCCGACGTCTATGCGAACACCAAGGCCGAGACCGTCCTCGGCGACGCCCTGCTGGGGGAGCGGCGCGAGAGCCTGGAGATCTTCACCAAGGTCTACTGGCCCACCGGCCCGGGTGGCAAGAACGACACCGGCCTGTCGCGCAAGCACATCATGGAGTCGATCAACGGCTCGCTGACGCGGCTCCAGACCGACTACGTCGACCTCTACCAGGCCCACCGCTACGACACCGAGACGCCGCTCGAGGAGACCATGCAGGCCTTCGCCGACGTCGTCCGTCAGGGCAAGGCCCTCTACATCGGCGTGAGCGAGTGGACCGCCGACCAGATCCGCGAGGGCGTCAAGCTCTCCAAGGAGCTCGGCTTCCAGCTCATCTCGAGCCAGCCGCAGTACTCGATGCTGTGGCGGGTCATCGAGGGCGAGGTCGTGCCGACCTGCGAGGAGCTCGGCGTCAGCCAGATCGTCTGGAGCCCCATCGCGCAGGGTGTCCTGACCGGCAAGTACCAGCCCGGCCAGCAGCCGCCGGAGGGTTCGCGGGCCGCCGACGAGAAGGGTGGTGCCGACATGATCAAGCGCTTCATGAACGACGACGTCCTCACCCGGGTCCAGGGGCTCAAGCCGATCGCGGACGAGGCCGGCCTGTCGATGGCGCAGCTCGCCGTCGCCTGGGTGCTGCAGAACCCGAACGTCGCCGCCGCGCTCGTGGGGGCGTCGCGCCCGGAGCAGGTGCACGAGAACGTCAAGGCCGCTGGGGTGAAGCTCGAGCCCGAGGTGATGAAGCAGATCGACGACGTGCTCGGCGACATCGTGGTCCGCGACCCCGGCATGACCAAGCAGACCGCGCCGCAGACCCGCGTCGCCTGATTCGGGCTGCTCGGTCGACCGAAACTCCTTCCCGGACCGGTTGTCAGGCGCGCCGGGCTTTGGTCGACTGTCCATGGTGGGTCTCGCCCATCCGGGGCGCGACCGGCTCGATTTGGAGGTCTCCATGAGCAGTGAGGTCGACACGCCTGCCGACGAGTCGGACACGGGTGGACCGGAGGCAGGCGTCCGCGCCGGCCTCTCGGTCCATGCCCCGGTCGCCCAGGTCTGGGAACACCTGATCAGCGCCGACGGCACCAGGGCCCTGTTGGGTGACGGCGCCCGGATCGGCAACAAGGGGGGAGCCGTGGCGGGCGGGCGACGGCTCCTATGGCGTCGTCCGGAGCTACCACCCGCTCGAGCAGGTTCGAGTCACCTGGCACCCCCATGAGGACGGCCCGCTGAGCATGCTCGACGTGCAGCTCACGCCCGAGGGCGACGGCACGAGGGTGGAGGTGTTCCACGAGGGGCACGGCATTGCCGACGACCCCCGTGGCGACTGGCAGCACTGGGCGGACGCGCTGCACCGGTTCGCGGCAGACCTGCCCACCTGACGGCGAGGCCGACGCCCCCTGAGGCGCGCGGTGCGGTATGCCGATGACTCACCGGCATACCGCAGCGCGCCGCGCGGGTGTGGGGTGCACGATGGCGGGGTGAAGCTCACCCTCGACCTGCACGACATCTACAACCGGGGCGCGGACATCGACCGCGCCCTCCGGGCGGTCATGGACGAGGCGGTGGCGAAGAAGGCTCCCCTCGTGGAGATCATCCCCGGCAAGGGCTCGGGGGCGCTCAAGAAGCGCGTGTTGCGGTTCCTCGACCAGAAGGAGAACCGCGCGCTGTACCACCGGGTGGAGAAGGACGTGGACAACCACGGCCGGATCTTCGTGCACTTCCGGTGGAAGGGCCCCTCTCGGCGCGGCAGGTGAGGCGAAACGAGCCCCGGAGGAGCTCAGGCGTAGGCCGGCGCCACCCGCGCCCACGGGGCGAGGCGCTCCAGCACCGCTGCCACGCCGAGCAGCAGCTGTTCGCCACCTGCGGGTGCGACCAGCTGGACGGCCAGCGGGGTGCCGGTGCGCGGGTGGACGCCTGCCGGCACCGAGACCGCGGGGTAACCGGCGAAGTTCCACGGTGCGGCGTACGGCGCATACCGGGCGTTGGCGGCGAAGACCCGAGGCCAGGACCGTTCGCCCCACCGCGCGGCGGCAATCGGGGGAGCCGCGAGGGTCGGGGTGACGAGGATGTCGTGGTCGGCGAAGAAGTCGGCCAGCTGGCGCAGGAAGCGCTCGCGTGAGCGGTCTTCGACCAGCCCGGCGGCGCGGACGCGGTCACCCAGGCCGGCATGGAAGCGCACCGCCCGGTCGAGCTGGGAGCGGTCGAGGCCCTCCGCGTCCTGCGAGGTGCCCGCGGCCCAGCGCGCCAACAGCGGCAGCGGGTTGACGGGGTACGGCGGGTCGACGCGGCGCACCTCGTGGCCCGCGCCCTCGAGCAGCCGCACGGCTCGCACGACCGCTCGCACGTGCTCGAGCTGCGGACGCGCTCCGAGGATGGGCGCGCGCGTCGAGGCGGCGATGCGCAGCGGGAGGTCAGGTTCACGGACCTCGGCGAGACCGGGCTGGGCCGCCATCACCGAGAGCATCAGGGCGGCGTCGGCGACGGTCGTCGCGAGCGGTCCGTTCTCGGCCATGCCGTACCAGTCGTTCGGGCCGAGCTGGGCCGGCACGAGACCACTCCCGGGCTTGATGCCGACCAGACCGCAGCTCGCGGCGGGGATGCGGATCGAGCCCATCCCGTCGGCGGCGTGGGCCACCGGGACCATGCCCGACGACACCGCGGCGGCGGAACCACCGGACGAGCCACCGGGGGTGCGCGCGGGGGCCCATGGGTTGCGGGTGATGCCGAAGGCCGAGTCGGTCGCGCCGAACACGCACAGCTCAGGCACCCGGGTCGTGCCCACGACGACCGCTCCTGCCGCGCGCAGCCGGGCCACCACCGGGTGGTCGATCTGCTGTGGGCCGTCCGGGGTCGCGGTCGACCCGTTTCGCAGCGGCTCGCCCTCGACGGCCACGTTGTCCTTGACCGCGATCGGCACGCCGGCCAGGGGGAGTCGTGCGAGGTCGGACCGCTGCGCGAGCGCCTCGGCCTCCGCGAGAGCCCGCTCGCCGCGCACCACCTGGAAGGCCCCAAGTCGACCGTCTCGCTCCGAGATCCGCGCCAAGGCAGCCGCCACGACATCCGCAGCGGACATGGCGCCACTGCGGACTCCGGCAGCGATCTGCGTCGCGGACAGCGGAGCGCTCACGGCTACGACAGGACGGTGTAGGTCACGACGAGGTGGACCGAACCGAGGTCGTAGTCGTACTCGTTCATGGAGTTCACGCCCGGCTCGTTGGGCACGTAGATCGTGCCCTCGACCTCGTGACTGGAGCTGACCAGCCCGGTCGCCGAGACGGGGCCGAGCGTGCGCCACGCGTTGGTCGTCCCGGTGAGCAGCTCGGTCGTGAACTGGTACTCCTGAGTGCCCCACCGCGTGAAGCCGACGCCCAAGACCGAGGGCGCCAGCGAGTTGCCGTAGGCGTCCACCCGGAGGGAGGTGTAGCCGATCGCCGACGGCAGCGTGAACGAGTACACCGCGGCGGCGACCTGGCCACCGTTGGTGCTGGGGTCGCACACGTTGCTGAGCCACACGCCGTTGGGCGCGAAGTCGGACACCGTCGGGTCTGCGCCGGCACACGAGAGGTCGGTGCCGCCGGCCGAGGTGAACTGGGCTCCGGACCGGGTCAGGGTCGCCGTCTTCGTCAGCAGCCGCCTCGAGCTGGTCCACACCGAGTACCGCGCGCTGCCCCGACGGTTGCCCGCGGGGTCCTGGGCGGTGAGCGTCCAGTAGTACGTGCTGGCCGGCACGAGAGCGCCTGCGCTGTTGCGACCGTTCCAGGCGATCGACGTCCGGCCGGCCGGGAGGTTGGCCGAGAACGCCCGGACGAGCGCACCCGAGCTGGTCCGGACCGTCATCGTCACCGTGGCCCGCTCGCTCAAGGTCAACGACGGGGCGAAGGAGTCCCGGTAGTGGTCGGGGTAGGGGTAGAACCCGCTCCCGCTGCCGCTGATCGAGGACATCGTCGGAGCGATCTGGTCGACCACGACGGTGGCGAGGATGCTGCCCCAGAGGGTCATCGAGGGGGTGGCGCGGCTCGTGATGATCCCGAGCCGGTACGTGCCGCTGGGGGCCCGGGCGCCGGTGTTCAGGACCCCGTTCCAGGTCGCGCTGTGGGTGCCGGCGAGCTGCGTGCCCAGGGCCACGGGTCCCCGGACGACAGCGCCGGCGGCGTTGAACACAGCGAACCGAACGACCTCGGTGTCGGGGAGGATGTAGGTCGCCTTCGACGAGTCCAGCCGGCCATCCCCGTTGGGGCTGAACAGGTTCGGCCAGACGCTGGAGAAGCGCGGGTGCAGCGACAGCGCCCTGAACGTCACGGGGCTCGACACGGGGCCGTTGCAGCTACCGGTCGCGGAACAGCTCACGACGGTGAGCGTGTGGGTGCCGTCGCTCAGCGCGCTCATCGAGGACGCCAGGGTGTAGGGAGCGGCGTAGTCCAGGCCGCGCCGCACACCGTCGACGAGGAAGGCGACAGCGCCGCCGGGGGCGGAGGCGGTGAAGGTGGCGTTGCCGGTCAGCAGCTGCGAGGGGGTCGGGGAGGTGACCTGCGGCGCCTCGTTGGCCACCGTGACGCTGGCCTGGGCGACAGCGGTGTTGCACAGGGCGCCGAGGCTGCAGTCGTAGGCGGTGATCGTGTGCGGCCCGTTCGGGACGCCGTAGGTCGACCACGACACGCCGGCGGTGCCTCCGACCACCCGTTGGGGGAGGCTCCCGAGGGGACCGCCGTCGACGGCGAAGTTCAGCTCGGGGGCGGTCGAGGACGCCGACAGCGAGACAACACCCGCGACGGTGGCTCCGTCAGCAGGAGCGGTCAACGTGGGCACGCTGTCGGGCCGGAGCGCGTCCTGCGCGGCGCGGAAGTCGACCTGACCGGCGCCGAGGCCGAGTCCGGCATACCCGTGGGCCGAGCGCACGATCGCCGCGCGGACGTCTGCCGCGTTCACCGCTGGCCGCATCGACCACAACAGCGCGGCCTCGGCCGCGACGAGTGGGCTGGAGAACGACGTGCCGTCGGCGACGTCGTAGTTCGGCTGGAAGTCGATGGTGCCCGAGGTCGGCGTCGTGCTGTGGATGCCGGTGCCCGGGGCGCCGACGGTGACCCAGCTGCCGTACTCGGAGAAGGGGGCACGGTGCCCGGCGGCATCCGTGGCGCCCACGGCGACCACCTGCGGGTATGCCGCGGGGTAGCTCGGCGTGGTCGTCGCGTCGTTGCCGGCGGCGGCCACGACGAGGACACCCTTGCCCTGCGCGTACGCGACGGCGTCGCTCTCGAGCTGGGTGGGGGTGTCGCTGCCGAGGCTGAGGTTGATCACCTTGGCACCGTGGTCGGCTGCCCAGTCGATACCGGCGGCCTCGGCATCCGACCAGATCTGGCCGGTGGAGTCGGCGACCTTGACCGCCATGACGCTCGCACCCATGGCGGCGCCGGCCACGCCGATGCCGTTGTTGCCGGTCGCGGCGGCCACGCCGGCGACGAACGTCCCGTGCCCCACGGTGTCGGTGACATCTGTTCCGCTGTCCACGGCGTTGTAGGTGTCGCTGATGCGCCCGACGAGGTCTGGGTGCGACACGTCGACCCCACTGTCGACCACCGCGATCTTCACCGTTGCATCACCCTGGTGGACGTCCCATGCCGCGGGGGCCGAGATCGCGTCAAGGTAGGGCGCCGTCGTGGAGTAGTACTCGTCGTTGGGGACGAAGCTGAGCGTCTTGCGCACCACGACGTCGACTCGCGCCACGTCGGAGCGCTGCCTCAGCTGGGCGGCGATCTGGTCGGCCTGCCCTTGGGGGACGGCGATGGAGACCGTTCCGAGCTGCCGCAGCACCCGGCGCTGCTGCGCGCCCTGCGCCTTCGCCGCGCGGGCGACGTCGGCGAGCCTGGTCGACACGTTCGCACCGCCACGCACCTTGACCGCCAGCACGACCTTGCCCGACTCGCGCTGCACCGCGAGGGTGCGCAGCGCATGCGACGCCTTGGGGTCGGCCGAGGCGGGCTTCTTCGCAACGTTCGATCGCAGCTGCTCGAGGCGGGCCTGCTTGCCTCCGGTCGAGCTGTCGGCAGCGCCCGCCGCAACCGCGATGGACGCTGACGGGACGAGCAGCCCCAGGACGACGGCAGCACAGACCACCGAACGACGACGGACCAAGTGCATGGAACCCCCTCGACAGTCCGCCAGGCCTCACGGTGAGGGCCTGGGCGGAACGACTTCCCGCCGCACAGTCAGCGACGCGTACATGTTCTACCGCCTCAGACCCCCTATGGCCGGGATGTCACGAATTTCGGCCATTTCGGACGATGTGACCAGCCCGCGCAGGCCGGCGGTGCCCAGCGGCGGGGTGCTGGTCGCAGGCGCGAGCCGCGGGGTCTAGCCGCGGGGGAGCAGCGACGGGCGCACGACCCGCACCGAGAAGGCCGTCAGCCCGACTCTGAGCGAGGCCGTCCGGGCCAGGTGACGGCAGACGAGCATCGTCGCGACAGCCGGCACGGCGCCGGAGACGAACAACCCCATCCGTGCGCCGAGGTGCTCGGCCAGCAGCCCCACCACCGGACCGCCGAGCGCACCGCTACCGATGAAGACGAGCATGTAGAGCCCCACCACGCGACCACGCAGGTGGTCAGCAGCCGCCAGCTGGACGAGGGACTGCGCCGAGGTGAGGAAGGCGAGGTTGGCCGCCCCCACGGCAGCGAGCAGCAGGACGAACGCGGGCTGGTCGGGGGCCGCGGCGGCGAGCACGAGCGCCGTCGCGAGAGCCCAGGCCGCGAACCCGACCGTGCGCAACCGCAGTGGCCTGGTGCGCCGTGCGGTCGTCATCGCACCGACCAGCGCGCCCGTGGCCACGATGCCGTTGAGCACGCCCAGCCCGGTTGCGCCGGAGTGGAACTCGTTCTTGGCGAAGGCGGCGAGGGTCACCGGCAGGCTGATGGTGAAGAAGCCGAACGCCCCGACCATGACCACCGGCCACAGCACCGTAGGCGTGTGGAGCGCGTACGACAGCCCTTCGCGTATGCCGGGTGCAGCCGGCGCGGGCTCCTCGCCCGCGGCGACCGGCGCGACCGATGGCGTGACCCGGTCCGCGCCGCGCATCAGGAGGAGTGCCACGACCGGTCCGACGAACGTGATCGCGTTGACGGCGAAGGCATAGCCGGCTCCGACGGCGCCCATGAGAACGCCACCGACTACCGGCCCGACCATGGCGCCGAGCTGGAACGTGCACGAGACGAGGCTGATCGCGTTGGGCAGGTGGGCGTGGTCGACGACCTCGGACACGAAGGACTGCCGGACGGGATTGTCGACTGCTGTGACGACGCCGAGCACCAGAGCGAGTGCGAAGACGTGCCAGACCGCGACGTGACCAGACAGGGCAAGCCCGGCGAGGGTGGCTGCCGTGGCGGCCATCGACAGCTGCGTGGTCAGCAGGATGCGGCGCTTGGGGGAAGCGGTCGGCCAGCAGGCCGCCGTGCAGACCGAAGAGCAGGGTCGGCAGGAACTGGCAGGCCGTCACGGCGCCGACAGCCACCGGGCTGTCGGTGATGGTGAGAACGAGCCAGTCCTGCGCGACCCGTTGGATCCACCCGCCGGTGCCCGAGAGGAGCAGGCCGCTGAGCAGGAGCCGGAAGTTGCGGTTGGACAGTGCGGGGAAGTTGCGTGAAAGGACTGCGGTGGCAAGGGAGTCGGAGAGGGGGACTGAAGTGTCGGCGGGAAGGCCCATGTGTCGTCCTGGACGAGGTTCGGTGCGGTTCTGGTTGCGTACCGGTCCAGTCTGGGGGCTTCGCGGAGTGCACGCCCTATTGTTGGCGAGAATGAGTGGTATAAGTGTTATTGCGTTAGATGATGAGTGCCCGCCAGTAGTGTCGTCCGAGGAGCCCCGTCGTGTACGAACCCGAGCTGCTGCGCACGTTCCTTGCCGTCGCGCAGTCGCTCAGCTTCACCCGGGCGGCGCAGTCCCTCGGTCTCCGCCAACCCACGGTTAGCCAACACGTCCGGCGCCTGGAGGACGCGGTGGGGCGGCCCCTGTTCCTGCGCGACACGCGTCGCGTCGCGCTCACGTCGGACGGCGAGGCGATGGCCGGGTTCGCCCGCGACATCCTGGCCGCGCAGGAGCGAGCGGTCGGGTACTTCACCGGGTCGCACCTGGCCGGTCGGCTGCGTTTCGGGGTCACCGACGACCTCGCCCTGACCCCGTTGCCGCGCATCCTGCGCGACTTCCGTCAGCTCTACCCGCGGATCGACCTCGAGCTCGCCGTCCTGCAGAACGACAGCCTCCTGCGCCGGATCGAGTCCGGTCACCTGGACGTGGCATTCGTCAAGCGCAGTGCGGGCACCCCGACCCTCGCCAAGGGCCAGCTCGTTCGCCGCGACCAGCTCGTGTGGGTGGCCGTGGACAGCCTGCGGCTCGATCCTGAGCAGCCGGTTCCGCTCGTCGTCTACCAAGCACCGAGTCTCAGCCGCGCGGTCAGCGTCCAGGCCCTGGAGAAGCAGGGCAGGCGCAGCCGCATCACCTGCACCGTGCGCGGGGTCAACGGTGTCCTGGCGGCGGTCCGGGCCGGGCTCGGAATCACCGTCATGGCAAGGACCCTCATGCCGTCGGACCTCGTCGAGCTGCCGACGTCGAGCGGTCTACCGAAGCTCCCGCACCTGGACCTCGTGCTCCTGACCAACCGTCAGGCGCCGGCCGAGGCGGCCGCGGCGCTCACCTCGGCGATCCTCGCGAGCGGAGCACCGCTCAAGCCGGTCTCGCACGGCTGAACCGCGACCCCACGGCGTGCGTGCCACGCCGCGCCGCGCCACGTGGTCCTCAGCGGACGCCGAACAAGCCGGGTGGTGGCGCCCCACGGCACCGTGATGCGCTTGGCGGCAAGGAAGGCGCCGGTGCCCGTTCCCGGGAAGACGTAGTCCAGGTTCGCCGAGGTCCGCGCGATGAGGTCCGCGCGACCGTCGCCGGTGAGGTCGCCGGTGGAGAAGACCGTGTTGTAGGCCTGCCAACCCCCGGAGACGAGCTTGCCCGGCCGGTAACCGCTCGCCGTGCCCGTCGTGTTTCCGGTCCCGGCGTAGAGGTAGAGCGCGCCGGATGCGGTCCGGGCGAGCAGGTCGGGCCGCCCGTCGCCGGTGACGTCTCCTGGCGTGATCACCTGGGTGAGCAGCTGCCAACCGGTGGCGATCCGTCGGGGAGCCCCGAGGAAGCCGCCCGTGCCGTTACCCGCCAGCAGCCACAGCTCCCCGTTCGCCTTGCGGGCCAGGAGGTCTGGCTTCTTGTCACCGTTCATGTCGCCCGGGCCGAGGAGATCGATGTACCCCGTCAGGCCCTGCGCGATGAGGGTGCCAGCACCGAGGAAGCCGCCCTTGCCGTTGCCCTTGTACAGGTAGAGCTTGCCGGTGCCGGTCAGTGCGAGCACGTCGGACCACCGGTCGCCGTTCCAGTCGCCGGGGGAGACGACCTGGGTGAAACCGTTCCAGCCGGAGCTGATCTTGACCGGAGCGCCGACCGTCCCGACCGCGGTCGGGTAGTAGTACAGGTCGCCCGTGCCGGTGCGGCCCATGACGTCACCGCGCCCGTCGGCGTTGAACCCGGGGATCGGTGGCAGGGGTGCGCTGGGCACCTGGGTGTAGGGCAGGCCGGAAAGGGCCTTCCAGTCGTTCGCGGCGACGCGCCCGGTCTGGGTGAGCTTGGCCGCCTTCTGGAAGCTCGTCACAGCTGTGGCCGTCAGGGCGCCGAAGTCGCCGTCCGCGGGTCCGACGCTGTAGCCGCGGCGGTTCAGCTCCAGCTGCAGGTCGCGCACGGGCCAGCCCGTGGATCCCGATGCGAGCGTGAGCGAGCCGTAGGCGGCATACAGGTTGGCGGTCTGGACGGGGATCGGACCACTCGTCGTCGAGTAGGTCGCGTAGAGCGCGGCCTTCTGCCTGATGGTGTCCATGAGCGGATAGAGATACTTGCCCGGGCAGAGCGTGTAGGAGGTGTTCTGGTGGGCGTTGATGGCGGGGAGCGTGACGCTGACGCCCGCCGCGTACTTGGTGCCGGCTCCACCCTGTGAGGTCAGCCGAGCGGTGCCGAGCGGGTTGACGCCGTACTGGGAGAGCTTCCAGCCGGCGACCTTGGCCAGCGAGTCGACCATGGCGTCGGGCGCGGTGGTGGTCTCGTAGTTGCCCATCGCTGCGATTCCCATGGTGTCGGTGTTGAACCCCATGGCGTGGGCGCCGCGGACCGGCAGTGTGATGGAGCCCGCGCGCCCCTCGTAGACGCGTCCCCACTTGTCGACGAGGAAGTTGTAGGCGATGTCGGCCCACCCGAGCCCGAGCGTGTCGTAGGCGTAGATGCCGCGCACCTGGGCAGCGGCGGTGGCCTGGGTGTAGTCGTTCGTCCCCGCGGTGTGGTGGATCACGATCGACTTGATGGTCGTGCTCAGCGTCTCGGCGTGGCGCAGGCTCTCGTCGGCTCCCCCACTGGGCGCGGGTGATGATCGTGGGCTGCAGGGCCGCCGCGGAGGCCGAGCCCGCGGGAGTCGACGGGGTGAGGCTGTCGTCGGCGGGCGAGCTGCCCGGGTCGATGGTCGTCACCTTCAGGTCGGGCAGGCTCTGGCCGTCCGGGGTGTCCACGCGCACCTGGACGCTCGTGGCGCCGTCGGTGACGAGGGGAGTGGTGCCGACGCGGGCGTTGGTGGATTCGCCGGTGGTCGAGTCGGGCCCGTCGTCAGGGATCGCCAGCGTCTCCCATCCGCTCCAGCCGGCGGCCTCCTTGACCCGCATCCGTACGAGCACGTCAGTGGCCTTGACGCCGGCGCTGCGTGCCCAGGACACCCCCGCCACCGTGAAGCGCTTCTCAGGGCGCTCACCGGTGAGGACGGACACCTTCAAGGTCTTCGCGACTGCCGCGGTGGCCCGCTGTGCGCCGGCGTTCGGCGGCGCGACGGCGGCGGCGGCAGCCGCGGCACTCTGCGCGGCCGGGGTGGTGGCCGCCGAGACCGGGTCGATGCCCCCGATCCGGGAGCTCACGACCGACGGGGCGACCGGGCGGGGTTTGGCACTCGCCGCGAACGACACCGTGGGGAGCGCGACGAAGGCTGGCGTGAGGGCGATGGCGAGGGCAGCAGAGATCAGGCGCACGATGAGTCCGGAGGGTCAGCAGGGGTAGATGTGACGACAGTGAAGAATGGCATCCGTTGGGTGCGATGTCCTATCCGTGCGTCGTTTTATGACCGTTCGGACGACCTGCCTCCGGCGTGTCGCGTGGCACACGCCGGGTGTGATGCAGGGTGTGCCGCGCGGCGGCATGCACGGCGGGAGGCACAACCGACGTGAACCCGAGGTGAACACTGGGTGGTGCCCGTGACCTCGACAGGCCCCGTCGAGTTGTCCCCGGCATGGAGATCACCCGCAGACAGCTCATCGCAGGCACCGGTGTGGCGGTCGGGGCCTCGGCCCTCGGCGTGCCAGCGCTGTCAGCCGACGCCGCCACCGCCGTGTCCAGCACCGCCAGCAGGTCCAGCGCGGTCCTGCCCCCACCGCAGCAGTCCGGCATCGAGCACATCGTCGTGGTGATGATGGAGAACCGGTCGTTCGACCACTACCTCGGCTGGTTGCCCGGGGCCCGTGGCCGACAGGGCGGACTGAGCTACGTCGACCGGTACGGCGTGGCCCACCAGACCCACCACCTCGTCGACTACCAGGGTTGCGCACACCCGGACCCCGACCACTCGTTCGAGGGCGGGCGCGTGGAGTACAACGGGGGCAAGTGCGACGGCTGGCTCAAGGCGGGCGACAACGACACCTTCGCAATCGGCTACTACACCGACGCCGACCTCGCCTTCTACGGCAAGGCTGCTCGCGACTGGACCGTCTGCGACAACTACTTCTCCGCCATCCTCGCCGAGACCTACCCGAACCGGTTCTACCAGCACGCGGCCCAGACCGACCGCCTCCACAACTCGACGACCACGGCGACGATGCCGACGATCTGGGACCGCCTGAAGGACGCCGGCGTGTCCGGGACGTACTACTACTACGACACGCCCTTCACGGCGCTGTGGGGCCAGAAGTACCTGGACATCTCCAAGCCCTATTCGTCCTTCCTCGCCGACGCGGCCGCGGGCACCCTCCCGGCCGTCTCCTTCGTCGACCCCAAGTTCCTCGACGAGGGCACCGGTTCGAGCGCGGACGACCATCCCCACGCCGACATCCGGGCAGGTCAGTACTTCCTGAGCCAGGTGTACGACGCGGTCACCAGGGGACCGGGCTGGGAGTCGACCGCGCTGGTCATCAACTACGACGAGTGGGGCGGGTTCTTCGACCACGTGCCCCCGACGACGGCTCCCGACGCGCACCCGGAATGGGGCATGCGCGGGTTCCGCGTCCCCTGCCTGATGATCTCGCCGCGAGCGCGTCGGGGGTATGTCGCCCACGACGTCTACGACCACACCTCGGTGCTGAAGATGATCGAGTGGCGCTGGGGGCTCGCGCCGTTGACCCCGCGGGATGCCGCGGCCAACAACCTGGCCGAGGTCCTCGACTTCTCGACCGCCCCGCAGACCACGGTTCCGCAGTATGCCGTGGCGCCTTTCACCGGAACCCCCTGCGCACCAGGCAGTTTCACCGACTACTCCGACTGGCGGGCTCTCAAGGACCTCGCCGTGGCCAATGGATGGAGCCTCCCGTGAACGTTTCCCTTCGCACTCCTGGGTCGAGCCCCCGAGGGTCCCGTCGTCGCCGGGCACGGGGCGTCGCGCTGTCCGCGATGGCTCTGACGGCAGCGTTCGCCGCGACGGCTGGTCTGCTCGCTGGCGCCCAGCCGACGTCCGCCCAGCCCACGTCCGCCCAGCCGCGGGCAGCCCGCACCGTGAGCCGGCCGGCATACCTTCCGGCGACCAAGCACGTCTTCGTCATCAACCTCGAGAACAAGGGCTTCGACGAGACGTGGGGCCCGGCCTCCCAGGCGCCGTACCTGTCCACCACGCTGCGGGCGCAAGGAAACCTGTTGTCCCAGTACTACGGCACCGCCCACAACAGCCTGCCGAACTACATCGCGCAGATCAGTGGTCAGGGTCCCAACCCGCAGACGCAGGGTGACTGCCAGGCGTTCAGCAACTTCGCCGGCAGTGGCACCGCGAGCCCCGGCCAGGCAGTCGGTGACGGGTGCGTGTACCCCGCCTCGGTCCCGACGCTGCCCGGCCAGCTGGAGAAGGCCGGGCTCACCTGGCGCGGCTACATGGAGGACATGGGCTCCCCGTGCCGCCACCCCGCCCTGAACGCCCAGGACGACACCCAGAAGGCGCGGGTCGGGGACCAGTACGCGACCCGGCACAACCCCTTCATGTACTTCCACGCGATCATCGACTCCCCGACGTGTGCGGCGAACGACGTCGACCTGACCCAGCTGCACACCGACCTCGCCTCCGTCGGCACGACCCGCAACCTGACCTACATCACCCCGAACCTCTGCCACGACGGGCATGACTCGCCGTGCGTCGACGGCTCGGCCGGCGGTCTCGCCGCCGCGGACGCCTGGCTGCGCACCTATGCCCCTCTGATCACCAGCTCGCCAGCGTTCACCCGCGACGGTGTCCTCATCATCACCTTCGACGAGTCCGACGGCCCCCAGACCGACGCCACGGCCTGCTGCGGCGAGGGGCCCGGCCCCAACAGTCCGCTCCCGGGGATCAGCGGCCTGGGAGGTGGGCGCGTCGGCGCCCTCGTGATCTCGCCCTTCGTCCGGCCGGACACCTTCAGCAGCACGCCCTACAACCACTACTCGCTGCTGGCCAGCATCGAGGACCTGTTCGGGCTCGAGCACCTCGGCTACGCGTCGCAGGCCGGCCTCAACCGCTTTGGCCTGGACGTCTACAACAGGTAGGTCACCGAGACCAGGCGCGCGCCTCGAGTGGTTGCAGAGTGCTGGCCAGGGTCCCCAGGGCCCGGGCGGCAGTGAGCCGGTTCGCGAGGTCCCCGGCGCGCGCCGCGACCGCCACCGAGTGCGCGCGCTGTGCGCCCGCCTCGGTGACGGCCGATGAGGGCCTCACCCAAGGGTCGAGCCGAGCGCGCCCCTGCTGGAGGTCGGCCAGGCACCAAAGACAGAACAGGCGGCCATCGCGGCCAGCTCCGACCCGCTCACCGATCGCGAGCACCTCGCCGCAGTCGCAGCGCCCATCGCGCAGGAGGCCGACCAGGTGCGGCAGATCCCTGAGGGGCGGCCTGGCCGCGCTGGTCGCGCTGGTCGTGCCGATCGCTCTGGGCGGGCTGGTCCGGCTGGTCACGGAAACGAACGCTATGGGCCGGAACGCCCCGCCACCGGCCAACCGTCGTCGCGTGGCCTGTTCGACCGATGCAGGTTCGGGCGTGCGGACGAGGTGCGCCGGCCGCGCTCCTCACGCGGGGCGGGCCGGCGCAGGGGGGAGAGTCACCCCGAAGCCGGCCACCGCCAGCCTGAGCAACACCTGGCCCGGGGCGAGGAGATCGGCGATCCGAGCGGCGCTGAGCACCTCCAGCTCCGCCAGCCGCTCGGCATACGCCAGCGGGCCGATGCGGCGCGCGACCTGGAGCTCGCCGGTGTTGTGCCACACCTTCTGTCGGGCCTCGCGCAGGAACCTCCTCGAGCTGAGTCGGTTCAGGGGCTGGAGGAGGCGGTCGAGCACCGATCGGGGAGTCACCGATGCCAGCTCGCCGTCCTCGGCTGCCACCCGACCGGCCAACACCGCGTCGATCCGTTCGTGGTCGCGACGGCGTCGAGCGAGCAGGACCGGATCGTCGAACTCCGCGTCGGTGATGACGTCGAGCAGTGCTTGGGGCAGGTCGTAGTTAACGTGCGCGTTGATCCCCACGAGCACATGGCGCAACGCCGGCAGCTCCGGTGGGGCGTCGAACGCCAGCTGCCAAGGCCGCGGTACCTGGGGACTTGCCCCGAGGTGGAGGTCGAGCGCGGCGAGGTAACGACCCGCAAAGGCGACATCCCAGCGCTCGACCCAGACGGGGTCCTCGAAGGCGGCCGCCTCGACCGCCGCGCCCACCGCGGCGGTGGTTCGGCGGTAGGTCTGCAGAAACACCTGGTCGACGGCCCGATCGGGTGGAAGGACGGCGAGCCGCTGGTCCATCGCCGCCAGCACCGCCCCGATCGAGTCCACTGGCGACGCGTCAGGACCGGACACGGCAACTCCTCTTCACGCTGGTCCGTGCACGACTATTCTCGGACCACAGTCGAAAGGCAAGGTTCGCCCATGCCAGCTCGTCGTGGTCCGAGGACGTTCGACCCGGTTGCACTGGGGCGCGTCGAGACCGAGGCATGGGCGTCCTACTACCGGCACGAGTGGCTTCGGGCGCTGCGCGCGTTCCTCGGTATGGTCCGTGCAGGGTTCTCGCTCAACCCGGTGCTGACGGTCGTCGCCTCGTGGCACGTCCTGCGGGCCAACCAGGCCTGGGCACCGTTCCCCGACAACGACCCACAGGCCGCGCGCGCGGCCATGCGCCGGTTCTACGCGCTCGTCGCGCGGCACACGGACCTCGACCTCGATCCCGTTCGCGCCAGCGAGCTCGAAGTGGCGTGGTGGCACGCGCACCGAGCCCATCAGCACGACCCGTCGGTGCCGGCGTCAGACGTCGTGGGCGCCGTGGCCGACCTGTACAGCTACGTCTACACCGTGCCGGAGGAGCGGGTCGTCGATGCGGCAACCCTGCGCGTCCGGGCGATGGACCTGTCGGACGCCTGGGTTCGGGCCGGAGCAGATCGCGCCCACCCGCTGCTCGCGGAGGAACGACGGGTGCTCGTGGCCTCGTACGCCGCGCTCCTCGACGCGGTGTCGCGGGCGTCGGCATGACCGGGGATCGGCCCGTGGTGCGGGACGACCGGGTGCTGCGTTCCACCCGGCTGCTGTCGCTGTTCATCGCACCCTTTCTCCTGGTCGCGTTCGTCATCCTCTACGGCTTCCCCGGTGACACCCGCCGGCTGTGGGCGTGGCCGATCCGGCCCACGATGACGGCGATGGTGCTGGCCGCGGCATACCTCGGCGGGTGCTACTTCTTCGTCCGGGTCCTGACCGAACGGCGTTGGGCCGCAGTCAAGTTCGGGCTCGTGGCCGTCGTGGTGTTCTCCTCGTCGCTCGGGGTGGTCACCGTCGTCCACTGGGACCGGTTCACGCACGGGAGCCTCGCGTTCTGGCTCTGGGCCGGCCTGTACTTCACCGCGCCGTTCCTGGTCGCCGCCGCCTGGGTGGCCAACCGTCGGTATGCCGCGCCGGCGTCCGCCGACGAACCCCGGCTCGGAGCCGTGGCCACGTCGGTTGTCGCCGCGTTCGGGGTCCTCGCGCTGGTCACCGGGCTCACCATGGTGCTCGCGCCGTCCGTGGTGCTCCCGGTGTGGCCGTGGACGCTCACCGCGCTCACCTGCCGGGTGGTCGGGGCCGTCCTCTGTCTGGGGTGTGCCGGCCTCGGGGTGCTCGTCGACGCGCGGTGGACCGCGTTGCGGCTCATGGTGCAGGTCGAGGTCGTGATGGTCGTCCTGATCCTCGTGGCGGCGGCTCGCGCCCACGCGGAGTTCGACCCCGGCCGCGTCCTGACCTGGCTCATGCTGGTCGGCTTCGCGGGCCTGCTGGCGGGGGCGGGCGCCCTGTGGCTGGCTCACGAACGACGCTCGCACCGGGGCTGGGGATAACTTCGAAGGCTTGGCGGCCCGCTGGGCCACGATGCCAGGCATGAGCTACCACGACCTTCCCGAGGACATCCGCACCATCGCCCTCACCGACCCGCTCGTCCAGGCCGATGTCATCGACCTCATCCTCGGCCTCGAGGTCCGCCACGGAGGAGGGGTGGCGCTGATGGTGTGTGACAGCCTCGACCGAGGAATCCAGCCGGTCGTCGTCGACGACATTCCCGACACCGCCGACGTGAGCGGCTTTCGGGCCCTGCTCGACCTCCTGCTGCCGGTCGTGGGGGAGGCGGGCGGATCGGTGCTGATCGGGCGCGGGCGCCGCCGCAGCCTCGTCCCCACCGACCGCGACCGCGCCTGGCACCAGTGCGCGATCGAGGCGTGTCGGCGCCACCGCGTGCGCCTGCTCGGCTTCCACCTCGCGACGCCTCAGGGCGTCGAGGCGTTGCCGGACGTGGTCAGCGAGGCATCGTGACCCGGCGACTCAGTACTCGTGACTCGCGATCTCCTGGAGGCGGTCCCACTCCGCGTCGATGGTGAGCTCGCGGCCGATGTCGAGCATCGCCGCGCGGAACAGCGCGCCCGAGCTGATGAAAACCGGGTGCACGTGCCCGAACACCTCGAGGGTCACCGTGCCGTACAACCGCGCCCAGGCACGCTCGAACATCCAGATCATCCCCGGGGTCACCAACCCCGCGGCGCCCACCCCGGGCTCGATCTGGGAGCGCAGGGCTGCCAGCACTTCGGGGTCGAGGTCGGCGTCGTCTGGCACGGGGAACCGGTAGCGCTCCCACAGCCGGCCGAAGATCTCGCCGAAGAAGGCCCCGAACAGGTCGACTCCGGTCTCGCTGGGCAGGCACCCGTCCAGCGAGGTGATCGGCACCTGGGTGGATATGCCGGCGGAGTCGTCGCCGGACGTGCTGGTCGGGCCGGGTGACGCGGCCGAGGCGAAGACCAGCTGGAACTCCTCACGGTGCGTCATGGCCCAGCCGCGAAACGCCGCGGCCGAGGCGACGATCTGCGCGGCCGGGTCGTCGGGCGCCTGGGCGTCGCGCGCGAGCGTCATCGAGTCCACGACGTCCTCGAAGACCGACCGGGCGACCAGGGCCATCAGCTCGGCGTGGCTGTCGACGTACCGGTAGAGCGCCGGCGGGGTGAGGCCCATCGCCGTCGCGACCGCCCGGATCGACACGTCCTCGCCGTCCCGAAGCAAGCGACGAGACACCTCGACGATCTCGTCGTAGGTGGCTTGGCGCTGGCGTTCGCGCCGGGTGGGCGTGGCTGTCATGGCGCTCCTGTCGGGCTTGTCGGGCCGGCTTGTCTCAACGGCTTATCTCGCCGGCTTGTCTCAACGGTTCGTCCCACGAGTTAAGCATGAACCCTTGACAACTTAGTTTACATCCATCACGGTTATCGATGTAAACATTCGTGATTGAGCGTAGCGCGGCGAGGCTGGGTCGACGAGCGCACCGTGGAAGGGACGTGGTGGGCATGCACGCATGGGGAAGCTTCGTGGCGCGGCGGTCGTGGGCCGTGCTGGTGGCGGGCATCGTGGTCGTCCTGGCCGCGGCGGCATACGGCCTGGGGGTGTTCGGGCAGCTGTCCAACGGAGGGTTCGACGACCCGGCCACCGACTCGGCGAAGGAGCTCGCGCTCGAGCAGCACACCTTCCCGGGCCGCGACGCCGACCTCGTCGTCATCTACTCGAGCAGGACCTCGCGGGTGACCGACGCACCCTTCCGCTCGGCAGTCCAGAGCACGCTGGCGGCGCTGCCGAAGGCGGATGTCGCCCACGTCGTGTCGTACTACGACACCCCGGCGCCCAGCCTGGTCAGCAGCGACGGGCGCGCCACCCGGGTCGTCATCACCTTGGCCGGCGCCACCCAGAACGCCAAGAGCGACGACTGGGATGCCGTCAAGGACCACCTCGCCGCGCCGGGCGTGACGACGAACATCGGCGGGCGGTGGGCCGTCTTCGGCGACGTCAACACCCAGGTCGCCAAGGACATCTCGCGAGCGGAGTCCCTGTCGCTGCCCATCGTCTTCCTGCTGAGCCTGGTCATCTTCGGCAGCCTCGTGTCGGCGCTGATGCCCACCCTCGTCGGAGGGATCGCGGTGATGGGCGCCTTCGCGGTGGTGCGCCTCATCACCGGGGTGACCGAGGTGTCGGTCTTCTCCATCAACGTCATCACCCTGCTCGGCATGGGTCTGGCGATCGACTACGCGCTGTTCGTCGTCAGTCGCTTCCGAGAGGAGCTGGCCCACGAGCCCGATGCCTCCCGGGCCAGCGTCGACCGCGCGCTCGCCCGGACCATGGCCAGCGCCGGTCGCACCGTGCTCTTCTCCGGGCTGATCGTCGCGGCCTCCCTGGCGTCGCTGCTGCTCTTCCCGCAGAACTTCCTGCGCTCCATGGGCTACGGGGGGATGGCCGCGGTCCTGGTGGCGATGGCGGCGGCACTCACCGTGCTCCCGGCCGTCCTCGGCGTGCTGGGGCCGCGCATCGAGTTCGGCCGGATGCCGTGGCGCCGCGGGGCGCGGGCCCGCACCGCTGACGCGCGCATCCCGGACGCGCTCCACGGGACCGACCAGGAAGTCGTGCACGGGGCCTGGGCGCGCGTGGCGCACAGCGTCATGAGGCGACCCGTGGCCTATCTCGTGGCCATCGTGCTCACGTTGCTCGCCGTGGCCAGCCCGTTCGCCGGCGCGCGGTGGGGCAGCGTCGACGAGCGGGTGCTCCCCGCGAGCTCGCCCAGCCGCGTTGCCGCCGACCTACAGGCGCACCTGTTCGGCGGCGAGACGGCGTCGGCCCAGATCATGGTGCGCGGTGGCGACGACGCGGGTGTCCGGGCCTACGTCGGCCGGCTCGCCGCGCTCGAGGGCATGAGCTCGGTCAGCCCGGCCGCGACCTCGGGTGCGGGAACCGACCGGCTGACGCTCGTCGAGGCCACCTGGCGGGGCAACTCCCAGACTCCGGCGAGCCAGGACCTCCTGCGGCGCGTGCGGGCCGTGAACCCCGGCAGCGGCGCGACCGCGCTCGTCGGCGGCCCCACCGCCGATGCCGTCGACCTCATCAGCTCGATCGGCAGCCGCCTGCCGTGGATGGCCCTCACGGTGGCCGCGGTCATGCTCGTGCTGCTCTTCGTGGCGTTCGGTTCGGTGGTGCTGCCGCTCAAGGCGATCGTGATCAACGCCGTGTCGATCGGCGCCAGCTTCGGCGTGGTCACGTGGATCTTCCAGGAGGGCCACCTCGCGAACGTTCTCGGGTTCACGTCCCCGGGATACCTCGACGTCACCCAGCCCATCCTCATGCTCGCGATCCTCTTCGGGCTCTCCATGGACTACGAGGTGTTCCTGTTGAGTCGGGTCCGCGAGGAGTGGGACCGCACCGCGGACAACACGCGGTCGGTGGCCGTCGGCATCCAGCGCTCGGGTCGGATCATCACGAGCGCGGCACTCCTGCTCGCCGTGGTCATCGGTGGTTTCGCCACCAGCGGCATCGTCTTCCTCAAGATGATCGGCGTGGGCATGCTCGTCGCGGTGCTGCTCGACGCGACCGTCGTCCGGGCGCTGCTGGTGCCCGCGACGATGCGCCTGCTCGGCCGCGCCAACTGGTACGCGCCGGGGCCCCTGCGCCGGTGGTGGGAACGGCACGGCCACCGCGAGCAGTCGGCCGGTCCGGCACCGGCGTCCTCCTCGGCGTCAGGGCCTGGGTCGGGCACTGCGACAGCCCAGCCACCGAGCCTGCTGGGCACTCGCTGACCTCGTCGCTACCGACATCCTCCGTGGGCTCTCGAAGGCAAACGCGCTGGTCAGCGTCGCGCACCGGGTCCTGACAGGGCCGAACGGGGGAGGGACGCGGTGACCACGACGGCGATACTGGAAGGGTGCTGGGGACGGACTTTGCTCGCACCCTGCGCGCGGCGCAGGGTGGCGACAGCGCTGCCTTCCTGCGGCTGTGGCGGGACGGCAACGTGGTGGTCGTGCGCTACCTGAGGGTTGTCGGGGCGCCGGATCCGTATGCCGCCGCGCGCGACGGGTGGCTCACCGTGGTCCGCGGGTTGCGCACGTTCCGCGGTGACGAGACCGCGTGGCGGGTCTGGATCCTCGCGTGCGCTCGCCTGAGTGCCGGTGGACGCACGGCGCACCGCGGCTGGCCGGCGACCGCGCTGTCGACAGTGCCGGGGACGGCGCATGGGCGCACGCCGACCGGCGATGCACCGGGGACCGGCGAACCCGCCGACGACGTCGAACCGCTCGTCAACCGAGGGGTCAACGACACCATCGCCGCGATCAGCGAGCTGCCGCTGGGTCAGGGCGAGATCCTCATGCTCCGACTCGTCGGTGAGCTCCCGGTCGCCGCCGTGGCTGACGTCGTCGGCACGGACGTCGTCGCCGTGCACCGGTCGGAGGACAAGGCCATCGAACGTCTGGGCGCCGAGCGGGAGCTGATCGCCTGGTCCCTCGCGGCTCCGCCGCTCGCGCTCGAGCTGGGTGGGGAGCGGGCCGCCGTCAGCGCCTTCCGCAGCCTGCCCCGGCGCAGTCCACAGGCCGCTGGGACCACGCGCGTCATCGCCGTGGGCTCGGTACGCGGAACGGCCCCGCAGACCGCGCTCGGGCGCTCGCGCACTGCGCTGGTCGGCATCGCCGCCCTGTCGGCCACGATGATGTCGCTGGGTGGACTGAGCGCCGCCGCCTACATGGGTGCGTTGCCCGACAGCATCCAGCAGGTCATGCACCAGGTGATCGGGGCACCCGCCCCCGGGGCGACCACCCGGGGCGGATCCGTCGCCTCGGGCTCGCCCACGGGATCGCTGGCCACCACGAACGCGGCGGTCGGGCTGTGTCGGGCCTGGACGGCCGACCAGGCCAAGGGCGTCCCTCGCGCGAAGTCCGCGGCCTTCGGCAAGCTCGCCGACGCAGCCGGCGGATCGGCGATGGTCGACACCTACTGCCAGTTCGCCACCAAGGGACAGCCGTCGTCAGCGACTGCGATCCCGCACCCGGACCGCACCGTCCCGGGCTCGCCCACGCACCCGGTCAAGACCAAGACGTCCAAGCCGACCCGGGCCGCCACGGGGCGACCCAGCACCAAGCCCCCGCACAGCCCGAGCACCCGGACCAGCACCCGGAACGGTGGGCCCGGAACTGTCGGCAGCCCGGGCGGTCGAACCCCGACCCCGAAGGCCAAGGCTCCCGTGGCCACCTCGACCCTCAGCACGCCGAAGGCCGCCGCGGGCAAGGCCGCGGGCGCGGTCACGAGCAGGGCCACGAGCAGCGCGACCAGCAAGGCGACGAGCAAGGCCGCGGTGGGAAGCCAGGCCTCCGGCTCGTCCCGCGGTCGCTAGCCCGTGCGGTGTCCGGTGTCGCCGGTGCCGCTGGTGCCGCCCCAGGGTCGCCCTCGGCTCGCGCTCGCGTAGGCTTCCGGCCGTGCTCTACCCCCTGACCGCAGCGGTGTTCGTGCTGGCCGTGATCCTCACCGTGGTCGCGGGCTGGTATGCCGCGCGGAGCCGGCTCGTCGACGACCGCTTGCTGCTGGTCGCCGCGCTCCTCGAGGTAGGCCTGCTGGTCCAGCTCGTCGTGGCCATGGTTCACCTCGGCCGCGTCCCGGGCGACTCCGCCGAGCGGGCCACCTTCGCGGCATACGCGATCACGCTGCCGTTGGTGCCGCCGGCGGCGACGTTCCCTCGCGCTCAAGGAGAAGACCCGCTGGTCCATGGGCGTCGTCGCGGTCGGGGCCTTCGCGGCCGCGGTGATGACGGCGCGCCTGCACCAGATCTGGAGTGCCCGTGGCTGACGACGACACCGCGACGACGTCCACCCGCTCGGGCCCCGGGGTGGTGCTGGTCGCGCTCTACGGGTTGCTCGCCCTCGCCGCGACCGGACGCTCGATCCTGCAGATCACCGAGTACTTCGACCGGGCGCGGCTCGCGTACCTGCTGTCCGCGCTGGCTGCCGTGATCTACGTGGTGGCGACGGTCGCCCTGGCGCGCGGTGACCGCACCTCGTGGCGCGTCGCGCTCGTGGCCATCTCGACCGAGCTCGTCGGCGTCCTCACCGTCGGGCTCGCGTCATACCTCGCGCCCAGCGCGTTCCCCGACAAGACGGTGTGGTCGCACTTCGGTTCCGGCTACGGCTTCGTGCCGCTGGTGCTGCCGGTGCTGGGCCTGCTCTGGCTGCGCCGGGTGAACCAGCGCTCGGTCACACAGCTTCCAGGAGGAACACCGGGATCAGCCGGTCGGTCTTGACCTGGTAGTCGGCGTAGGGCGGGAACGCGGCGACGCAGCGCTCCCACCACTGCTCGCGCTCCTCGCCCGAGATCTCGCGGGCCCGGACGGTCCAGGTGCGCTCGCCGTCCTGGAGGTCGAGGACCGGGTTCTTGCGCACGTTCGCGTACCACTGGGGGTGCTCCGGAGCGCCACCCTTGCTCGCCACCGCGGCATACACCCCGTCGTGCTCGACCCGCATGAGCGGCACCTTGCGCACCTTGCCCGAGACGCCGAGCATCGTGAGGAGCACGACCTGTCGGTCCTGGACCGACACCGAGTGGGTCGTGCCAGTCGCCTCGATCTTCTCGACCTGGTCGCGGACCCAACCGCTGGTACTGGGAGCGTATTCGCCGGTAATCGTCATAAACACCCCAACACCGGCACCCGCGCAGATATGCCCCCGTCCGCGATGAGAGATGGGTATGCCGGATCGGACCGTCCGCGACGTAACCTGCCGACAGGTCATGAGTGCCAGCGCGAAGCCCCGGCTCGCTGGCCGGCAACCCTCCAACCGCGGTGGGGTGCCCCGGGTGAGGACCTGGCGACCGGTGCCGCACCCGCGGACCAGTCGCAAGCGCGGGCGGCTCACCACGTGTCCCCGCAGCCAGGCCGCCCGCCTCGGCGCGAGCGGTTCGACGACACGAGAGGTCACGACCATGAGCGACACCCCCAGCTGGTCCTTCGAGACCCGCCAGATCCATGTCGGACAGGAGCCGGACGCGGCCACCGGCGCGCGCGCCCTGCCGATCTACCAGACCACCTCCTACGCCTTCAGGGACACCGAGCACGCCGCGAACCTGTTTGCCCTCAAGGAGTTCGGCAACATCTACACCCGGATCATGAACCCGACGCAGGATGCCGTCGAGCAGCGCGTTGCCTCGCTCGAGGGCGGGGTCGGTGCCCTCCTCGTGGCGTCGGGTCAGGCTGCCGAGACGCTGGCGATCCTCAACATCGCCGAGGCGGGCGACCACCTCGTGGCCAGCCCGAGTCTCTATGGCGGCACCTTCAACCTGCTCAAGCACACCCTGCCGAAGTTCGGGATCGAGGTGACCTTCGTCGAGGACGCCAACGACCTTGCTTCGTGGCGGGCCGCGGTCCGGCCCAACACCAAGCTCTTCTTCGGGGAGACCATCTCGAACCCGAAGTCGGAGGTCCTCGACATCGAGGGGGTTGCGGCGGTGGCGCACGAGGCCGGCGTCCCGCTGGTTGTCGACAACACCATCGCCACGCCCTACCTCATCCGCCCGCTCGAGTGGGGCGCGGACGTCGTCGTCCACTCGGCGACGAAATACCTTGGTGGACATGGCACGTCGATCGCCGGGGTGATCGTCGACGGCGGCACCTTCGACTTCGCCGCCGACCCGGAGAAGTTCCCGAACTACAACACTCCGGAGGAGAGCTACCACGGGCTCGTGTTCGCGCGCGACCTCGGCGTGGGCAGCCCGCTCGGCGCCAACCTCGCGTTCATCCTCAAGGCGCGGGTGCAGCTGCTGCGCGACCTCGGGCCTGCGATCGCGCCGTTCAACGCGTTCCCTCATCGCACAGGGCATCGAGACCCTGAGCCTGCGGATCGAGCGGCACCTGGAGAACACGCACCAGGTGGCGGCCTACCTCCAGGGCCGTGAGGAGGTGGAGCGGGTCGTGTGGGCATCGCTGCCGGACCACGAGTCGTTCGCGAAGGCGCAGAAGTACACGCCGCGGGGCGCGGGAGCGGTGCTCGCGTTCGAGATCCGGGGGAGGGGTGCCGGCCGGTCGCCGGTTCGTCGAGGCGCTCACCCTGCACAGCCATGTGGCGAACATCGGCGACGTGCGGTCCCTCGCCATCCACCCCGCCTCCACCACCCACTCGCAGGGTCCGGACGCCGACCGCCTCGCCGCGGGTGTCACGCCCGGGCTGGTGCGTCTTGCGGTCGGCATCGAGCACATCGACGACATCCTCGCCGACCTCGACCAGGGCTTCACCGCCGCGAAGGGCGCCTGAGGGCAGCGCACCCCGGCGCACCCTGGCGCACCCCGGCGCACCCCGGCGCACCCCGGCGCGGCGAACGTATGCTGCGGGCATGTCCTCCGCCGGTTCCCCACAGCCCTCGGCTGCCCGGAACCGGCGCAGGCCGCCGCGCCGGGGACGGGGTGCGGCAGCCCCGGGGCGCGCACCGCGCCCGGTCATCGCGCTACCCGATCTGCGATACCCCGAGGAGCTTCCGGTCGTCGCCCGCAAGGACGACATCGCCGCAGCGATCCGGGACCACCAGGTGGTCATCGTCGCGGGGGAGACGGGCTCGGGAAAGACCACCCAGCTGCCGAAGATCTGCCTGGAGGTCGGCCGCGGTCGCGAGGGCCTGATCGGCCACACCCAGCCGCGCCGGATCGCCGCGCGGTCGGTCGCCGAGCGGATTGCCGAGGAGCTGCAGGTCGAGCTGGGCGGGGTCATCGGCTACCAGGTGCGGTTCGCCGACGAGTCGAGCGATCGCACCCTCGTCAAGGTGATGACCGACGGCATCCTGCTCGCCGAGATGCAGCGGGACCGGATGCTGCGCAAGTACGACACGATCATCATCGACGAGGCGCACGAGCGGTCGCTCAACATCGACTTCATCCTCGGCTACCTCAAACAGCTGCTGCCGCAACGCCCCGACCTCAAGGTCGTCATCACCTCGGCCACCATCGACCCGGAGCGGTTCGCCCGTCACTTCGCAGGCACCGATGGCACGCCCGCGCCGATCATCGAGGTCTCGGGCCGCACCTATCCCGTCGAGGTGCGCTACCGACCACTGGTCGACCCCGACCGTCCGGAGGGTCGAGGGAGCCCAGGCCGCAGGCGGGGAGGAACGCGACCAGGTGACCGGTGTCTGCGAGGCCGTCGAGGAGCTGTGGACCGAGCGCGGCGCCGACGGGTCAGGGCACGACATCCTGGTCTTCCTCTCCGGTGAGCGGGAGATCCGCGATACGGCCGAGGCGCTCCAGGCCCTGGACCTGCCGCAGACCGAGGTGCTGCCGCTGTACGCGCGGCTCTCCGCGGCCGAACAGCACCGCGTCTTCGGGCGGGCCACCGGGCGACGGATCATCCTGTCCACCAACGTCGCCGAGACGTCGCTGACGGTGCCGGGGATCCGCTACGTCGTCGACGCAGGCACTGCCCGGATCTCCCGCTACAGCCAGCGCACCAAGGTGCAGCGGCTGCCGATCGAGCCGGTCTCGCAGGCCAGCGCCAACCAGCGTGCGGGCCGCTGTGGTCGGCTCGCCGACGGCATCTGCATCAGGCTCTACTCCCAGGAGGACTTCGAGTCCCGACCGGAGTTCACCGAACCCGAGATCCAGCGCACGAGCCTGGCGTCGGTCATCCTCCAGATGACCGCACTCGGGCTCGGCGACGTCGGGGCCTTTCCGTTCGTCGACCCGCCGGACGCGCGTCAGGTGGCCGACGGCGTGCGGCTCCTGGAGGAGCTGGAGGCGTTCGACAGCGACCGCAGGCTCACGGCATACGGGAAGTCGCTGGCCAGGCTCCCGCTGGACCCACGCCTCGGGCGGATGCTCATCGAGGCGGGCCGGCTGGGCTGCACTCGCGAGGTGCTCGTCATCGTCGCCGCCCTGTCGATGCAGGATCCACGTGAGCGGCCGGCGGACAAGCAGACCCAGGCCGACCAGTCGCACGCACGGTTCCGCGACGAGCACTCCGACTTCATCTCGCTGCTCAACCTCTGGGCGTACCTCAAGGACCAGCAGAAGGCGCTGTCGCACAGCGCGTTTCGTCGAATGTGCCGCGCCGAGTACCTGCACTACCTGCGGGTGCGCGAATGGCAGGACCTGCACAGCCAGACGCGAAAGGCGTGCGAGCAGCTCGGGATCGACCCCAGGCAGAGCACCGCCGCCCCGGGTGAACCGCCGGTCGCGGACGTCGTCCACCAGGCCCTGCTCGCCGGCCTGCTGTCGCACATCGGGCTGCGCGACGAGGCCAAGCGGGACTACCTGGGCGCGCGCGGTGCGCGGTTCGGCATCTCGCCCGGGTCCACGCTGTTCCGGCGGCAGCCCACGTGGGTGATGTCGGCCGAGCTCGTCGAGACCACTCGGCTGTGGGCGCGCACCAACGCGCGCATCGACCCCGTCTGGGCCGAGCGACTCGCGTCGCACCTCGTCAAGCGCACCTACTCCGAGCCGCGCTGGTCGCGCAAGCAGGGGGCGGTCGTCGCCACCGAGCGCGTCACGCTCTATGGCGTGCCGCTCGTGGCCGCCCGCACCGTCCAGTACTCGCGGGTGAACCCGGAGGAGGCCCGCGACCTGTTCATCCGGCACGCGTTGGTCGAGGGTGACTGGGACACGCACCACGAGTTCTTCGCCGCGAACCAAGCTCTGCTGCAGCGGCTTTCGGAGCTTGAGGAGCGTGCGCGTCGGCGCGACATCCTCGTCGACGACGAGGACCTCATCGCGTTCTACGACGCGAGGATCCCGGCGGAGGTGGTGTCGCAGCGACATTTCGACCGGTGGTGGAAGGCCGCCCGTCGTGAGTCGCCCGGGCTGCTGACCTTCACCGAGGAGCTCTTGACCCGGGACAGCGCGCAGGACGTGTCCGCGACGGACTACCCCAAGGTCTGGCACCAGGGCGGGCTCGAGCTGCCGGTGACCTACCAGTTCGAGCCCGGAGCCGCGGCGGACGGTGTCACGGTGCACATCCCGGTTCAGGTGCTCAACCAGGTGACCGATGACGGGTTCGACTGGCAGGTGCCGGGGCTGCGCGAGGACCTCGCGACGGCGCTGTTGCGATCGCTGCCGAAGGCCACGCGGGTGCACTTCGTCCCGGCGCCCGACCACGCCGCACGAGCCCTGGCCGACGCCCAGCCCGGGGCTGGGCGCAAGCTCGCCGACGAGCTGGCCCGTGTCCTGCGGGCGCGCACCGGGGTCCAGGTGCCGCCGGACCAGTTCGGTGCCGACCGCGTCCCGGACCACCTGCGCATCACCTTCGCCGTCGAGGACGGCAGCGGCCAGGTCCTCGCCAGCGGCAAGGACCTCGGCTCACTGCAGGGCGCGCTCGCGGGACAGGTGCAACGCCGGATGTCGAGGGCCGGAGCATCGATCGAGCGAAAGGGGCTGCGGCAGTGGGACTTCGGCGTGCTGCCCGAGACCTTCGAGTCGCAGTCCGGCGGCCAGACTGTCCACGGCTTCCCGGCCCTGGTCGACCGGGGCGACTCGGTCGACCTCGTCGTCATGGCGGGGGAGCGCGAGGCGCACGCCGCGACGGCGCTGGGGGTTCGCAGGCTGCTGCTGCTCACGACCACCGCGCCGTGGAAACGCGTGCTCGCCCGCCTGACCAATGCCCAGAAGCTCGCGCTAGGGTCCAACCCGCACGGCTCGGTGCCGGCCCTGCTCGAGGACACCCTCGCGGCTGCCGTCGACTCCATCGTGGCCGAGCGGGCAGGTGGGGTGGTGCGGGATGCCCAGGCGTTCGAGGAGCTGCAGACGGCGGTGCGGACGCATGTCGCCACCCGAGTCCTCGCCGTGCTCGACGACGTCGAGCCGGTGCTGTCGGCGGCTCGCGAGGTGAGTGCCGCCCTGGACCGGCTGACGAGCCCCGCCGCGGCGCCGCTGGTGGCCGACGTGCGCGCCCAGCTGGAGAGCCTGGTGTATGCCGGCTTCGTCGCCGACACCGGCGCCGACCATCTCGTGCACCTGCGGCGCTACCTGCGCGCGATGCTCCAACGTCTCGACAAGGCCACCTCCTCACCGTCAGCCCTGGCTCGTGACGCGGTCAGCCAGGAGGTCGTCGACCGTGTCGAGATCGCCTATGCGGACCTGCTGGCCTCGCTGTCCCGGGTCGAGCGGCGATCGGCGTCCGTGCGAGCGGTCGGCTGGATGGTCGAGGAGCTGCGGGTGAGCCTGTTCGCGAACGGGCTCGGCACGGCATACCCGGTTTCGGAGAAGCGCATCCGCGCCGCGATCGCCGCCCTCACCTGACGACTTATTGCCCTGAATCCACCGTCCCGGCGCCCAAAGGGCGCCGTTCCAGTGGATTCAGGGCAATAAGTCGGAGGGACCGGGGGTGAGGCAGGGTCAGGCCAGGTGCACGTTCTCGTGGCCGTCGGTCGAGAGGGCCTCGTGCTTGACCGTGAGGAACAGGAACGTGATCAGCGAGCCGACCAGGATCATGCCTGCACCCACGAGGTAGGCGTGCGCCGAGCCGAAGGTCTGGGCCTGCAAGGCGATCTGGTGCTTGGCGCCCGGCAGCTGGGCAGGGGTGAGCCCGCCAGCAGCGACCTTGGCCTGGAGGGCTGCTCCGAGCTCGGCGCCGCGGTCCTTGGCCGCGTTGGCGAACACGGTGCTCAGTGTCGCCAGACCGAGGGCGCCGCCGACCTGCTGCATGGTGTTGAGCACGGCCGAGGCCACGCCCGAGTCCTCCTGCGCCACGCCGGCCACGGCGGTCAGCGTCATCGGGACGAAGGTCAGTCCCATGCCGAAGGCGAGGGTGACGACCCAACGGAGCAGCCCGGTGGCGTACGAGCTGTCGACGGTGAGTCGTGAGAAGCCGAACATGCCGACCGCCGCGAGGAAGGCGCCCGTGCCGGAGATCCAGCGCGGGTCGACGCGGGAGATGAGTGTCGACGCGATCTGGGCGGCGACGACGATGCCGACGCTGAAGGGGAGGAAGGCGAAGCCGGACTTCAGCGGCGAGTACCCCAGCACCTGCTGGATGTAGAAGCCGAGGAAGTAGAACATCGCGAACATCGCTGCGCCCACGATGAGCATGACGACGAACGAGGTGCCACGGGTGCGGTCGGCCAGGATGCGAATCGGCATGAGCGCGTGGGGAGAGCGGGCCTCCACCACGAGGGAAGGCGGCGAGCATGAGGACGCCGGCGGTCAGGGTCGTCACCGTGGTCGCGGACGTCCACGAGTGGCTCGCGGCGTTCGTGAGGCCGTAGACGAGGGAGACCAGGCCCGCCGACCCGAGGATGGCGCCGGGCACGTCGACGCGCCCCTGCCCGCGCTCGGACTCCTTGAGGAACCGGGGTGCCAGCACGGCGACGAGGATGCCGATCGGCACGTTGATGAACATCGTCCAGCGCCAGTTCACCTCGGTGAGGGCGCCTCCGAGGATCAGGCCCACGGCGGCGCCGGCGCCGGACATGGCGGCATACACGCCCATGGCGCGGTTGCGTGCGGGGCCGGCGGGGAAGGTCGTGGTGATCAGCGCGAGCGCGGTGGGGGAGGCCAGGGCCGCGCCGATCCCCTGCAGGGCGCGCGCCCCGAGCAGCATCCCCTCGCTCTGGGCCAGACCGCCGAGCAACGAGGCCCCGGCGAAGAGCAGGACACCGGTGAGGAAGACCTTGCGCCGACCGAAGAGGTCACCGAGTCGGCCTCCGAGCAGGAGCAGTCCGCCGAAGGCCAGCGTGTATGCCGTGACGACCCAGGAGAGGTTCTCCTGCGTGAAGCCCAGGTCGGTCATGATGTGCGGCATCGCGATGTTCACGATGGTGCCGTCCAGGACGACCATGAGCTGCGCCGCGCTGATGATGGTGAGGGCGATGCCCAGGCGCTGGGGGCGACCGCTCAGGGCGGGCGGCGCAGCTGGGGTCGAGACAGGCTCGACCACGGTGGGTGAAGACATGAGGGAGTCCTTCGCGGGTGCGGTGGCAGGTGAGAGTGACGTGCTGAGGTGCTGCTGCTGAGGTGCTGGTGGATCGGGATCAGCCGCGCGGCACCGTTGCGGCGCAGGCTGGGAGGACGACGCTGTCCACGAGGGTGACGAGGCGTTCTCGAGAGGGGTGGGAACCGGTCAACATCGCCTCGTGGATGCTGATGGCTGGCAGGAGGCTCCCCAGGAGCTGCAGGTCGGCATCGGGGCCGATCTCGCCGCGACGTTGGGCCGCCTCGAAGACGCGCCGAGAGATCGCCATCTTCGGGCCGATCAGTCGGTTCGTGATCGCGTTATGCAGTTCCGGGTCCCGGTGCAACGCGTTGAGGAGCGAGGCGAAGACCCCGATCAGGCGGTCATCGGACAGGCCCCCCTTGGCGCAGGCTTGGGCGATGAGGTCGCCCCGCAGGGACCCGGTGTCCGGGTACCGGTCGGCCTCGACGCCGAGCATGAGCTGCAGGGCGTCAACCACGAGGTCGACCTTGCCGGGCCAGCGGCGGTAGAGCGTCGCCTTGGAGGCCTTGGCGCTCGCCGCGACCGCGTCGAAGGTCAGGCGGTCGTACCCGAGCTCGACGAGCGACCCCAGTGCAGCCTCGAGGATCTCGCGTTCGCGCTCGCCCTCGACCCGGGGCCGGGTGCGTGCCGGCTCCACGGTGGGTGCCGGGGTTCGAGCGGGGGTCACGACATTCTCCTTGGATGGAACGAAACAGTTTCGTTTCATCGAACGATAGACGCATCGCGCCCCCATCGCAAACCCGAGGTGGAATCCCGTGACAGTCTTGGACGTTGCATCGGAGGAATGGCCGCAAGCCACGTCCTGACCACCGCTTTCCGACCGCTGGAGTCATCGTGCAGAACCCCGCTGAGCTCTACCACTTCGAGACCGACACCGACCCGCAAGAGCTGCGGGCGACGGTGATGCTCGTCGCCCTCGGCGGGTTCATGGACGCCGGGCACACGCAGCGGATCCTCACCGAGCACCTGCTGGCCACCGGGGAGTCGACCGTGGTCGCGTCGTTCGATGCCGACCAGCTGATCGACTACCGCAGCCGGCGCCCCCTCATGGTCTTCGACACCAACCGCTGGACCAGCTACGAGGACCCGTGCCTGGCGCTGCACCGGCTCGTCGACCGCGACGGTACCCCGTACTTCCTGCTGGCCGGTCCGGAACCCGACTTCCAGTGGGAGCGCATGTCCGAGGCGGTGCGCCAGCTCGTGAGCCTGCTCGGGGTCAACCTCGTGGTGAGCGCCCACGGCATCCCGATGGCGGTGCCGCACACGCGGCCTCTGGGCCTGACCGCGCACGCGACCGACCCCCGGCTGATCCCGGTGCAGGACAACCCGTTCGGTCGGGTCGAGGTGCCGGGCAGCCTGTCGTCACTACTCGAGCTGCGGCTCGGCGAGAGCGGTCACGACGCACTCGGGTTCGCGATCCACGTGCCGCACTACCTCGCTCAGGCCGAGTTCGCCGACGGGGCAGTGAGCGCGCTCAACGCGATCACTGCGGCCACCGGTCTCAACCTGCCCATCGACGACCTCGTGGCCCAGGCGGGACTCAACCGTGCCGAGATCGCTCGCGAGATCGAGGGCTCGGAGGAGGTCTCGCAGGTCATCGCCGCGCTCGAGCGCCAGTACGACACGTTCATCGAGGGTCGTCAGAAGCCGAGCCTGCTCGCCACCGACGTGAGCGAGCTGCCGTCGGCAGACGAGATCGGCGCTGAGTTCGAGCAGTTCCTGCGCGAGGTCAACGACGACGGCCAGTCCGGCGGCCCGACGAGCTGACCGCGCGTCGACCTCCCCGAGGTCCTGTCAGGCCGCGCCTCCAGACTCGGCGTCAGACCTTGGCGTGCTTGGCGCGGGCGAAGCTGTACAGCCCGTAGGCGGCGAAGCCCAGCGCCATCGCCGTGAGCAGCACGGGCCCGAACGGCTGGTTGCGCAACGAGCGCAACGCCCCGTCGAGGCCGGTGGCCTGCGCGGCTTGCTGGTGCAGGCCCGCGCCGGCGAAGAGGACGCCGACGATGACCAACGCGGCGCCTTTGGCGATGTAGCCGACGCGGCCGGCCCGGGTCGACCAGAGGCCCGGGTGGTCTTCCAGGTCCTGGAGGAACTTGCGCTTCCAGCCCTTGTGCACGTGGTAGATCCCGACGGCGATGATGGCCAGCCCGATGAGCACCACGAGAATGCGGCCGCCGGGCTCCTGGAGCAGCTTGGCGGTGAAGTCCACCGTCTGGGTCTTGCTGTTGGTCTGCTTGCCCCGGGCGAAGCTGAACGCGGACCAGGCGAGGGCGAGGTACACGACCGCCTTGCCGCCGGACTTGAGTCGGTGCGCCCAGAGGTCCTTGTCGGTGCCGGCTCGGGCCACGAGGGCGTCGGCCACCTGCCACAGCGCGAGGCCGAGGAACCCGACCACACCCACCCACAGCAGAAGCTTGCCCAGGCCGTTCTGCGCGAGCGAGCTCAGTGCCCCGCTCTGGTCGGCGTTCTTGCCACTGCTGCCGAACGCGACCTGCAGGGCGATCCACCCGATGAGCAGGTGGAGCAGGCCGCTCACGGCATAGCCCACGCGCGCGGCCGCCTCGAGCGCTGGGTGGTCTGAGGCCCGCGAGGCGGCTCGGGTGACGTCATGAGTGTTCACGTGCTCACCTAACCACGCGCGGTCAGTCCTTGGCGTCGGACCAGCGCTCGACGACGGACGCGTCGGCGACGAACCGCACCTGGGTGCTGCCGGTCCACCGGCGCGCGCTGTCGTCGAGCGCCACCATGAGGCGGCGGCGCACCTCGTGGGCGTGCTCGGCCGGCACGTGCACGAGCAGCTCGTCGTGCAGGCACAGCACGATCTGGGCGCCGAGGTCGCGCGTCGTGGCCCGCACCGTGGCGGCCCAGGCCTTGAACAGCTCGGCTGCCGAACCCTGGATCACCGCGTTGCGGGCGAACCGCCCGCGGGCCGCGTCGTATGCCGCGGTGCCCTCGACGGGCACGTCGGCCAGGATCGCGTCGAGGGGGATGAGCCGCCCACCGAAGGTGCGCAGGGGCTCGCGCCGCAGGCCCGCGGCATACGCCCGGTCGAGGTAGGCCATGGCGACGGGGTAGGCGCGCTCGAGCCCCTTGAGCGCCTCGCCCGCGGCACCGCTGCGCTGGCCGTACATCGCCGCCAGCACCGCGACCTTGGCGACGGAGCGCTCGACGCCGAGCCGACTCGCGACCGGGGCGTAGAGGTCGTCGGCCCGGGTGGCCGCCGCAAAGGTCTCGTCGCCCGACACCGCGGCCAGGACCCGTGGCTCGATCTGGCCGAGGTCGGCCCGCACGAAGAGGTGGCCCGGGTGGGCGGCCACCGCGGGGCGCAGCCCGGTGGGCAGGTTGTGCAGGCCGTTCTGCGCGGTCATCCGCCCGGCTGCGCCGTCGCAGGCGGTCCAGCCGCCGCGCAGCCGGTCGTCGGGGCCGACGTGGGCGTCGAGCCAGGGATAGCCGTACGTGGTCGCGATCCGCTCGGCCTTGCGCCACTCCAGCAATGCCTTCACGAGCGGGTGGGTGTCGCGGAAGGGCTCGAGCACCCACTTGCGGGTGTTGGGGACGACCACTCCGACCGAGGCCAGGAGATCCTTGACCTGCAACGGGTTTCGCAGGTCCGTGTGCTCGTGGCCGGGTGCGTGCCTGAGCACGAGGGCATCGCGCTGGGCGCGGGTCTCGCGGGCCTGCGCCTCGGTGTCGGGGCGAGGTCCGGCCCACTCGCCGATGAGCCTGGTGGCCACGGCGCGGTCGATGGGCAGACCGTCGCGGGTCAGCTCGACACAGAGGTACGCCGCCGCGGACTCGGAGTGGGCGGCGCCGACGCTGCGTGGGCTGACCTCGGCGAGGAGGGCCGACTGGCGTGCGGCGCAGTCGAGCGCCGCTTGGCCCCAGGCGACCAGTGAGGTGTCGTCGGGGCGCCACTGCGCGGCCCCGGCGTCGGGCCGCAGGTAGCCGTCGGACCGCACCACGGCGGTGTCCTGGGGTTCCATGGAGGAGAAGTCGAACAGGTCGCCGCGAGCCGGCACCGGGAGCCGGGTGCGGTCGAGCCCGTGGGCGGTCGCCCAGGCGGACTGGGGCGTCGCGTCCCAGCCACCGACGAGGAGCCGATGCGCCTCGGCGATGTCCCAGCACCGCGAGATCGGCAGCCTCGCCGCCACGAGCGGTGCCGCATCGACGGTGGCCGCCCACCACGCCCACCGCACCGGCCCCGCGCCGTCGAGCTCGGCGGCTCGGGCGGCGATCGCCTCGGCCGGACCGATGGCAGTGACGTCGGCACCCACGATCGCAGCGCGACCGTCGGGCGCGGTCACGAACGCGAGATCGGCAGCCATGGCCGGGCCATCCTGTCACCCACCCCCGACGGACCCTCGCGACGCCGTCGTGGCGCGGGTCAGATGTGGGCCTTGAGGGCCGTCTGCCGCTTGATCCGACTGAGCATCCCGACCATGCCCCGCAGCCGCAGGGGAGAGACGGCCTCCGCGAGTGAGAAGCGGTACGGCGCGTCATCGGGGACGGCGAGCACCTCGTCGACGGTGAGGCCGTCGAGCCCCTCCTTGAGGATGCCGGCGAACCCTCGGGTCGTCGGTGCCTCCGGCGGGGCCGAGAAGTACACGTGCACCTGGCGCGAGCCGGCGGCGGAGGGCCTTCCACCGTCCGCCGCGTCGTCCGCCACCTCGTCCGTCACGTCGTCCGCCACCTCGACGACGAGGAACAGCGGTGACTGGCACTCGTGCACCTGCTCCATCGACTCCAGCGAGCCGGCATACCGCTCGGGGAGGTCGGGGAGCCCCTCACTGAACTCCAGGAGCAGCTCGAGCCGTTGGGGCGCAGCGAGATCGGCGAAGTCGTCGGCGATCTCCTGGAGCGCCGGGGGGAGCGGGATCGGCGTGCTCACTTCTCCACCGGCACGCGCACGGCGTTGCCCCACTCCGTCCAGGACCCGTCGTAGTTGCGGACGTTCTCGAAGCCCAGCAGGTGGGTGAGGACGAACCAGGTGTGGGAGGAGCGCTCGCCGATGCGGCAGTACGCCACCGTCGCTTCGGCGGGGTCGAGCCCCTGCTCCTCCTGGTAGATCGCCTCGAGGTCGGCGCGCGACTTGAAGGTGCCGTCCTCGTTGGCGGCGCGCGCCCACGGCACCGATTTGGCGCCGGGGATGTGCCCACCACGCATCGCGCCCTCCTGCGGGTAGTCGGGCATGTGGAGCAGCTCACCGGAGAACTCTCCGGGCGACCGCACATCGACCAGGGGGCCGCCGAGATGGGCCAGGACGTCGTCCTTGAACGCCCGGATCGGCGCGTCGTCGCGCTCCACGACCGGGTATGCCGCGCCGCTCGCGGTGCCCAGCGCAGGCATGTCCTTGGTGAGCTCGCGACCCTCGGCGATCCACTTGGCGCGCCCGCCGTCGAGCAGCCGGACGTCCTCGTGGCCGAAGAGCGTCATGACCCAGAGGGCGTAGGCGGCCCACCAGTTGTTCTTGTCGCCGTAGATGACCACGGTGGTGTCACGGTCGATGCCACGCTCGGACATGACCTTGGCGAACTGCTCGCCGTCGACGTAGTCGCGCACGACCGGGTCGTTGAGGTCCTGGTGCCAGTCGAGCTTGAGCGCGCCAGGGATATGGCCGGTGTCGTAGAGCAGGACGTCCTCGTCGGACTCGAGCACGACGATCCGGTCGGCGGAGCTGGAGCCGACGGTGCCGGCGGCAAGCTGCTCGGCGAGCCAGTCGGTGCTGACCAGGCGCTCGGGGTGGGCGTACGCGGCGAAGGTGGACTCAGCATTCTCGGGCATGACCCAAGGCTAAACCTGCTGGTCAGAACCGCTCGTGGCAGGATGGCCCGACACCACCCCGACACTACCTAGGAGGGTCCGTGGGCTTTCTCGGACTGGGCAAGGACGACACCGACCAGGCCGCCGCGCAGGCCACCCCCGGCGGGTCGGCACTCGAGCGCGCCCGCGCGGACCAGGCCGACTCAGGTCTGTTCTCGGGGACGGTGACGGGGCTGGTCGAGAACCTCCTCGACGTCGGGATCGACGGCAAGGGCCCGTTCGACTCCGCCCAGAAGGTCGCCGACGTGAAGCGGGCCGAGAAGCCGGACGCCGAGGAGGCCGTCGACGCGGTGATCCGCACCCACCTGCGGCTCGCAGCCGCTGGTGGCTTCGTGACCGGGCTCGGCGGGTTCATCACGCTGCCGGTCGCCCTGCCCGTCAACGTGCTGGAGTTCTACGTCGTGGCGACCCGGATGGTCGCCGCTGTCGCCACACTGCGCGGCTACGACATCAAGCGGCCGGAGATCAGGTCGGCCGTACTCCTCACGCTGGTGGGAGCCGACGCCGACGACCTGCTCAAGAAGGCGGGTGTCATGGCGACCGGCAGGCTGTCCAACCTGGCGGCCCAGCGCCTGCCCGGTCCGGCGCTGATGGTGGTCAACAAGGCCGTGGGCTTCCGGTTGCTCGCGACCGCCGGCAAGAAGACGCTGACCCGGTTCGGCAAGGGCGTTCCGGTGATCGGTGGCGTGCTCGGGGCCGGACTGGACGGCTACCTGCTCAAGCGGATCGCCGACCACGCTCGTCACGAGTTCCCGCCGAAGGTCGCCGGCTTGTAACGGGGTGGGCGACCTTCGGGAATCACGGAGGCGACGGCGTCGTTGGAACCGTGTTCGGGCCACCCCACGGCGCCCGTGACAGCAAGGAGCAGGACCATGCCCCACCGTCGTTCCACCACCCGTCTGGGTGCCGTGCGCACCCTCGCCGCCGCCGTGCGTGCGGCCACCCGCCCGGGTTCGCCGTCCGTGGCGGACCGGGTCACCAGCCTCCCGCGCTTGGTCCGGGCCACGTTCAGCGGTGAGTATGCCGGCACCTCCCGCCGACGCCTCCTGCTCCTGCTGGGCGCCGTCGCCTACGTCATCTCGCCCGTGGACCTCATCCCCGAGGCGTTCCTGCCGCTCGTCGGCCTGGCCGACGACGCGGTGGTGCTGTCCTGGATCGCGGCGAGCGTGATCACCGAGACCGAGGCCTTCCTCGGCTGGGAGCGCGCATCCTCGGTCGCCCAGACGGTGCCAGGAGAGGTGGTCCGGTGACGGTGACGCCCCCTCGTCATTCGCGGGGCTGACGACCCCCGCGTCCACACCCGGTTCGACAGCTCCCGGTCGTCCACGGCTCAGCGGGCCGCGGCTCGTCCACCGGGGCGTGCCGGTCGAGGGTGGGCGGATGACAGCGATCCGGCTCCGCGGTCCGGGCGACGTGCTCGCCTCCATTCCCTACCAGCTCGGGTACCACCCGAGCGACAGTGTCGTGGTGCTCGGCCTGCACGACGGGGCGGTCGAGCTGGTGGAGCGGCTCGACCTGCCCGAGCCCGCTGGGGTGGTCGATGCGGCAGCAGCCCTCGTCGGCCCGCTCGTGCGTGAGCGGATCGAGGCCGTCCTGCTCGCGGGGTTCGAGTCGAGCGCGGAGCTGGCCGCCCCCATGCTCGATGCCCTGGTCGGCCCGTTGTGCGAGGCCGAGATCGCGGTGCTCGAGCGCCTGGTGGTCCGGGACGGCCGATGGTTCAGCCTCGACTGCACCCAAGGCTGTTGCCCACCCGAGGGTCAGCCCCTGCCCGAGCCTGCCAGCACCCCGGCGGTGGCCGACTTCGTCGGTCAGGGGGTGTCGCCGCTGCCGGACCGGGCGCAGGTTGCGGCAACGGTCCGCGCCGATCCGGCGGTCAGTGACCTCGTGGCCATCGAGCTGGCCAAGGACGAAGCGCCGGGCCGCCCGGCCGCCGCGCGCCGGATGGCGTGGCTCTCCCTGTGGGCAGTGGTCTGTCGGAGCGACCCCGACCGCTTCCTTCCCGAGGAGCTGTCCGCTCCCGACGTGGCCGAGCTCGTCCACAGCCTGCGGGACATCGAGCTGCGCGATGCCCTGATCGCCTGGCTGTGCCCCGGCTCGCTGCCCCTCGAGGCGCTGCCCGACGACCTGGTCGACGCGGTGGGCTCAGCGCTCTCGCCGCGGTCCCCGGCGAGCTCGGGGACCTTGGCCGCTGCGGCCGCCCGGGTGCTGCGTGGTCGACTCGAGTGGCTCGCCCGGGCGGTGCCCGACCCCGATGCGGCGCCCGTGTTGACCATGCTCGCCACCGTCGCCTGGCACCTCGGCGACGGCACGGTCGCGCGGGTGGCGCTCGACCGTGCGCTCGAGCACGCCCCTGACTACCGGCTGGCCCAGCTGATCGCGCGGTTGATCGACCTCGGCATCCGCCCAGGGGTGGCCGCGCGGTCGACGGCGACTCGGCGCGGCGTCACCGTCCAGTCTCCGGACGCCGCGAGATGACGACGGGGCTGGCTCGTATGATGCAGGTCAGGTCATGAGTTCCAGCGTCAAGCCCCGGCTCGCTGGGCGGCAACCCTCCTCGCGGTGGGGTGCCCCGGGTGATGACCGGGCCGAGCTGGGCACCGTGGATCCAGTCGGCAAGCGCGAAGGCCCCAGGAGTTCCGGACATGACCACCACCTCCCGTCCACCGACGACGTCGCACGCCTGGCGTGACGGCGACCCCGCGGGCAACCGGCAGTTCGTCGAGCTCGGTGCAGTGGAGCTCGAGCGCGGCGGGGTCCTGCCCGGGGTCCGGGTGGCGTACGAGAGCTGGGGGCAGCTCAATGCCGCTGGTGACAACGCGATTCTGGTCGAGCACGCGCTCACCGGTGACAGCCACGTGGTCGGCGAGGCCGGGCCCGGGCATCCGACCCCAGGGTGGTGGGACGGCCTGATCGGGCCCGGTCGACCGCTCGACACGACGCGGTTCTTCGTGGTTGCCGCCAACGTCCTCGGCGGGTGTCAGGGGACCACTGGCCCCGCCTCCGCGGCGCCCGACGGCGTGCCCTGGGGGAGCCGGTTCCCGTTCGTCACGGTGCGCGACCAGGTGCAGACCGAAGCGCTCCTGGCGGACGCCCTCGGCATCGCGCGTTGGCGCCTGGTGCTCGGCGGCTCGATGGGTGGCATGCGCGTCCTCGAGTGGGCGGTGACCCATCCCGAGCGGGTGGCGACGGCCATCGTGCTCGCCAGCACGGCATACGCCACCGCCGAGCAGATCGCCTGGTGCCAGGCCCAGCTGTTGGCGATCCGCTCCGACGCGCAGTTCCGTGGGGGCGACTACTACGACGCGCCGGCCGGGCCGGAGGCTGGTTTGGGCATCGCCCGACGCATCGCGCACATCACCTACCGCAGCGAGCTGGAGCTGCACGAGCGGTTCGGTCGCGCGCCGCAGGGCATCGAGGACCCCCTCGGCGGGCACGGTCGGTATGCCGTCGAGTCCTACCTCGATCACCACGCCGGCAAGCTGGGCGGCCGGTTCGACGCGAACTCCTACGTGGTCCTCACCGAGGCGATGAACTCGCACGACGTGGCCCGCGGGCGCGGCGGGATCGCGAGCGCGTTGGCCAAGGTCACCGCCGAGCTCGTGGTCGTGGCCGTCGACTCCGACCGGCTCTATCCGCCGCGGCTGTCCGACGAGATCGTGGCGGCCGTTCCCGGGGCGCAGCTGCACACCGTGCACTCCGTCTACGGGCACGACGGCTTCCTGATCGAGCTGGAGCAGGTCGGCGCGATCGTCGCCGGAGTGCTCGGCACACCTGCCTGACCTCGGCTTTTCCGGTAGCGTCAGGCTCGCGGCCGCCGCCGCACCGGTCGACGAACAAGGAGGTTCCCGTGGCCATCGTTGTGGGCTATGTCCCGACGAAGGAAGGGCGAGCTGCTCTGCGCCGTGCGGCAGACGAGGCGCTGCTGCGCAAGTCCAAGCTCATCGTCATCAACTCCCAGCGCGGGGGACGCGAGTTCGACGGTGACGAGGCGAACCGGTTCGAGGCCGAGCTGTCCCGGATCCAGAGCGAGCTCGACGAAGAGGGCCTCGAGCACGAGGTCCGTCAGCTGGTGCGCGGCAACGAGCCCGCCGAGGACCTCATCGCGGTCGCCGAGGAGGAGAACGCCGACTTCATCGTCATCGGGCTTCGTCGTCGTACCCCGGTCGGCAAGCTGATTCTCGGCAGCAACGCCCAGCGCATCCTGTTGGACGCCTCCTGCCCCGTCCTGGCTGTCAAGGCGGAGGGCTGAGTACCACGGCTCCGCACTCTGCATGGCCCCATCACCGCTGGCCTGCGGGGCTCATCGGCACGGGACCGGCGTCGAAACGGCAGCCGATGCGGGTTCTCGGGGCATCTCGTTTTACAATGTCTGTCACGAGGTCCCAAAGGGCGCCTCGCCCCACTGCCCTCGTGAATACTTCCGCCCCCGCTGGTGTTGTCATAGGCATCCCCTCCGCATGCCCATGACGGCATGTGCTGTGCCGCGAGTCCGCGACGAAAGGTCATCCGTGTCGCCCGTGTCAAAGAAGGCTGCGAGCCCCCAGGGGGCGGCCTCATCGTCGCTCCCGCAGGAGTTCAGCCACCCCGCCCTGCAGAAGCTGCTGAAGCAAGGCCGGACCAATGGTTCGGTCGACAGTGCCTCATTGAGGTCTGCGCTCGAGGGTGCCGAGGTCGCGCCCAAGCGGATGAAGGCAGTCCTGCGCTCGCTCGACGAGCAGGGCATCACGGTCACCCTCGACGCGGTCACGGCCACCCGCGCGGTCGCCGCCACGGCGACCCGCAAGACCGCGACCGCCTCGGCCAAGAAGGCTGCGCCGAAGACGGCGACCAAGGCCGCCGCCAAGCCTGCGGCCAAGGCGACGAGCGCAGCGGCAGCCAAGACCGCCACGGCCAGCCCGTCGGCGACGAAGACGGCCACGAAGACCGTCGCAAAGAAGGCCGCGACCACCAAGACCGCGGCCAGTGCCGCGGCTGGCGCGTCCGGTGGGGCCCCCGCCAAAAAGGCGACTGCCAAGGCCACCACCAAGAAGGCCGCCGCCTCCAGCGATGGCGCCAGCGCCGCCACCCCGGCTGAGGACGAGGCGGTCGAGACCGAGCCGGCTGACGTGGTCGAGGCCGAGCTCGAAGAGGTCGACGTCGAGAGCAGCGAGGCCGAGGACAAGAAGCCCGACGAGGACGAGGACGAGGGCTCCGGCTTCGTTCTGCGCGATGACGACGAGGAGGACGCCCCGGTCCAGCAGGTCGTCACCGCGGGCGCCACCGCCGACCCGGTCAAGGACTACCTCAAGCAGATCGGCAAGGTCGCCCTCCTCAATGCCGAGCAGGAGGTCGAGCTCGCCAAGCGGATCGAGGCCGGCCTGTTCGCCGAGGAGCGTCTCAACTCCGGCGACAAGATCGACATGAAGCTCAAGCGCGAGCTCTGGTGGATCGCCCAGGACGGCAAGAAGGCCAAGAACCACCTGCTCGAGGCCAACCTGCGCCTCGTCGTGTCACTGGCCAAGCGCTACACCGGTCGCGGCATGCTCTTCCTCGACCTCATCCAGGAGGGCAACCTCGGCCTGATCCGGGCGGTCGAGAAGTTCGACTACACCAAGGGCTACAAGTTCTCGACGTATGCCACGTGGTGGATCCGTCAGGCGATCACCCGGGCCATGGCCGACCAGGCCCGCACGATCCGCATCCCGGTGCACATGGTCGAGGTCATCAACAAGCTGGCCCGTGTGCAGCGCCAGATGCTCCAGGACCTTGGGCGCGAGCCCACCCCGGAGGAGCTCGCCAAGGAGCTCGACATGACCCCGGAGAAGGTCGTCGAGGTCCAGAAGTACGGTCGCGAGCCGATCTCCCTGCACACCCCGCTCGGCGAGGACGGCGACAGCGAGTTCGGCGACCTCATCGAGGACTCCGAGGCGGTCGTGCCGGCCGATGCCGTGAGCTTCACGCTCCTGCAGGAGCAGCTGCACTCCGTGCTCGACACGCTTTCCGAGCGAGAGGCCGGCGTCGTGTCCATGCGCTTCGGGCTCACCGACGGTCAGCCGAAGACGCTCGACGAGATCGGCAAGGTCTACGGCGTGACCCGCGAGCGGATCCGCCAGATCGAGTCCAAGACGATGAGCAAGCTGCGCCACCCGTCCCGCTCTCAGGTGCTGCGCGACTACCTCGACTGAGGTACCTCGTCCGAGGTACCTCGTCTGAGCTGATGTACCTCGTGCTGATGTACCTCGTCTGAGCGTCCTGGACTGCGGTCGCTCAGGCGCGGGACCTGGCCGTCCTCACCTGAGCGGTCGCGGCCTTGCCAGCCGCCTTGGCCTTGGCGGCCTTGGCCTTGGCCTTGGCGGCGGCGGCCTTCTGAGCGTGGGCACGAGCAGCCGCCAGGGTCTTCGCGGCGGGCTGAGCGGTCTTGGACCGGCCCTTGGCCAGCCCAGTGGTGTGCTTGAGATGTCGCTTTCCGGACGCGTGGGCGGTGCCGGTGCCGGCAACCACGCCGGATGGGGTGACGGTGCCCGGGCTCGGCGGCTTCGGGATCGAGGTCGGCGAACTGCCGCCGAGTGCGCTCGGCGTGGTCACTGGTGACCCCGACGGCGAGACGGTCAGCACGGCCGGCGCCACCACGAGCTGCGTCGAGGTTCCGAAGCCGATCGTCGCGGCGGAGACGACGACACCGTCACCACTGGGGGATGCGCTCACGGGCGTCGCGAGCCCGACCTGACCCTGCGAGCCCTGCTGGCCCGGCTGCCCCGACTGCCCCGACTGCCCCGACTGCCCGGTAGACGGTGGGGGCGTGGTCAGGGGGGTCGTTCCGGGACCGCCGGCAGATGGGGAGGGCACCCCGCCGGGGCGAATCGGGCCATGCGAGGCCACGACGGCGCCGTTGCCCCCGTCGCCGAAGAGGCCGTGGATGGCCGCGGGGATGACGCCGATCATGGCCGCGGCTGCCGCGACACCGCCCACGCCAAGGGTCCAGACAGCCGCGCCGACACCGACCCGAGCCCATCGGGGAGACATCGCGGCGATGGCACCTCCGGCCGGCACCACCGCGGCAGCCTGCGTAGGGGAGTGCCAGGTGAGCAGGTTGACGACCGTGGCCGTGCCCGCCGACGCGGCAGTGGCCAGCTCGGGGGCGGGATCGGCGACGGCCGATAGTGGCGACTGGGACTGTGCTGCGAACAGCGGCAAAATCGCGGGCAGGTCGTCCACCTCGGCGCTGCTGCCGCGTGCCTGCATCGCCGCGACGAGGCTCTCGAGCGGCATGGCGAGCCGGTCCTCGCCGGCTCGCACGAGCGCGAGCACGTCGGTCGGCTCGTGACCGGTGATCCGGGCGATCGAGTCCTTTCCGAGCCCGGCGGTCAAACCCATCGCGAGCACCTCGGCCACGGCCGGCTCACACGTCCGCAGAACGGCCACCGCAGCGTCGACCGGGTCATCGACCGGGTCGACGGCCGGGTCGTCGGCCGCGTCCGACCCGGGAGAGGTCGCGGTACGAGCAGCGCCGACGCTGCCCAGCGCTGGCGTGGCGTCGGCGCCCACGGCCGCCGACGCGAGCGCGCTCTGTCGCGCCGTGCTGACCGCGAGCTCGAGCCAGTCGTCGTCATCGTCGGCGACACAAACCGCCATGCGGTCGAGCAGCGTGGGCCAGGTCGAGCGGGCCAACGCGGCCGGATCGGCGTCGGAGACCACGCGCAGGTAGCGCACCAGGACCGGGTTGGTCAGGGCGTACAGGCAGGCGAAGCACTCCTCATCGCCACCTTGGGCGCCGAGGAGGAGTGTGGTCATTTCGCCCGGCACATCCCCTATTGTCACGCGGCGAGCGTACCTCTGCCTCCTCTGTTCGGGGGATGGTCCGAGGATTTGGGGGCCTGGTCATCGGCCCCCAACAGCGGGCTCGGCAGTCGGGGTCATGCCGTGAGGTACTCGCTGAGGGTGACGGTCCGCAGGCCGCGCTCGAGCAGGCGCGGCAGTCCGAGGGCATATCCCGGCCCCGTCTGGTGGGTCGGCCGGTTCAGGTGGCTGATGACGATCTCCCCACCCCTCGCCCTGTGCAGCGCCGTCGCCACCTGTGGCGCGGTGAATGTCGCGCCTCCGTCGCCGTTGACCGTGAAGCTGACCACCCGTTCGCCCAGCTCGCCCGCGATCCGGACGGCGACGTCATCGCAGCACGCGGTGCCCGAACGGAAGAACCGCGGTGGGTGGCCGAGCAGGCCGGTGAGGATCTCGTGGTTGCCGGCGACCTCGTCGTAGGCCTCCGCCACTGACCGGGTGCCCTTCTCGCCGTAGGCGGACCGCCCGGTCACCGACAGGGGCCGATGTCGGGTGCCGTGGTTGCCGATCTCGAAGAGGGGGTCGTGGGCCAGCTCATCCGCCACCGCGGGGTTCGCCGCGATCCACCGCGCGTTCAGGAAGAGCGTCGCCCGAGCCTCGTACCGGCGCAGCAGGCCGATGAGAGCCCGGTCGTAGCCGCAGCCCGCACTTCGCGGGGTGGGGCCGCCGCAGGCGTCGAAGGTCAGGGCCACGACCGGGTCCGAGGTCCCCAGGGACGTGATGGTGCCCGCCGCATCGGGTCCCCAGCTCGTCGGGACCATTCGGTCGTACGTGTGGATCACCTCGGCCCGCGTCAGTCCGGCCGTCGCGCGGGCTGTCAAAGGGGCCGTCAAGGGGGCACCCGATGCCATCCGCACCGGGCCGGCGTCGGTCGGGGCGGCCGCCGCGGTGACGCCGACGGGGTGAGGCGATGGTGCGGCGCAGGACGACACGAGCCCGGCCGTGACAGCGGCCCCCCACGTGAGCACGGAACGCCGGGTGACCTCGGACATGCAGTGAGTCTGCGGCCCCACGGGCCCCTTCGTGGTGGCCGCGCGGGGCAACGGCGCTCAGGAGTCCTTCAGGTTTCGACCGGGCCCCAAGCGACCGGGCCCGACGCGATCAGCGGCGGCTGTCGCTGCGCCAGCTGCTCAGGCGCTCCCACGGCATACGGATCACCCTGGCGAAGCGGTCCCGACGCTCCTGCCACTCGGTGAGGCCGTCGGTGGGCCACAGAGCCGCCCGCAACCGGTCCTTGCGGCGACGCACCCCCGACACCGCCTTCATCACCTCGTGGGTGTCGGCGCGGATGTCCGTGATCGTGGTGCCGGGCGGGGCGTACCGGGAGCGCTCGACGCCGTCGACGACGCGCTGCAGCGCCTGGGACTCCGCACCCTCGAGGTAGGCCTCGTGCCGGTAGTAGCGGCCGACCTGGCGCGGCGTGCTTCCCCGGGGCGGGACCACGCCGAGGTCGCCGATCCGCTCGACCATCGCCTGCCACTCGACCTCGACCCGGCTGGCTTCGTCGGTGGCGTGCCGGAGCCGGCGCCGGAGCCGGCTGCGCGCCGCGAGGGGTACCGCCAGCGCCCCGAGCAGGCCGACCAGGAGGGCGATGAGCAGCCCCGCCACTCCCGTTCCTGCCCACGGTCCGAGCCATCCGGCGAGTCCGCTCGCGCTGCTGCCGGTCGTGCTGTCCACGGTGCCCAGCTCGCCGCGGTTGCTCGGCCCCGTCGGCTTCGCGGTCGACCCGCCGCCGGCGGTCGCGGTGGACGACGGCGTCGGCGCGCCGGGGAGGGTCGGGGGCAGGGAGTAAGCCGGGGCGACGGTGCTCTGGCTGCTCGCCGGCGTCGGCTCGAACCGGAGCCAGCCCACACCCTCGAAGTAGAGCTCCGGCCACGCGTGCGCATCCGAGGCCCGGACGGTGTAGGTGCCCTGGCTGAGGGCGCCCGGCAGGAAGCCGATCGCCATGCGGGCTGGGATCCCGCTCTCGCGGGCCATCATCACCATGGCTGTGGCGAACTGCACGCAGTAGCCGACCTTGGTCTGCAGGAACAGCGAGATGGGGTCGGGGTGCTCGACCTGACCCTTGGCGTTGCGGAACGACTGCGGCAGCTTGAGGGAGTAGGCGAAGCCGCCATCGGTGCGCAGGTACCTCTGGATCGCCCGGGCCGCGTCGATGCGGGACGCCGACGCAGGGACGAGCTGGTCGACCAGGCGGCCCACCAGACGCTCGGAGGCGGGGTCGACCGCGAGGTCGCTCCCGGCTCGGGACTGCGGTGCGATCCGGGGCTGGTCGAGCGTGGCCTCGGACGGGTGCAGGGACAGGTAGCTGAAGGAGTAGGACGTCGCCGAGCGGGCCACCTCCACGACCGAGGTGGTGCGGTCCACGCCCCAGGCGACCCCATCGAGATCGGCGGCGACCAGCGGGGTCGGTGCCGCGACCTGCGGTGCCTCGATGCGGGAGTCCTCGACCGCGATGCGATAGGTCTCGCGGGGCACCGCCGGGTCGAGCTCGGGCGGCGGCGTCACGGTGGTGCGGCTGTCGAACCGGACTCGGGCGCGTTCGGGTGTCCAGGTGCCGTTGGCGTAGGTGGACAGGACACCCACGCGCAGCGGCGCCGTCGAGGCGGCATTCGAGGTGTACGACAGCACCGGCGCCTTCGACGGGTCGGCCAGGCTCTTGGCGAGGTCGAGCGTGGACGTCAGCCCGATCCGGCCGTCACTGAAACCCGTGGCATTCACCGACCGGCCGAGTCCGTCGATGAGGTAACGCGTGGGGAAGTGCGGGATGACCACTGGCAGTACGACGGCGGTGAGCAGGCCGGCCACGGCAAGGGTGCGGCCGACCGCGGCATACCCGTAGGTGCCGTCGGTGTCGTCGGAACGGCGACGGCCGGCCGTGCTGAGGGGCACCGTCGTGCTCCACCGGCGCAGTGACGCGACACCCTGTCTACCGAGCAGGAGCAGCCACACGCCGCCCGCCGCGAGAAAGTAGATGGGGTGGAGCGACTCGCCGCTGTTCGAGGCGGAGATGAGGAACGCCGTGAGCAGGGGGAGGCCTGCCATGGCGGGGGAGCGACGCATCACCGCGAGGTGGTCGACGAGGATGCCGGCGAGCCCGATGGCGAGCCCGACCCCGAGGATGATGCCTCGCGTCGTCGGCGCCGGGGCGGCAAAGTTCTGGATGGTCTCGCGCGCGTCGACGAGCAGGTTGTTGAACGCGAACACCAGGTCCATGGTGGGCAGCCCGTGCCACAGGTGACCGCGGCCGTGCATCCAGCTCGTCGCGAGCACGACGCCCACCGCCTGGGCCAGCGCCACGACCACGGCACTCCCGGTGACCAGTCGGGCCAGCATGCCGACCACGGCGACGACCGCGATGACGGCGATCGTCGGACGGATCCACGTCGACGGGGTGAACAGCGTGGTCAGCGGCCAGGCGACGACGGCAGTCGCGGCCGCCGCGAGGAGTGACTCGGGGACGCGGGCCCTGCTCACCGTGCACCCACCTCGAGGCCTGCCCTGCTGCCGCTGCCGGACAGGGCGGTCCAGACCGTGGCGAAGTCGTCGTGCGACCCCACGACGGTCACGCCCCACCCCGCGCCCCTCAGGACCGGCACGCAGGCGAGCTCGTCGGTATGCCGCGCGACCCGGCGGCGCGCCACGCTGAACCCGTCGGGGTCGAGGACCACGGCGAGCGCGGTGCCTCCGGGCTGGCGCAGCGACGCGACGCGGCGGGCCAGCTCCTCGTCGAGCTCGGTGACCAACGCCAGCACGAGGCCGCCCGAGGACGTCACCGGGTGGGCGGCCTGCAGGACGTCGGCGAACTGGTCGTCCGAGCCGGTCTCGGCCATGGCGAGGACGTCGAGCAGGGGGTCGAGCTCCATCGCCGTGGCGGCCCGGCTGTCGTCGGCGGTGTCGTCGCTCACGAGGTGCACGGCATACCCCTGCTCGAGCAGGTGCGCCGCCACGGACGCGCACGCGGTCACGGCCCACTCGAAGGAGCCGGAGCTGCCGGTGCCGTGGTGACCGCGGGCCCGGGAGTCCAGGACGATCGCGGCCCGGCGCCGTGCCGGGCGGTCCTCCTGGCGCACCATGAGCGCACCCGTCTTGGCGGTCGCCGGCCAGTGGATGCGCCGCAGGTCGTCACCATCGCGGTACGCCCGGATCGAGACGTCGTCCTCACCGTGCAGGGCGACCATGTGCGGGACGGCGCCCTCGGCTCCGACCCCGCTGCCCGGCGGACGGGCGCCGCCGAGCGGCAGGATGCGGGGCAGCACGAGTACGTCGCTGGTGCCCGAGATCGCCGCGACCCGGGTACTGAGGCCGAACGGGTCCCGCAGGCGCACGCCCAGCGGCCCGAGCCGGTGCCGGCCCCGCACGTGCGATCGCACGGTGTAGTGCACCTCCTGCCGGTCGCCGCGGCGCAGGCGGGGCACCACAAACCGAGGACGGTCGCCCAGGGCGTAGTCGAGCTGCTCCTCGGCCATGAGCAGGGGGCTTGCGGCCCCGCCGGCGTTCTCGATGCCCACGGTGACGACACAGGGTTCGTCGACCTGGACGCGCCCCGGGACGGCTGTGCGCTCCAGGGAGAAGCGCAGGTCGTGGCGGCGCATGAGCACTCCGCTGAGCAGGGGCAGGGCGACCAGGAGCACACCGATCCGGACGAGGTCGGTGAACCCCAGCCCGACCCCGCACAGCACCAGCGTGATGCCCGCGGCGACGAACGCCCGGCCGCGGGTGGTGAGGAGGTCGCGAAGCCTGCGCACGGTGCCCCTCAGCGGCGGCCGGAGGCCGGGACCGGGACCCGTCTCAGGAGGTCCTGCAGCACCTCGCCCGTGCTGCGCCTCGCCAGCTGGGTCTCGCCGGTGGGGATCATGCGGTGGGCCAGGACCGGCAGGACGATCGCCTGGACATCGTCCGGCAGGACGTGGTCGCGTCCCTCGAGGGCGGCGTGGGCGCGGGCAGCCCTGAGCATGTGGAGCGTCGCCCGCGGCGAGGCGCCGAGGCGCAGGGCGGTGCTCGCGCGGGTGGCGCCGGACAGGTCGACGACGTACTGCTTGATCGCGTCGCTGGTGAACACTGACCGGACCGCCCGGACCATGGCCGTGACCGTGGCCGCGTCGGTCACGGGGGAGAGGGTCTCGAGCGGGGACACCTGTCCGTGCGAGTCGAGCATCGCGACCTCGGCCCGCGCGGAGGGGTATCCGAGGGAGATGCGCGCCATGAACCGGTCGCGCTGGGCCTCGGGCAGGGGGTAGGTGCCCTCCATCTCGATGGGGTTCTGCGTGGCCATGACGATGAACGGCTTGGGCAGGTCGTAGGTCTGGCCGTCGACGGTGACCTGACCCTCCTCCATGGACTCCAACAGGGCGGACTGGGTCTTGGGCGAGGCCCGGTTGATCTCGTCACCCACGACGACGTTGGCGAAGATCGCGCCCGGCCGGAACTCGAAGTCGCGCACGTCCTGGTTGAACACGCTCACACCGGTGATGTCGCTCGGCAGCAGGTCGGGCGTGAACTGCACGCGCCGCACCGAGCAGTCGATCGAGCGCGCCAAGGTCTTGGCGAGCATCGTCTTGCCGACCCCTGGGACGTCCTCGAGGAGCAGGTGGCCCTCGGCGAGCAGCACGGTGATGGCGGTGTGGACGACGTCGGGCTTGCCCTCGATGACGGAGTTCATGGCGCGCGCGAGCCGCCCGGCGACCTCGGTGACCTGTCCGAGCGACGCGGGGGAGCCGGCCGGCAGCGACAGCAGGCTGTCCGCCTTGGACGGGGGTGTGACGCTGGGCCGCGGCGACCGCCGGGGATCCTGACGGTGGTCAGGGGTGAACTGGTCGTTCGAGAACTGGTCGTTCGAGAACTGGTCCTTCGTGAACTGGTCGCTGCCGAGCTGTTCGCCGGCCTCTTCGCCATGCCTTTCGTGCACCGGTTGTCCTTCCTTCGGCCCCGCGCGCTCAACCCGGGTCCCCGGTCCGGGGTGGGTGGGTGATTGATCTTCCCCCACTTCGCACCACCAGAACAGAGGAATGGCCGGGGTCGTGACCTGCCCGGGGATCCGGCCGGTGGCACCCGGGGCCCCCGGCCCGCGCCGGAGGCCCCGGTGGCGCGGCGTGAAGGCCCTCGGCGCGACCCGGCGGCGCTCGCGCCCCACTTTCCACCACGGCCATGACCTGCGACGACGACCAGTCCGGGCGCAGATATCTGCCGAAAGTGGTGTCATCGGGGATGACGGTGGAGTAAAGTGGGGAAAACCAGAGGGCCGTGGGGTCCGCAGGCAGTCGCAGGGGAGGTGGGCAGCGCATGTTTCTCGGTACGCACAGCCCCCGCCTCGACGACAAGGGCCGCCTGTTCCTGCCCGCCAAGTTCCGGGAGCGGATGGCCGACGGCCTGGTCGTGACCCGCGGCCAGGAGCGGTGCCTCTACGTCTTCCCGATCGACGAGTTCCTCTCGGTGACCAAGCAGATGCAGGCCGCGCCGACGACGAGCAAGGCCGTGCGCGACTTCACCCGTGTGTTCCTCTCCGGCGCCTCCGACGAGGTTCCCGACAAGCAGGGCCGCGTCACCATCCCGGCGAACCTCCGGGCGTATGCCGGACTGACCCGTGAGTGCACCGTGATCGGCGCCGGCTCGCGGGTGGAGGTCTGGGACACCGACGCGTGGAACGCCTACCTCGAGTCCACCGAACAGGGCTTCGCCGACCAGTCCGAGGAGGTCATCCCCGGGCTCCTCTGACGCTGCCCCTGCCGCCAGGCCTCCAGCTGCTTCGCATCCCGAGACGACTTCCCCCGTCCCGGGCGGCATCCCTGGAGCGGATGGAGACCTGACCGCAGGAGCGAGTCCCAGAGCGACGGACGACCAGCACCACCCCGCACGACCAGCACCACCCCGCACGACCAGCACCACCCCGCACCACCGAGCAGCAGGAGAGCAGCATGAGCGCACGAGGAATGGCCGCCGAGCGGCACATTCCGGTGTTGCGCGACCGCATCGTCGAGCTCCTCGCGCCAGCGCTCGAGGCTCCGGGCGCGGTCTACGTCGACGGCACGCTGGGGATGGGCGGTCACGCCGAAGCCATTCTCGAGCGGTGCCCGCAGGCCCGGCTCGTGGGCATCGACCGCGACCACGAAGCGTTGGCGCTCGCCACCGAGCGCCTCGCGCCGTATGCCGCCCGCACCAGCTTCGTGCACGCCGTCTACGACGAGGTCCCGCAGGTCCTCGCGGGGCTGGGCCTGGACCGGATGGATGCCGGGCTGTTCGACCTCGGGGTCTCCTCCCTGCAGCTGGACGAGGCCGCTCGCGGCTTCTCCTACAGCCAGGACGCGCCGCTCGACATGCGCATGGACCAGAGTGCCGGGCTCACCGCCGCCGAGGTGCTCAACACCTACGAGGCGGCCGAGCTCGAGCGCGTGCTGCGCGAGTACGGCGAGGAGCGGTTCGCCCGCAAGATCGCCGGTGCCATCATCCGCGAGCGCGCCGATGCGCCGTTCACGACGTCGGCCCGGCTCGTGGACCTGCTCAAGCGCGTGGTTCCTGGGGCGTCACAGAAGAGCGGTGGCCACCCCGGCAAACGCACCTTCCAGGCGCTGCGCATCGAGGTCAACGCCGAGCTGTCGGTGTGGGCCCGGGCCCTGCCACGCGCGATCGACGTCCTCGCCGTGGGCGGACGGGTCGCCGTCCTCTCCTACCACTCCCTCGAGGACCGCATCACCAAGCGGGCCTTCGCCGAGGGATCCCACAGCCGCGCCCCCGAGGGGCTCCCGGTGGAGCTGCCCGAACACGCGGCATACCTCCGGCTGCTCACCCGGGGCGCCGAGGAGGCCAGCCCGCAGGAGCAGGCCACCAACCCCCGATCCGCCTCGGTGCGCCTGCGGGCCGCCGAGCGCACCCGACTCACGCCATCCACGAAGGGACCGCACCGATGAGCCAGCAGACTGCGACGGCGAGGGTCGCATCTCGGGCCCCCCAGAGGCGCCAGGCGGCGCCGCCCCAGCCGCTGCGCGTCGTGCCGGCCGCGATGGGTCAGCCGGGCAACGGCGTGTTCGCCGCGATCTGCATGGTGATGATGGTCGCCGGGCTCGTGTCGCTGCTCATGCTCAACACCGCGATGGCCGAGGGCTCGTTCACGCTCAACCGGCTGCAGAAGACCTCCGGCGAGCTGGCCGACACCCAGGACGCGCTCACCCAGGCGATCGACGCCCAGCGGAGCCCGGCGAACCTCGCCTCGCGGGCCCGCCGGCTCGGCATGGTGCCGGCCGACTCGGCCGCGTTCCTGCGGCTGTCGGACGGCAAGATCCTCGGCGTGGCGTCGCCGGCGAAGCAGGCGCCCGCCTTTACCGTGGTGACGGCTCCGCAAGCGACGGCGAAGACGCCGAGCACCCAGGTCCACACGCCCGGCGTCGCGGCGGGCGCAGCCCAGGGCCCGACGACGACCGTCACCACGAAGGGGGACGTGACGACGACGACGATGGTGGTCACCAAGCCTGACGGCTCCGTCGTCACGACCGTCACCAGTGTCAACGCCCGGACCAAGACGACCACCAGTACGACGACCACGCGGACGACCGCCACACGCACGGCTCCCGGACCCGGCAAGACCCCGGCGCCCAGCCACAGCACCGCCACCCCGGCACACTGACCGACCCGCACTGACCGACCGCCCCGCCCCAGACACGAGGTACCCGTGACGCAGACCCGAGGCCCACGCCCCGGTGCGCAGCCGCCGCGCGCCGCGGGCGCGTCAGTGAAGGGTCGCACCGGCGCCCCACGCACCCGCGCTGCCGCTCCACCGAAGGCAGCAGCCGGCGGGCCTCGTCGCCCCACCACCCCGCGCCCCACCACCCCGCGCCCCACCACCCCGGGGCCCACCCGCGGCACCAGCCCGGGTCGAGCGCCGCGGCCCCCTCACGGCGGCCCTGCGGGGCGACCGCCCGGATCACCGCCGCGCGGACCCCGGGGGCGGCAGGTCCGCCTCGACGGCGCCAACCCCCGTCGCCGGATGCGCACCATGACGATCGTGGTGCTGTTCGTCTTCAGCATCTTCGCCGCCCAGCTCCTTCGCCTGCAGGGTTTCGACGCCTCGGCGGTCTCGGCCGACGCCCTGTCCCAGCGGACCGCGACGGTCGCGCTGCCGGCCCTGCGCGGGGCGATCCTCGACCGCAAGGGCACCGTGCTGGCCTCGAGCATCGAGCGTCGCACCGTGACGGTCGACCAGACCGCGGTGCCGTCCTACATCGCGACGGTGAACGGGGTGCGCACCAAGGTCGGTGTCGCGGGCGCGGCCAAGGCCCTCGCGCCCCTGCTCGGCATCCCCGCCGACCAGCTCGTCAAGGAGCTCACCGGTCCGGCGAAGTACCGCGTCCTGCAGAAGAACGTCACCCCGCTGAACTGGCGCAAGATCAACGAGCTGGGCATCAACGGCATCTACTCCGAGGCCACCTCGGACCGCACCTATCCGACCTCGACCGCTGCTGCCTCGCTGGTCGGCTTCCTGCGCGCGGACGGCTCACCCGGTGGTGGGCTCGAGGTGCTGATGGACAACACCCTGCGAGGCAAGTCCGGCATGACGGTCTACGAGCAGTCCCAGGACGGCCGGCCGATTCCCAACGCGAGGTCCGAGACCGTGGCACCGGTACCCGGCCGCGACGTCCGCCTGACGATCGACTCGGACCTGCAGTGGTTCGCCCAGAACGCCGTGGCGCAGAAGGTCATCGAGACCGGCGCGCTGTCGGGCACGGTCGTCGTCGAGCAGGTCAAGACCGGGCAGCTGCTGGCGGTCGCGTCCTACCCGACGTTCGACCCCAACCAGCCGGGCCAGGCCAGCGACAACTGGACCAACAAGGCCTTCAGTGATGTCTACGAGCCGGGTTCGACGGGCAAGGTGATGACCGCCTCCGCAGCCATCGAGGAGGGCGTCATCACGCCGTCGACGGTGGTCGAGGTGCCCAACCAGATCTACCGCGCTGACAACCGTCGCTTCAAGGACAGCCACGACCACCCGACCGAGTACCTCACCTTCGCCGGGGTCCTGGCCCAGTCGAGCAACATCGGGACGATCCTCGCGGGCGAGAAGGTCAAGCCCGAGACGATGTACAGCTACTTCCGCAAGTTCGGCCTCGGCCAGACCTCGGGCATGAACTTCCCGGGCGAGGGCCAGGGGCTGCTCGCCAACGTCAAGGACTGGAACGGCTCGCAGCGCTACACGATGCTGTTCGGCCAGGGGCTGTCGGTCAACGCGCTCCAGGCCGCCGGCGTCTTCCAGACCATCGCCAACAACGGCGTCCGCATGCCTCCTCGGATCGTGGCGGCCACCGGCGACGGCCACGGGGGGTTCACCGCGGCGCCGGCGCCCGCTCCGGTCGACGTCGTCTCGGCGTCCACCGCCAAGCAGGTCCGCGACATGCTCGAGGGCGTGGTGAGCAAGGACGGGACCGCACCCGAGGCCAAGATCCCGGGCTACCGCGTGGCGGGCAAGACCGGCACCGCGGACCGCTACGACGCGAAGGTCGGTGGGTACTCGGGCAAGACGGCGAGCTTCATCGGCTTCGCCCCTGCCGACGACCCCCAGATCGTCGTCGCCGTGACGCTCCAGCGGCCGGTCAAGGGGTACTTCGGTGGGGTGGTCGCGGCGCCGGTCTTCCGGGATGTCATGACCTATGCGCTGCAGGAGCTGCAGATCCCGCCGACCGGCACGACCGCACCGGTGGTGAAGCTCAAGGCGGACTCCGTCCCCTCGCCGACCGACCCCACGGTGGTCCGTGACCGGCAGTCGGTCGCATCCCGTCCCGGCGGCTGAGGGTAGTCTCGCGTTCCGTGTCTTCCCCCCGCCCTGCCCACCTCCGTGCGACCGATCTCGCCGCCGTGGCGACCCTCGTGGATGGGGTCCTCGAGGGCGAGCCGGTGCCCGTGAGCGGGGTGAGCCTCAGCTCCCAGGACATCGCGCCCGGCGACCTGTACGCCGCCCTCCCGGGCGCCAACGCCCACGGGGCGTCGTATGCCGCCGCGGCGGCACAGGCGGGTGCGGTGGCCGTGCTCACCGACGCCGCTGGCGCGCAGATCCTCGAGGAGGCCGTTCCCCACCTGCCGCGGGTAGTGGTCGCGGACCCCCGCTCGGTGGCCGGCACGGTGGCCTCGATGGTCTACGGCACCGCCGACCTGGACCTGACGATGTACGGCGTCACGGGTACGAACGGCAAGACGACGACGGCATACCTCATCAACTCGGCCCTGGAGGCCCTCCACCACACGACGGGCCTGATCGGCACGGTCGAGACGCGGATCGGGCAGGACCGGATCAAGAGCGTCCGCACGACGCCCGAGGCGCCCGTCCTGCACGCGCTGCTCGCCGTGATGGCCGAGCGCGGCGTCGACTCCTGTGTCATGGAGGTCTCCAGCCATGCGCTGAGCCAGCACCGGGTGGACGGGGTTCGCTACGACGTGGCGCTCTTCACCAACCTGTCCCAGGACCACCTGGACTTCCACGCCACGATGCGCGACTACTTCGAGGCGAAGGCGTCGCTGTTCACGCCGCAACGGTCCCGCCGGGGGATCGTCTGCGTGGACGACGACTGGGGCCAGGAGCTCGCACACACTGCCAGCGTTCCGGTGACCACCCTCAGCTCGGTGGCGGGCGTCGACGCCGACTGGCGGCTGGAGGCGGGTGACGAACCGGCCGACTTCACGCTCACCGGCCCGGACGCGACCCTGCGGCTCCGTTCGGCCCTTCCCGGCGACTTCAACCGGGTCAACACCGCGATGGCGGCCCTGGCGCTCATGGCCGCCGGCATCCCGGCCGCCGATGCGGAGCGAGCCCTCTGGCAGGACCCGCACGTGCCGGGCCGCATGGAGCGCGTCGAGGTTGACGCACCGGAAGGACTCGGGCTGCCCCTCGTCGTGGTCGACTACGCGCACACGCCGGATGCCGTGGGTGCCGCGCTGCGGGCACTGCGCCCGGTCACCCGTGGCCGGCTCGTCGTCGTGTTAGGTGCTGGCGGTGACCGCGACCGCGGCAAGCGGTTCGCCATGGGTCGCGCCGCAGCCGAGCAGGCCGACCTCGTGTTCGTCACCGATGACAACCCCCGGACCGAGGACCCCGCGGTGATACGCGCCGCCGTCCTCGAAGGGGCCACCGCGGCCGGCTCGGCTGCGGTGCTGCACGACGTGGCTGGTCGCCAGCAGGCGATCGCCGCCGGGGTGCGGGCGGCGTTCGAGGCAGGACCGGGCAGTGTCGTCGCCGTCGTGGGCAAAGGGCACGAGACCGGCCAGGAGATCGGCGGCACCGTGCACCCGTTCGATGACGTCGCCGAGGTGAAGTCGACCCTGCGCGAGCTGGTCACGGCCGCTGGAGGTCGCGCGTGATTCCCTTGTCGCTCAAGGAGATTGCCGCGATCGTCTCGGGGCGTCTCCATGGCATCGATGACGAGGCCGCCAGTCGACTGGTCATCGACGGGCCGGTGGTGACGGACTCTCGTGAGGCAGGTGCCGGTGGCCTGTACGTCGCGCGGGTGGGCGAGTCCCTGGACGGACACCAGTTCATCGACGCAGCGCGCGACCTCGGCGCCGTGGCCGCGATGACGACCCGCGACGTCGACGGCGTTCCGTGCGTCGTCGTCGACGACATCCAGGCGGGTCTCGCGACCCTCGCGCGCGCGGTCGTCGACCGCCACCCCGACCTGGTGGTGATCGGGATCACCGGGTCGTCGGGCAAGACCTCCACCAAGGACCTCCTCGCCACCGTGCTGTCCACAGCCGCGCCGACGGTGGCTCCGGTGGGATCGCTCAACTCCGAGGTCGGCGTCCCGCTCACCGTCTTCCGGGTGACGCCGCAGACCCGCTTCCTCGTCGTCGAGATGGGTGCCCGCGGAATCGGGCACATCGCGTACCTCGCCTCGATCGCCCCACCCTCGATCGGCATCGAGCTCAACGTCGGCACAGCGCACGTGGGGGAGTTCGGCTCCAGGGAGGCCATCGGCGTCGCCAAGGCAGAGCTCGTCGCCGCCCTGCCCGAGCAGGGTCTGGCGATCCTCAACGGCGACGACCCGGTCGTGCGGTCCATGGCGGCCCGCACCCGCGCGAGGGTGCAGCTGGTGGGCACCGGCGTCGAGGCCGACGTCCGGGCAACCGACATCGACCTCGACGCGGCGGGCCGACCGCGCTTCACCGTCCACACCCCTGCCGGGACGGCCTCGGTGTCGTTGCCCCTGCACGGCGAGCACCACGTCGGCAACGCCCTCGCGGTCATCGCGGCTGCGCTGGCGTGTGGGCTGCCGCTCGCCGACATCGTCGCCTCGCTCTCCACGGCGGTCCCGGTGTCCCGCTGGCGGATGGAGGTCACCGAGCGACCCGACGGTGTCACGGTGGTCAACGACGCCTACAACGCCAACCCCGACTCGATGCGCGCGGCCCTCAAGGCCCTGGTGGCGATGGGCCACGGCCGGCGTACGTGGGCCGTCCTCGGGTCGATGCTCGAGCTCGGCGAGGACTCCACGGCCGAGCACGACGCCGTCGGGCGGCTGGCCGTGCGGCTCAACATCTCGCGCCTCGTAGTGGTCGGTGAGATCGCCCGACCGATGGCCAGCGGCGCCCAGCACGAGGGGTCCTGGGGCGACGAAGCCGTGTGGGTGCCGGATGCCGATGCGGCGCAGCGGCTGCTGGAGCAAGAACTTCGTCCGGGGGACGTCGTGTTGTTCAAGTCCAGTCGGGACGCGGGACTACGGTGGCTCGGAGACAAGCTGGTCGACAGAGATGAGGGCACGACGTGAAGGCGGTGCTGCTGGCGGCCGTCATCTCCCTCGTGGGCGCGCTGTTCGGAACTCCCATGTTCATCAAGTTCCTCGTCCGACGCGGCTACGGCCAGTTCATCCGCGACGACGGACCGACCTCGCACCACACCAAGCGCGGCACGCCGACCATGGGCGGGGCGGTGATCATCGGCTCCAGCCTCGCGGCATACATCCTTGCCCACGCGCTCACGACGACCCGGCCCACGTGGAGCGGCATGCTCGTGCTGTTGCTCATGAGCGGCCTCGGACTGGTCGGCTTCCTCGACGACTACATCAAGATCACCAAGCAGCGCAGCCTCGGACTGCGCTCCGGCGAGAAGCTCGCCGGTCAGACGCTGGTCGCCGTGGTCTTCGCGATCCTCGCCCTGCAGTTCCCGAGTGCCAAGCACCGCACGCCCGCCTCGATGCACATCTCGTTCGTCCGCGACACCCCCGTGAACCTCGCGTTCGCGGGTGGGCTGATCGGACTGGTCCTGTTCGTGATCTGGGCCAACATCATGATCGCCGGCACGTCCAACGGCGTGAACCTCACCGACGGCCTCGACGGCCTCGCGACGGGTGCCTCGGTGATGGTCTTCGCGGCGTACGTGCTCATCGGCATCTGGCAGGGCAACCAGAACTGCCAGACGACGCCGGGCCTGAAGTGTTACGAGGTCAGGGACTCCAGGGACCTCGCGGTCGTCGCCGCCGCGGCGATGGGCGCGTGCTTCGGGTTCCTCTGGTGGAACGCCTCGCCGGCCAAGATCTTCATGGGTGACACGGGTTCCCTTGCCCTCGGCGGCGCGCTAGCGGGTCTGGCGATCACGACGCGCACCGAGCTGCTCGTCGTCATCCTGGGTGGCCTGTTCGTCACCATCACGTTGTCGGTCATCATCCAGGTCGGCTCGTTCAAGCTCACCGGTAAACGGGTGTTCCGGATGGCGCCGCTGCAGCACCACTTCGAGCTGCTCGGGTGGAACGAGGTCACGATCGTCATCAGGTTCTGGATCATCGCGGGGCTGTTCGTGGCCCTGGGGCTGGGCCTGTTCTACGCCGAGTGGGTTGTGGGAGCGCAATGAGTGGTGCACCGGGCAGCGGTTCGGTGGGTGGACGGCTCGACGGACTGACCAATGGCGCCGCGGACTGGAGCGACCTGCGGGTCGTCGTCGCCGGGCTCGGGGTGAGCGGCTTCGCGGCCGCTGACGCGCTGCACGAACGCGGTGCCCGCGTCATCGCTGTGGACGGTGCGGACCTGGCCACTGGCGGCGCACTGGCCGAGCGAGCGCGCATCCTCGACATCCTCGGGGTGGACGTCCGGGTCGGCCCGGAGCACGTCGGCAGTCTGCCAGCGGACGCGACCGCCGACCTCGTCGTCACCTCTCCGGGGTGGCGCCCCGACCAGCCGCTGCTCGTGGCTGCCGCGCAGGCCGGCATACCGGTCTGGGGCGAGGTCGAGCTCGCGTGGCGCATGCGCGCAGCGGTCGGGCCCGCGCCGTGGCTGACCATCACCGGCACCAACGGCAAGACCACCACCGTCACGATGCTCGCCTCGATGCTCCGCGCCGCGGGGCTGCGCGCCACCGCGGCAGGCAACGTCGGCACCCCGATCCTCGAGGCGGTCCTGCACCCCGAGCCCTATGACGTGATCGCCGTCGAGCTGTCGAGCTTCCAGCTGCACTGGTCGCAGTCGCTCGCGCCCTACGCGTCGGCCTGCCTCAACGTCGCTCCGGACCACCTGGACTGGCACGGTTCGGCAGAGGAGTACGCCCGGGCCAAGGGCAAGGTCTACGCCAACACGCGGGTCGCGTGCGTCTACAACGTCGAGGACCCGGCCACCGAGCGTCTCGTCATGGACGCCGAGGTCCAGGAGGGATGCCGCGCGGTCGGGTTCACCCTCGGCACGCCGGGGCTCTCGATGCTCGGGGTGGTCGACGACATCCTGGCCGACCGCGCGTTCGTCGAGCAGCGCCAGACCTCCGCGGCCGAGCTGGCCACCCTGGCCGACGTCCAGGGCTCACTCCCGACGCTCGCACCCCACCAGGTGGCGAACGCCCTGGCCGCCGCGGCGCTGGCCCGCGCGTACGGCGTACCACCGCTGGCGGTCCGCGACGGGTTGCGGGCCTTCGTGCCGGAGCCGCACCGCATCGCGGATGCCGGAGAGGTCGACGGCGTGCGCTACGTCGACGACTCCAAGGCCACCAACCCGCACGCGGCGGCCGCGTCGCTGGCCGCCTTCGAGCACGTCGTCTGGGTTGCCGGCGGCCTGCTCAAGGGCGCCGAGGTCGACGACCTGGTCCGCGACGCCGCCACCAGACTGCGCGGCGTCGTCCTCATCGGCGCCGACCGGGCGCAGATCGCCGACGCACTGGCCCGACACGCGCCGGATGTGCCGGTCGTGGACGTGTCCAGCACGGACACTGGAGCCATGGACCTCGTCGTCGCCCACGCGGCCCGGCTCGCCGAGCCCGGCGACGTCGTGCTGCTTGCGCCCGCGGCGGCCTCCATGGACATGTTTCCGAACTACGGTGCCCGGGGCGACGCCTTCGCCGAGGCGGTCGCTCGCCGCGCCGGGTCCTCCAGGGAGTAACGGTGAGCAGTACCACGGCCGCGTCGCCGACGGCGCGGACCTCGTCGCGCGCCGACGGCACGACCAAGGAGAGCGGGTCGGTCGGGGGCGTGCTGCGACGGCTCGACTCCCCGGTCACGAGCTACTACGTGTTGCTGTCGGTCACCGTGGTCCTGGTCGTCATCGGGCTGATCATGGTCCTGTCGGCGTCCTCGGTGATGTCGCTCATCCAGACCAACAACGCCACGCCGTACGTCTACTTCCAGAAGCAGCTGCAGTTCGCGCTGCTCGGCGGGGTCGCCATGGCCGTCGCCGCCCACGTGCCCGTCCGCCGGTGGAAGTCCATGTCGATGCTGATCCTCGGCGCGTCCATGGTCCTCCAGCTGCTCGTCTTCACCCCGCTCGGCGTGAGTGTCAACGGCAACCGCAACTGGCTGGCGGTCGGGCCGGTCACGATCCAGCCGTCGGAGTTCGCCAAGCTCGGCCTGGTGCTGGTCGGCGCCACCGTGCTGTCCGCGCGGCGTCGCCGGCTGGGCCAGCTGCGCCACGTCGTGGTGCCGTTCCTGTTCCCCATCACCCTGGGCGCCGTCGGCCTGGTGCTGGTCGGCAAGGACCTCGGCACCGTGATGATCCTGGGAGCCATCGTGGCCGCGGTGCTGTTCGGCTCGGGTGTCCCGGTGCGCTGGTTCGCCTGGGGTGGCGCCGCGTTCTCCGCCATGGCGGTCACGATGATCGTCACGAGCTCGAACCGACTCCAGCGCTTCGACGTCTGGCTCGGCAAGGACACCAACCCCTATGGCGCTGCGCGGCAGCCGATCCACGGCCGCTACGCCCTGGCCGACGGCAGCTGGTGGGGCGTCGGGCTCGGCGCGAGCCGCGAGAAGTGGCAGTGGCTGCCCGAGGCCCACAACGACTTCATCTTCGCGATCATCGGCGAAGAGCTCGGCCTGCCGGGCACGCTGGTGCTGCTCGGGTTGTTCTGCGCGCTGGCCCTGGTCTGCTACCGCATCGTCTCGCGCACCGACGACATGTTCATCAGGATCGCCACAGCGGGCGTCATGGCCTGGATCATCTTCCAGGCGGTCATCAACATCGGCGCCGTCGTCGGACTGCTGCCCGTGATCGGAGTGCCGCTGCCCCTCGTCTCCTATGGTGGCTCGTCGCTGACTACCACGATGCTGGCCCTGGGGATGCTGCTGTCCTTTGCCAGAGCCGAGCCGGGATGCTCCGAGATCCTCGCCGCCAAGCCGTCGGTGGTCCGGCGCTCGCTCGCGGTGCTCCCGTCCCGACCCAGGCTCCGGCGATGACGGGGCAGCGGCCCCGGTCGGTGCTGTTGGCCGGCGGGGGAACCGCCGGCCACGTCTCGCCCCTGTTGGCCCTGGCCGACTGCCTGCGTCGTCGTGACCCCGACATCGCCGTCGCCGCCCTCGGCACCCAGGCGGGGCTGGAGAGCCGGCTGGTTCCCGAGCGCGGCTACGAGCTGATCACCATCCCGAAGGTGCCGCTGCCCCGCAAGCCCTCCTCCGACCTGCTGCGGCTGCCCGGCAGCCTCCGCGCGGCGGTCGCTGCCGCTGAGCGCGCCATCGACTCATCGGGTGCCGAGGTCGTCGTGGGGTTCGGTGGCTACGTCTCGACGCCGGCCTACCTGGCCGCGCGACGCCGCCACGTCCCGATGGTCGTGCACGAGCAGAACGCTCGCGCGGGAGTGGCCAACCGGGTGGGTGCGCGGCTGACCCACCACGTGGCCACGACCTTTCCCAGCACCCGGTTGCCGCACGCGCGCCTGATCGGGATGCCGCTGCGCCACGAGATCGCCCGGCTCGACCGGGCCGCCAGCAGGAGCGCGGCGCTGCAGCACTTCGGCCTCGAGGACCACCGGCCCACCCTCCTCGTCACCGGTGGCTCGCTCGGGGCCCAACGGCTCAACTCCGCCTTCCAGTCGCGGGTCGCGGCGCTGCGCTCCGCCGGGGTGCAGGTGCTCCACCTCACCGGGGCGGGCAAGGCGTTCGAGGTCGAGCCCGCGCCGTCGGGAGCCGCGTACGTCGTCGCGGCCTACACCGACCGCATGGACCTCGCCTACGCGGTGGCCGACCTCGCGGTGGCGCGCGCCGGCGCCAACACCGTGTGCGAGCTGACCGCCGTCGGGCTGCCCGCCGTCTACGTTCCGCTCCCCATCGGCAACGGCGAGCAGCGGTTCAACGCCGCGGATGTCGTGGCCGCGGGTGGGGGACTGCTCGTCGAGGACACTGCACTCACCGGCGAGTGGATCGACGAGGCCCTGCTGCCGCTGCTCGCCGACGCCCCGCGCTTGGAGCGCATGGCCTCGTCCGCGGCCGGGGTGGGGGAGCGCGACGCGGATGAGAAACTGGCCGACATGGTGACTGCAGCCTTCGTGGAATCTGTTGCGGAGCAACGATGAACGGCGAGAACCCGCGCTTCGACTTCGCCGCCCCGGTGCCTCCGCTCGAGGAGCTCGGGGCGATCCACTTCATCGCCATCGGCGGTTCCGGGATGTCCGGCGTCGCGCGGATCATGCTCGCTCGCGGCTGTCGCGTCAGCGGTTCGGACGCCAAGCAGTCGCCGGTCCTGGCCGCCCTCGAGGCCGAGGGGGCCGAGGTCCACGTCGGTCACGACGCGGCATACCTCGACGGCATCGACACCGTGGTCATCTCCTCCGCGATCCGGGAGGGCAACCTCGAGCTCGCGGCGGCGCGCGAGCGGGGCCTGCGGGTGCTGCACCGGGCCCAGGCGCTCGCCAGCACGATGGCCGGCTCGCGGCGGGTCGCGGTGGCGGGGGCGAACGGCAAGACGACGACCACCTCGATGCTCACCGTCGCGTTGCAGCACTGCGGGATCGACCCTTCCTTCGCCGCCGGGGGCGAGCTGGCCAAGCACGGCACCAACGCGCACTGGGGGACCGGCGACGTCTTCGTGGCCGAGGCCGACGAGAGCGACGGGTCGTTCCTGGTCTACCGCCCCCAGGTCGCCGTGGTGACCAACGTCCAGCCCGACCACCTCGACTTCTACGGCACGTTCGCCCGCGTCGAGGAGGCGTATGCCGCGTTCGTGGCCTCCATCGAGCCGGGCGGCCTGCTCGTCGCGTGCCATGACGACGACGGCTCCCGCAGGCTCGCCGAGACGGCCCGCGCAGGCGGCACCCGGGTGCTGACCTACGGCTGGTCGCCCGAGGCTGACGTCCGGCTGAGCGGGGTGGCCTTTCGGGGCCTGACCAGCCACACGACGCTCACCGGTCCCGACGGGGCGACCCACACGCTGCGGATCAACATCCCCGGACGGCACAACCTGCTCAACGCCGCAGCCGCCTACACCACCGCCGTCGAGGGACTGGGTCAGGATCCCCGCCGCGTCCTCGACGGGCTGTTCGGCTTCACCGGCACCCGCCGCCGGTTCGAGCCCAAGGGCGCCGTAGCCGGAGTGTCCGTCGTCGACGACTACGCCCACAACCCCGGCAAGGTCGCGGCCGTGGTGGGCACCGGCGCTGACCTGGTCCAGGCCGGTGGGGTCGGCGGCCGGCTGCTCGTGGTCTTCCAGCCGCACCTGTACTCGCGTACGCGGGACTTCGCGGCCGAGTTCGCGGCGGCCCTGGTTCCCGCCGACTCGGTGGTGCTCATGGAGATCTACGGCGCCCGCGAGGACCCCGTCCCCGGCATCTCCTCGCAGCTGGTCGCCGACGCCCTGCTCCAGCAGCGCCCGGACGCCGACGTCGAGGTCATCTCGTCGTGGTCTGCCGTGGCCCAGGCGGTCGCCGACCGGGCGCGCGAGGGCGACCTGGTCCTCACGGTCGGCGCGGGTGACGTCACCATGATCGGCCCGGAGATCCTGCGCGCCCTGGGCGAGCGGTGACCTGCCCGTGAGCCGCCCGACCCGAGGCACCGGACTCGCCTCGTCACACGCCAGGTTCCAGCGGCGTGCCCAGGACGTGCGACGCCGACCCTGGCGACTCGCGGCGTATGCCGCCGTGGTCCTCGCCGTCGTCGCACTGCTCGTGTGGGCGGTGGGGTTCAGCCCGCTGTTCGCGGTGCGGTCGGTCGAGGTCGTCGGGGTCCCGCCGGCGCAGGTCCCGGCCATCCGCAGCCTGGCCGAGGTGCCCCAGGGGCAGCCTCTGGCGCGGGTGGATCGCAAGGCGGTGGCGGGGCGCGTGGCGCAGCTCGCCACCCTGGCCGATGTCTCGATCGAGCTCTCCTGGCCCAGCACCCTGGTGATCCACGCCAGCCCGCGGGTGCCCTTCCTCGTCGTGAAGAACCCTCAAGGTCAACTACAGGTTGTGGATGCGAGCGGGCTGGCCTACGCCCACGTCGACGCCGCGCCCAAGGGGGTGCCGGTGGTCAACGCCGCAAGCCAGGCCGCGCTGTCGCGCGACGCGCTGGCGGCGGCGGTCAGCGTGGTCCGCGTCCTACCGGACCACCTCCAGCGACAGGTGACGCGGGTGGTCGTCAGCAGCGCCGACCTCGTCACCCTCACCCTGGGGCGCACCCAGGTGGTCTGGGGCGGCATCGACCAGCCGGAGCGCAAGCTGACCATCATGACCGCCCTGCTGACCGGCGCCCCGCGGGTCATCGACGTCAGCGCACCGGACACCCCGGTGACCCGCTGAGCGGGTCCTCCAGCCAATCCCGCAGACCGCTCTGGCCCCCCACCCGAATGGGGCTGGTGTGACGGATGGGACTATTGTGAGAGCGCCATCCGGAATGGTCTCGGGAATTGCCGTCATCGGCCGAATCCGTGCTGCGACACGCGGCCGAATCGTTTGCCTGCACCCCTGTCTCCGCATACCGTCGGCGGCACCGGAGATTGACATAAGTCTAACTCTCAACTTCACGTTGAGGCACCGTATCGCACTCGAGCACCACATCAGGAGAGGCCCACGCCCGTGGCAGCACCACAGAACTACCTGGCCGTCATCAAGGTCGTCGGCATCGGCGGCGGCGGCGTCAACGCCATCAACCGCATGATCGAGGTCGGTCTCAAGGGCGTCGAGTTCATCGCGATCAACACCGATGCGCAGGCGCTGCTCATGAGCGATGCCGACGTGAAGCTCGACGTCGGCCGTGAGCTGACCCGAGGACTCGGTGCGGGCGCCGACCCTGAGGTCGGCAAGAAGGCTGCCGAGGACCATGCGGAGGAGATCGAGGAGGTCCTCAAGGGGGCCGACATGGTCTTCGTGACGGCCGGCGAGGGCGGCGGCACCGGCACCGGCGGCGCACCCGTCGTCGCGAAGATCGCTCGCGGCTTGGGCGCCCTGACCATCGGCGTGGTGACCCGGCCGTTCACGTTCGAGGGTCGTCGCCGCGCCAACCAGGCCGAGGCGGGCATCAGCAACCTCCGCGAGGAGGTCGACACCCTGATCGTCATCCCGAACGACCGGCTGCTGTCGATCAGCGACCGCGCGGTCAGCATGCTCGACGCGTTCCGGTCGGCCGACCAGGTGCTCCTCTCCGGTGTCCAGGGCATCACCGACCTCATCACCACGCCTGGTCTGATCAACCTCGACTTCGCCGACGTCAAGTCGGTGATGCAGGGCGCGGGCTCGGCCCTGATGGGCATCGGGTCCTCCCGTGGTGACGACCGCGCCGTGCAGGCCGCCGAGCTGGCCATCTCCAGCCCGCTGCTCGAGGCCAGCATCGACGGCGCCCACGGCGTGCTCCTGTCGATCCAGGGCGGCAGCGACCTCGGGCTGTTCGAGATCAACGAGGCGGCCCGGCTGGTGCAGGAAGCGGCCCATCCGGAGGCCAACATCATCTTCGGGGCGGTCATCGACGACGCCCTCGGCGACGAGGTCCGCGTGACGGTGATCGCAGCCGGGTTCGACGGCGGGGCGCCGCTGAAGCGCGAGAACGACCGCGCCATCGGCCAGATCCAGGGCTCCTCGCGACCTGCCCAGCACGCCGCGCCGGCGCCGTCGGCCACCCAGCCCGCCCCCGCGCACACGGTTCCGGCCCAGTCGTCGAACAACCACACCCCGGTGGCCCCGGTCGAGCCGCAGCGCACGGAGCCGTCCGTGGCCCCGGTGCGCGAGCCGGTGGGCTCCGAGGCGGCCGTCGGCCGCGACGGGGCCGGGCGTCCGCCGCGCACCGTGACGTTCGACGAGAGCGACGACCTGGACGTCCCCGACTTCCTCAAGTAGAGCGCCCGGCCGCCCTCCGGCGTTGGCGCGCGCGCCGGTCCCGTTCGTGGAACCGGGGTGTCGTAGGTTGGTCGCGTGTTCTTCTGGCGCGATCAGTCCGGCCCGGTGACGTGGGCCTTCACCGCCCGTGAGGGCGGTTCGAGCTCTGCGCCGTTCGACAGCCTCAACCTCGGCGGCCACGTCGGCGATGCCTCGCAGGCGGTGGAGTCGAACCGGGCGGCTCTCGCGAAATCCGTTGGGGTGCCTCGCGATCGACTCCTGTTCATGAGGCAGTGCCATGGCAACGAGGTGCGCGCGGTGGACGGGCCCTGGGGTCGCGAGGGCGGCCCGTCGGTGGACGGTCTGGTGACGGCCACCCCCGGGGTGGCCCTGGCGGCCCTGGTCGCCGACTGCACCCCGGTGCTGCTCGCGGACGCTCAGGCCGGCGTCGTCGCGGCGGTGCACGCGGGGCGGCCCGGCATGATGGCAGGCATCGTCCACGTCGCCGTCGCCCGCATGCGCGAGCTGGGCGCCCGCAACGTCACGGCGGTCGTCGGCCCCTCGGTGTGCGGTCGCTGCTACGAGGTCCCAGCCGACTTGCGCGCCGAAGCGGCAGCCGTCGTTCCGGAGTCCGCCACCGTGTCGTGGACCGGCACGCCGGCCATCGACGTCGCGGCGGGTGTCGTCGCCCAGCTGCATGCGAATGCCGTTGCGGTGCAGTGGGTGCCGGGCTGCACCCGCGAGGACCCCCGCCTGTTCTCCTACCGGCGCGACGGGCTCACGGGCCGGTTCGCCGGGGTCGTGGTGCTCGCTCCATGAACGACCCGGTGACCCACGATGACCTGGTGACCCACGATGACCCGGTGGCCACCCGACGTGTCGAGCTCGGGGAGCGGCTGTCGGCGGTGCGGGCGCGGATCGTCCGCGCATGCGAGACCGTCGACCGGGACCCCGCCGAGGTGACCCTGATCGCCGTCACCAAGTTCTTCCCGGCCAGCGACATCGACCTGCTGGTCGAGCTCGGCGTCACGGCGATCGGCGAGAACCGCGACCAGGAGGCTTCGGCGAAGCTGGGTTCGGTGAGCCGCCGCGAGGAGCTCACCGTGCATTTCATCGGCCAGCTCCAGACCAACAAGGCGGCCTCCGTCGTGCGGTATGCCGACGTCGTCCAGTCCGTCGACCGACCCAAGCTCGTGGCAGCCCTGGATCGTGCGGCGGCCGCTCATGGCGTCCGCCCCTCGGTCCTGGTCCAGGTCTCGCTCGACCCGGACGGCCTCGGCAGGGGAGGGGCCCGCCCCGAGCAGGCCCGGGCGCTGGCTGACGAGGTCCGCGGCTGCGACCACCTGCAGCTGCGTGGCGTCATGGGCGTCGCGCCCCTCGGCGCCGATCCCGGCCAGGCCTTTGCGAAGCTGCGCGAGGTGGCTCACGGCATACGGGCGGGGCACGAGGGGGCGACGTGGATCTCGGCCGGAATGAGCGCGGACCTCGAGGCCGCGGTCGCCCACGGAGCGACACACCTGCGTGTCGGGAGCGCAATCCTCGGATCTCGGCAGTCACACCGGTAACTTCAGTCGCGAAGACGACCGCCGCATGGAACCAAGGGAGCTCTCAATGGCTGGGGCGCTGCGCAAGACGATGGTGTACCTCGGGCTCGCCGAGGACGACGAGCGCTATGACGGGTACGACTCCTACGACTACGAGGAGCCCGTGCGTCACGAGACGCCTGCAGAGCGGTCGGCAGCGGTGACCCCCCCTTCCCCAGCGGACCTCCGTGGCCCGCGTGGTCCGTGACGTCGAAGTGGGTGCGCTCAACCGCATCACGACGATCCACCCGCGGACGTACAACGAGGCCAAGAACATCGGTGAGAGCTTCCGTGAGGGCACGCCGGTCATCATGAACCTGTCCGACATGGACGACTCCGACGCCAAGCGGCTGGTCGACTTCGCCGCGGGGCTGGTCTTCGGCCTCCACGGGTCCATCGAGCGGGTGACGTCCAAGGTCTTCCTGCTCTCGCCGGCCCACGTCGAGGTCGCCACCGAGGACAGCGCTGCGCCGCCGACCGCGCGCGGCCTGTTCAACCAGAGCTGATCCCAGAGCTGACCCAGAGTGACCCGGGGCTGACCCGGGCGCCCACTGTCCAGCCACCCATGGCAGGGTGACCCCATGCTCGTTCCCGGCCCCATCGGCAGTGTGCTGCGCTTCGCGCTGTTCCTGTTCTTCGTGGTGTTGCTCGGTCGCCTCGTCCTGGACTGGGTGCAGGCGTTCGCGCGCGACTGGCGCCCTCGCGGAGTCCTCCTGCTCGTGGCCGAGGTCGTCTACACCATCACCGACCCGCCCCTGAAGGCGGTCCGCAAGCTGATCCCACCGGTGACCATCGGGAGCCTTCGGCTGGACGTCGCGTTCCTCGTGCTCATGCTCGGGACCACTCTCGCCATGAGCATCGTCTGACCGTTCGCGGCAACCGACCCGCCCGATCATCTAGGCTGGCCCGTGACCCTGAGTCTGCGATGCTTGACCTGCACTGCTCATGCCAGCCAACCGAGGTGACTACATGACGCTCACGCCTGAGGACGTCCTCAACAAGAACTTCACGCCTACCCAGTTCCGGCGTGGCTACGACGAGCGGGAGGTCGACGACTTCCTCGACGAGGTCGTGGCCGAGATGCGCCGGATCGTCAAGGACTCTGACGACCTGCGTGAGCAGCTCAACGAGTGCCGGTCGAGCAAGGGCATGGCCCCGGTGGCCAAGCCGGATGCCGCCACGCAGGCCCGCAAGGCCGCTGAGGCGAAGGCTGCCGAGGAGGCCGAGGCCAAGGCAGGGCGCGAGAGCAGCGACCGCATCGCCGCCGTGCAGGCCAAGGCAGCAGAGGCCGAGAAGGCCGCACAGGACCGCATCGCTGCCGCGACCGCGAAGGCGCAGGAGGCCGAGAAGGTCGCACAGGCGCGCATCGCCGAGGCCGAGAAGGCCGCCCAGGACAAGATCTCCGGCGTGCACAGCGGCGCCGACGCGCAGGTCTCCGAGGCCGCGAAGGCAGCCGAAGCCCGCGCCCAGGAGGCCGAGAAGCGCGCCCAGGAGGCCGAGGAGCGCCTCAGGGCAGCCGAGCAGCAGCTGCAGCAGGCCCGTGCCCAGGCCGAGGCGGCCCAGCGCAATGCCACCGCTCAGGCCGAAGCCCCCACCGTGGCCCTCGGCGCGGCCGCGGCCGGTGGCGGCGCCAGTGCCGCAGCACTACTCGAAATGGCCCAGCGCCTGCACGACGAGCATGTCGGCCAGGGCGAGTCGACGCGTGACCGGCTCATCGCCGAGGCCCAGGCCCAGCACGACCAGCTGGTCGGCGAGGGCCAGAGCCGCCACGACGAGCTCCTGTCCACCGCCCAGGCCCGCCACGACGAGCTCGTCGCCACCGGCCAGGCCCGCCACGACGACCTCGTCCAGGACGCCACGACCAAGCACGAGCAGCTCATCACCGAGGCCCGCGAGCGGTCCACGGGCATGGTGCACGAGGCCCAGCAGAAGAAGGCGCAGATCCTCGAGGAGCTCGGCCGTGAGCGGAGCCTCCTGGAGAAGAAGATCGATGAGCTGCGCACCTTCGAGCGGGACTACCGCGCGCGCCTCAAGAACTTCATCGAGGAGCAGCTGGCCGACCTCGGTCACACCGGTCTGGAGCCGGGCGACGGCCACGACGAGGGCCAGGGCGAGAACGAGCCCCAGCACGCCGAGGCTGAGTCCCACTAGCACTCCACGAGGCCACGAAGAGGGCGCCCACCGCACCACGCGGAGGGCGCCCTCTTCGCGCGCTGGGAGATGGGTGGGAACTCTCAGCGTTTTGCCGTTGAGTACGGGGCGCTGAGCGCTTATCCTCGCGGCACCTGATGGCGCTCTGCCGGAGCGCCCTGCGACCGAGGGGCCTGGCAGACCATGGCACAGAAGGCGAAAGCCTCAACGACGTCCGCACCGGCCACCAAGGCTGCCACCCGCACCACCGTGGCACCGGCGAGAACGGCGACGAAGAGCGCCCCCAAGACGGCGACCAAGACCAAGACCGCGACCAAGACGGCGACCAAGACGGTGGCCAAGACGGTGACCAGGACGGTGGCCAAGCCCGCGAGCAAGAGCCCGGTGGCGAAGAAGGCCGCGCCCGCCACCAAGACCGCCACCAAGACCGCCACGAAGACCACGACGACCAAGGCCGCCCCCGCCACCAAGATCGCCACGACCAAGAGGGCGGCGAAGACCGCCACCACGACGGTCACCAAGACGGCCACCAAGACCGCGCCGACCAAGACGACGACCAAGACGGCGGCGAAGACCGCCCCTAAGACCGCCACGAAGACCGCCACGAAGCGGGCCGGCAGTGCCGCCGCGAAGAAGGTCGCCCCGCGCGCCCTGGCCGTCCGCGCCGACGAGTCCCCCTGGACCGCCAAGGAGCTACGCGAGGTCCGCACCGAGATCGAGGCGGACGTGGCCCATCTGCGTCAGGAGATCAGCGTGGCCGAGGCCGACCTCGTCGGGCTGATGCGTGACGCGGGCGATGGCGCAGGGGACGACCAGGCCGATGCCGGCGCCAAGACGTTCGAGCGCGAGCAGGAGATCTCGTTGGCCAACAACGCCCGCGAGATGCTCGAGCAGAACCTCCACGCCCTCGAGCGCCTCGACAACGGCACCTACGGGATCTGCGAGTCCTGTGGGAACCCGATTGGCAAACTTCGCCTTCAGGCCGCTCCTCGTGCGACCCTATGCGTGACATGCAAGACGAAGCAGGAGCGCCGCTGATCGCGGCCGACGAATCCAGCGGGGTGCCGGACACGGCCCCCGACCCCCACTCCACCCGCCCCCCGCGCCAGCGGACGCTGTTCGTCCTCATGGGCGTCACCGCCGTGGTCGCGTATGCCGCGGACCAGGTCTCCAAGGTCGTGGCCCTCGACCGGCTGACGCCGGGGGAGCCCGTGGCGGTGGTCGGCGACCTCATCAGGCTGAACCTCATCCGCAATGCCGGAGCGGCCTTCTCCATCGGCAACGGGGCGACGTGGGTGATGACGCTCATCGCCTGTGGGGTGCTGGTGTTCATCCTGCGCACGGCCCGACGGATCGGCAGCGCGGCCTGGGCGTGGGCGCTCGGCCTGCTGCTCGGTGGTTCCCTGGGCAACCTCACCGACCGGATGGTCCGGCCGCCCGGTCCCGGACGCGGTCACGTGGTGGACTTCATCGACTACTTCGGCCTGTTCATCGGCAACGTGGCCGACATCGCCATCGTCGGGGCGGCTGCCTTCATCGCGGTCCTGGCGTGGCGCGGGATCGGCGTGGACGGCATACGCGCCCACCATGGCCGTCACGAGGCTGGGCTCGCGCGGACCACCACCCACGACTCGGTCGACGACGACGGGGCCGCGCATGTCTGACGCGCGCACGCTCTTCGTCCCCGACGGGCTCGAAGGCGAACGACTCGATGCCGCACTGGCGCGCCTCTTCGGGGTCTCGCGCACCAAGGCGGCCGACCTGGCCTCGGCAGGAGACGTCCAGGTCAACCACAAGCCGGCCGGCAAGTCCGACCGCGTCAGCGCGGGTGACCTGTTGGAGGTCCTGCTTCCCGCGGTGAACCAGAGCCCGACCCTCGCGGTGATCGCCGAGCCCGTCCCGGGCATGACGATCATCCACGACGACGACGACCTCGTCGTGGTCGACAAGCCGGTCGGCGTCGCGGCGCACGCGAGCGTCGGCTGGACCGGGCCGACCGTCCTGGGCGGGCTCGCAGCGGCGGGGTACCGCATCGCCACCAGCGGGGCCAGCGAGCGCCAGGGCATCGTCTCGCGACTGGACGTCGGCACCTCCGGCCTGATGGTCGTGGCGAAGTCCGAGTACGCGTACAGCGTCCTCAAGCAGGCCTTCCGGTCGCGCTCGGTCGACAAGACCTACCACGCCCTCGTCCAGGGGCTGCCCGACCCGGTGGTGGGCACCATCGACGCCCCGATCGGCCGGCACCCGAACCATGACTACAAGTTCGCCGTCATGGACAAGGGCAAGCCGAGCGTGACCCACTACGAGGTCATCGAGGCCTTCCGGGCTGCATCCCTGCTGGACATCCACCTCGAGACCGGCCGGACCCACCAGATCCGCGTCCACTTCAGCGCGCTGCACCATCCGTGTGCGGGCGACCTCACCTACGGTGCCGACCCGACCCTGGCGGCGCGCCTGGGCCTGGAGCGCCAATGGCTCCATGCGGTCGGCCTCGGGTTCGAGCACCCGGGAACGGGCAGGCACGTCACCTTCGAGAGCCCGTACCCGGCCGACCTCCAGCGGGCGCTCGAGCTGCTCTGAGGGGCGGTTGACGATCAGCTGAGGGTCACGGCGGACATCCGCCGCGACACGAGGCCGACATGAGGCCGACACGCCGAGGGGCAGTCGGTGGCGCGGCTTAGACTCGTCCCGATGTCCTCCCAGCCCGCCTCCCGATCAGGTTCGAGCACCGCTTCTGGATCGAAGTCAGACTCGTTCGTCCATCTTCACGTGCACACCGAGTACTCCATGCTCGATGGCGCGGCGCGGATCGGCGACCTGTTCACCCGGGCCGCGGAGATGGGGATGCCGGCCCTCGCGACGACCGACCACGGGTACGTCTTCGGTGCCTACGAGTTCTGGAAGAAGGCCCAGGGCACCGGAGTCAAGCCCATCATCGGCGTCGAGGCCTACGTCACCCCGGGCACGCACCGCACCGACAAGACGCGGGTGAAGTGGGGCGAGGACCACCAGTCCGGTGACGACGTCTCGGGCTCGGGCGCCTACACCCACATGACGCTGCTGGCCAAGAACAACAACGGCCTGCACAACCTCTTCCGGCTCGACTCGCTGGCCAGCCTCGACCAGGTCTACGCCAAGTGGCCCCGCATGGACCGCGAGCTGCTCAGCCAGTACGGCCAGGGTCTGATCGCGACCACGGGCTGTCCGTCCGGTGAGGTGCAGACCCGTCTGCGGCTCGGCCAGTACCGCGAGGCGCTCCAGGCGGCCAGTGACTTCCGGGACATCTTCGGCGCCGAGAACTACTTCGCCGAGCTCATGGACCACGGTCTGTCCATCGAGCGCCGCGTGCAGAAGGACCTGCTGCGCCTGGCCCGCGAGCTGGGACTGCCCCTCGTCGCCACGAACGACCTGCACTACACCAGCCCAGAGGACGCCAAGGCGCACTCCGCGCTGCTGTGCGTGCAGTCGGGCTCGACGCTGATGGACCCGGGCCGGTTCAAGTTCGACGCCGACGACTTCTACCTCAAGAGCCCGGCCGAGATGCGCCACACGTGGCGCGAGCTGCCCGAGGCCTGTGACAACACCCTGCTCATCGCCGAGATGTGCGACATCTCGTTCACCGAGGGTGAGGGGCGGTTCATGCCGCGCTTCCCGTGCCCGCCGGGAGAGAACGAAGAGTCCTGGTTCATCAAGGAGGTCCAGCAGGGCCTGGTCGAGAGGTTCCCCGGCGGCGTCCCCGACTACGCCACCAAGCAGGCCGCCTTCGAGACCGAGGTCATCGTCTCCAAGGGGTATGCCGGGTACTTCCTCGTCGTCGCCGACTTCATCAACTGGGCCAAGGCCAACGGCATCCGGGTGGGTCCCGGTCGTGGCTCGGGGGCGGGCTCGATGTGCGCCTACGCCATGAAGATCACCGACCTCGACCCGATCCCGCACGGGCTGATCTTCGAGCGGTTCCTCAACCCCGAGCGCATGTCGATGCCCGACTTCGACGTCGACTTCGACGAGCGCCGCCGCGGTGAGGTCATCAAGTACGTCACCGAGAAGTACGGCGCCGACCGCGTCGCCCAGATCGTCACCTACGGCACGATCAAGGCCAAGCAGGCGGTCAAGGACGCCGCCCGCGTCATGGGGCACCCGTTCAACGTGGGCGAGCAGCTGACCAAGGCGATGCCGCCGGACGTCATGGGCAAGGGCGTGCCGCTGTCCGAGATCTACAACAAGGACCACAAGCGCTACAACGAGGGCGGCGACTTCCGGGCGCTGGTCGAGACCGAGCCGCACTTCAAGGAGATCGTCGACACCGCGCTCGGGCTCGAGGGGCTCAAGCGCCAGTGGGGCGTGCACGCCGCCGGCGTCATCATGAGCAGCGAGCCGCTGATCGACGTCATCCCGATCATGCGGCGGCTCCAGGACGGCCAGGTCATCACGCAGTTCGACTACCCGAGCTGTGAGTCGCTCGGGCTGGTCAAGATGGACTTCCTCGGCCTGCGCAACCTCACCATCCTCGATGACGCCATCGACAACGTGTCGGCCAACCGCGGTGAGGACATCGACCTCGACGCCCTGTCCAAGGACATGACCGACCAGGCGACCTACGACCTGCTCTCGCGCGGTGACACGCTCGGCGTCTTCCAGCTCGACGGCGGTGGCATGCGCACGCTGCTCAAGCTGATGCAGCCCGACAACTTCGAGGACATCTCCGCGGCGCTCGCGCTCTACCGGCCCGGTCCCATGGGCGTCAACGCCCACACCAACTTCGCGCTCCGCAAGAACGGCAAGCAGGCGCTCACGCCGCTCGACCCGCAGCTCGAGGGCAAGCTCCAGCAGGAGATGATCGACGCCCTCCTGCCCATCCTGGGGACCACCTACGGCCTGGTCATCTACCAGGAGCAGGTCATGGAGATCGCCCAGAAGCTCGCGGGCTACACCCTGGGCAGCGCCGACCTCCTGCGCCGGGCCATGGGCAAGAAGAAGAAGGAGGTGCTCGACGCCGAGTACGTCCCGTTCTCCGAGGGCATGAAGGCCAAGGGCTTCAACGAGGCCTCGATCGCGGCCCTGTGGGGTGTGCTGGTCCCGTTCTCGGACTACGCGTTCAACAAGGCCCACACCGCGGCATACGGGCTGGTGTCGTACTGGACCGGGTACCTCAAGGCCAACTACCCCGCCGAGTACATGGCCGCGCTGCTCACCAGCGTCGGTGACGACAAGGACAAGTCCGCGCTCTACCTCGGCGAGTGCCGGCGCATGGGCATCAAGGTCCTGCCGCCCGACGTCAACGACTCGGTCGGCCGGTTCGCCGCCGTCGGCACCGACATCCGCTTCGGGCTGCAGGCCATCCGCAACGTCGGGCACAACGTGGTCGAGGCCGTCATCGCCGCGCGCGAGGAGAAGGGGCGGTTCACCTCCTTCAAGGACTTCCTGTCCAAGTGCCCGGCAGTCGTGTGCAACAAGCGCACGATCGAGTCCCTGATCAAGGCCGGGGCGTTCGACGGCCTCCAGGAGTCGCGCCAGGGGCTGTACCGCGTCCACGAGGACTACATCGACAACTTCATCGACATCAAGCGCCAGGAGGCCATCGGCCAGGACTCGCTGTTCTCCGGCTTCGGGTTCGGCGACGGCGACGGTGCGGGGGAGTCGGTCGACTTCTCGGTGCTCCCGCCCATCCCGGGCGTCGAGTGGGACAAGAAGACCCTGCTCGGGTTCGAGCGCGAGATGCTCGGGCTCTACGTCTCCGATCACCCGCTGTTCGGCATCGAGCACGTGCTGAGCTCCCACGCCGACACCTCGATCGCCAGCCTCATGGGCGAGGACGGCAAGCCCGAGGGGGCCAACGTCACGATCGCCGGGCTCATCACGGGCCTGCAGGTCAAGCGCACCAAGAAGGGCGACCTGTGGGCGATCGTGACGGTCGAGGACCTCGAGGGTGCCATCGAGTGCCTGTTCTTCCCCTCCGCCTACATGACCGTCTCGACGATGCTCACCCACGATGCCGTCGTCGTGGTGAAGGGCCGGGTCAACCGCCGTGACGAGACGCCGACGATCTACGCCTCCGAGCTCACCCTGCCCGACATCTCCGAGGGTCCGCGGGGGCCGGTCGTGGTGACCATCGACACCAACCGGGCGACCACGGGCAAGATCGAGGAGCTCAAGTCGGTGCTCGCCTCGCATCCGGGTTCCACCGAGGTGCACGTGCGACTGAGCCAACCGGGGCGGTCGGTCCTGATGCGGCTCGAGGACTCCTACCGCGTGTCGGCCACCGAGTCCCTCTTCGGCGACCTCAAGGTCATTCTCGGAGCCCGCTGCCTGGCTGGGTGAGCCCGCGTCTGGCGCTCCGGCTCGGACGGGGCGTCGCATAGGGTGCGCAGGTGAGCACTCCTGCGGCCGATCCACGCACACCTTGGAAATCCCGGACACCCCTGGCGCCTCCGCGGGCGACCCGCAAGGAGACCACGCGGTTGCACCACGGTGACACCTTCGTCGACCCCTACGAGTGGTTGCGGGACAAGGACGACCCGGCAGTGATCGCCCACCTTGAGGCCGAGAACGCGTATGCCGAGGCGGTCACCGCCGACCTCGAGCCGCTGCGCCAGGAGATCTTCGAGGAGATCCGGGCCCGGACGCAGCAGACCGATCTGTCCGTGCCGGTCGCCAGCGGTCCGTGGTGGTACTACTCACGCAGCCAGGAGGGCCAGCAGTACGGCATCGAGTGCCGGGTCCGCAAGGTCGAGGGTCAGCCCCGCCCGATGCCCGAGCCCTCCGACCCCGTGGCGGGTGAGGAGGTCCTGCTCGACGCCAACCTCGAGGCCCAGGGCCACGAGTTCTTCTCCCTCGGGGCGCTCACGGTCAGCCCCGACCACACCCTGCTCGCCTATGCCGTCGACACCGAGGGCGACGAGCGGTTCGCCTTGCGGGTCAAGGACCTTCGCTCGGGCGCGGTCATCGACGATGCTGTGCAGGAGATCGGCTACGGCTGCGTGTTCTCCCTCGACGGGCGGTACCTCTTCTACACCCGGGTCGACGAGACCTGGCGCCCGCACCAGGTGTGGCGCCACGAGGTCGGCACGGCGAGCGAGGCCGACGTGCTCGTCCTCGAGGAGTCGGACGAGCGCTTCTGGATGGGGGTCGGCGCCTCCCGCGACGACCGGTGGATCCTGGTCGGCCTGGGGTCCAAGACGACCTCCGAGATCCGGATCCTCGACGCCGCCGAACCGCTCGGTGAGCTCCGCGTCGTGGCGCCCCGCCGTGAGGGCGTCGAGTACGACGTCGAGGTCGCCGGCGACCGGCTCCTCATCGTGCACAACGCCGACCACCTCGACTCCGACCTCGCCTGGGCGCCCCTCGACGCGACGACCCACGAGCAGTGGCAGCCGTTACTGAGTAGTGCCGAGGGCGAACGGTTCCAGGGCGTGGACGCGTTCGACGACGTCGCCGTGCTGTCGCTGCGCAAGGACGGGCTGACCGCCTTGCGGGTGCTGGAGCGCGACACGACCTCGCCCACCGGGTTCGGGGCCGTGCACGACCTCGCCTTCGACGAACCGGTCTACCAGGTGTCCCTGGGCGACAACCCGGAGACGCGGACCAGCACGCTGCAGGTGGTCTACGAGTCGATGGTGACTCCGCGGACCGTGCTCGACTACGACTTCGCCACCCGCAGGTCCACGCTGCTCAAGCGGCAGCCGGTCCTGGGCGGCTACGACCCGGCCGCCTTCGAGCAACGCCGCGAGTGGGCGACAGCGGCCGACGGGACCCGGGTGCCGATCTCACTCGTCTACCCGGTGGGCACGCAGCCGGACGGTTCCCACCCGGGGTTGCTCACGGCATACGGGTCGTATGAGCTGTCCACCGACCCCCACTTCTCGGTGGCGCGGCTGTCGCTGCTCCAGCGCGGGTTCGTCTATGCCGTGGCACACGTGCGCGGCGGTGGTGAGCTGGGCCGGGCGTGGTACGACCACGGCAAGCTCCAGCACAAGATGAACACCTTCACGGACTTCGTGGCCTGTGCCGACCACCTGGTGGAGCGCGGCTGGGTCGCGGCGGATCGCCTGGCCGCGGAGGGCGGTTCGGCCGGTGGTCTGCTCATCGGCGCGGCGGTCAACCTGGCGCCGCACCGGTTCCGAGTCGTGCACGCCGCGGTGCCGTTCGTCGACGCCCTGACCACGATCCTCGACCCGACGCTGCCGCTCACCGTCGTGGAGTGGGAGGAGTGGGGCAACCCGCTGGCCGACCCGGACGTGTACGCGTACATGAAGTCCTACTCGCCGTACGAGAACGTCCGGGACGGCGCGGTCTACCCCTCGGTGCTGGCGACGACCTCGCTCAACGACACCCGGGTCTACTTCACCGAGCCCGCGAAGTGGGTGGCGCGGCTTCGGGAGGCGACAGCCGGCGACCCGGCGGAGCGACCGATCCTGCTCCGCACCGAGATGGTCGCCGGGCACGGTGGCAAGAGTGGCCGGTATGACGCGTGGCGCCAGGTGGCGTGGGAGTGGGCCTTCCTCGTGAGCGAGGTCAGCCCCGAGGCCGCGGCCGTCGCGATGGGACGAGATCACCCGAAATAGTTGCCGGTGATCCCGCCGCGTGGAACGCCGCGGCCATACCCTTTCGGGGGAGGGAGGGCGCTCACGGTGGCATACGGCAGGGCATCCGATGCGCGGCACCTCGCGGACAAGTGGGACTGGGCGTCCACCCCACTTGGTCCTCGCGACCAGTGGCCGACCCAGCTCAGCCATGCGTGGGAGCTCGCGCTCGACTGCCGGCTACCCATCGCGCTGCTCTGCGGCGAGGACTTCACCATGCTCTACAACGCAGCCTTCGCCGAGCTGCTGGGCAGCAAGCACCCGCGGGCGTTCGCCCAGCCCGCCAGCAAGGTCGTGGCCGAGGTGTGGGACCACCCCGACGTCGGCTCGCTGTTCGACGCGGTGCTGAACCGGCGTGAGTCCTTCCTCGAGGAGAGCACCGAGCTGTCGCTGCGCCGGGGCCTCGACCGCAGCGCGGATCTGGCCGATGTCGGGTACTTCCTGCGCTCGGGGTCGCCGGTGCTGGACGACGACGGCACGGTCGTCGCCGTCCTCCACGTGGTGATCGAGACCACGGCCGCGATCGGGCGGGCGCAGGCCATCGCGCAGCTGGCGACGCTCCTTGCGGTGGCCGTCACCGTCGACGACGTCTGCAAGGTGGTGTTGCGGCAGTCGATGGTCGCCCTCGACGCCATCGTGGCCACCATCTGCCTGCCGTCGCCCGGGCCGGGAAGGTGGCGGATGGCGCGCCGACACCGGATCGAGGAGCTCTCGCCCGACGAGGAGCGGCTGCCCCTGATCTGGTCGGAGCTGAGCGAGGACCTGGCGCCGTTCGTCGCCCAGGTCGTCGCCGAGGGCCGACCCCACCTGTCCGGGAACGGCGAGCTGGTGGGACTGCCGCTGCGGGCTGGTTCCGCCCAGGCCGTGCTCGTCGTCTCGCGTGAGGCGGCGCCCATCCCGGCCGACGTGGCCACCATGGTCAGCGCCCTGTCCGAGCTCGTGGCTGAGGCTCTGAGCCGCGCCGTCGTCTACGACGCCGAGCGCACGACCGCCGAGCTGCTGCAACGGACACTGCTGCCCCCCAACCTTCCGCAGTCCGATGCCATCAGCGTCGCCGCCCGCTACGAACCCGTCTCCCTCGGCGCGGTCGCTGGCGGCGACTTCTACGACTCGTTCTTCCTCCGCGATGGTCGGCTCGCGGTCCTCATCGGTGATGTCGTCGGGAGGGGGGGTGATGGCCGCCACAGTCATGGGTCAAGTGCGCGCGGCGGCGCGGGGAGCGGCGCTCATCTCGAGCGATGCCAGCGCGGTCATGGCGGCCCTCGATCGGGTCGTGCGGGATCTCGACGCCTTGTGGCCGGCTTCGATGCCGCTGGGCAGCAATCGGGCCCGGCCGGGACTGGCGTTCGGTGGAGAGCTGTTCGTCACCATGCTCTACGGCATCGTCGACCCCGACAGCGGCGAGGTGTCACTGGCCAGCGCCGGCCATCCGCTGCCGGCGCTCCTCTTCGGCCACGAAGCGCGCAGCCAGGGCGCACGGCGCGCGACGTTTGTCGGCATGCAGGTCGGCCCCCCGCTCGGCATCGGGGGCGAGCGGCCCGTCCACCGGCTGCGGCTCGGGGTGGGCGACATGCTGTTGGCCTTCACCGACGGCTTGATCGAGCGACGCGGAGAGGCCCTCGACCGCGGGGAGCAGCGGCTGCTCGAGGCGATCGACGCCCTGCCGCCGGGGAGCCCCCGCACGGTGGCGCAACGGGTGATGGACTCGATGATGACGGGCTACGGCCAGGAGGACGACTGCGCCGTGCTCGCGGTGGGCCGCTCGCCGGACGGGCACCGCCGCGCCGCCATCGTCGTGCCACCGATGCCCGAGTCGGTGAAGGCCGCGCGCGACTGGGCCCGCCAGTACCTCGACGACTGGGGGGTGACGGAGCCAGACCAGCACACGATCGTGACGGGGATCTCGGAGCTGATCACCAATGCCGTCCTGCACGCTGGTACGGAGTCGCACCTCACGATCGACCTCGACTCCGGGGTGCTCGCCGTGACCGTCGCCGACAGCGGCAACCGGGGGGAGCCGCTGCTCACGGGCGCCGACGCCATGGCGGTTCGTGGTCGCGGCCTGTCGCTGGTTCGGGCGATCGCCGACTCGTTCGGGGCCCATCGGACCTCGGCGGGCACCACGGTCTGGTTCGAGATCGCGGTCGAGCTCAGGACTGCGCGGTTGTGAGCGGATGACGACGGGTCTGGGGTGCGTAGGCGAGGGCGCCGACCTGGTCCGATCTGCCCGGATGGCACCGTTTGCGTCGTCAGCCGAACGGACGGGCCGACTCCGTCAAAGGGTGACTGGGCGCCGCGCGGCGTGGCGGCCGGGGACGGCGTGCAGCATGCTTCATCCTGCAGCCAGACACCGACGCACGGCAGGGGAGGTCATGAGGGTGGACGTGTGGGATCGCCTTCTCGAGCGCATCGCTCCGATGATGGAGGAAGACGTCTCGGTTCTCGACCGACTTGACGGTGTCGGTGTCGGCGTCGGTGTCCAGAGCGGTCGCGCGGTCGGCGCCGCGGGCGGCGACCGTCCGGCATACCGGGTGGGGCCGGAGGGCGGTGGCGTCCGGCTACTTGCTCAGGCCCGCCACCAGGTTGATGGTCGCGGCGATGACGACGACGCCGAACAGGTATGACAGCAACGCGTGCCGCAGGACGGTGGCGCGGATCTCCTTGGTCCTGATCTCGGTGTCCGAGACCTGGAACGTCATCCCGATCGTGAAGGCGAAGTACGCGAAGTCGCGGTAGCGCGGCGGGTCGTCCTCGTTGAAGTCGATGCCGCCCTTCGGCGTGGTGTAGTACAACCGGGCGTACCGGGTCGTGAACGTCGTGTGCACGGCAGCCCAGGCGAAGGCCACGCCGAGGACGCTGACTCCCGCTTGCATGTCCTTGCCGCCCCCCGCGCTCGAGCCGCCCAGCAGCAGGAGGCCGACCGCGCCCAGGCTGACGACTGCGGCGGCGAGGATGATGAGGTCGGTGGCCGCTCGGCCCGGGTCCTCCTGCACGGCATGCCTGGCGGTCGCGGCGGGATTCATCGGCCACACGGTGACCCACGTCCAGACGACGAAGACAGCCGCGGCGCTCACCCACCCGAGGAGCAGCCCGTACTGCCAGGTCATCGGAAACGACAAGGCCACGCCGACAACCAGACCGGCCACTGCGGCGACGGCGAGCCGTACCCAGGTCGGACCACCCGCGCCTGCTGCAGACGCGAGCATCGAGGTGGAGGTGGAGTGGTTCGCGGGGGCCGGCTCCTGGGTCAGATCGGGCACGTCGTCAACGCTAGTCCCATGGGGCTGAGTTGGGGCTGTGGACGCGCTCGGGCTCGACCAGCTCCCTCGTCGCTGCCCGCTCAGGTATCGGCGGGTCGCGCGGCCAGGCGTCGGCAGGCAGAGCCGCGCAAGGGTCCACCCAGGGCCGCGCTGACCCAGCAGATGTCCAGCAGGCCGGCCGAGAGCGGGAGCACGCTGAAGGCCAACGCGGCCTTCCCGGCTGGGCTGGCCCAGAGCGCCAGACCGACCCCGGCCCAGAGCACCCCGGCCACGACGCGGAACCTTCGTCCGGCCGATGTCTCGATCCAGCGACCGAAGACCGATCGGTTGAACCTCGTCGCGAGGTCTCGCCCGCGGTCCTGACGGAGGGTGGGGCTGTGCGTGGATGTGGGCTTCATGGTTCCTCCCTTGTCGAGTCATCCCATGGTCGACGCGCGGGTGCGGTCAGGCATGGGGCATCTGCCCCATCAACAACCCCCGGGTCGCTCCGGTGCGACCCCCGAAGAGGTCCAGCAAGCGGGCGGCGCGCCGCGGAAAGAGGTCAACTGCCCCGCAGGCTGCTACCGTCATTCCGGTTGCCGTTCCAAGTCCACGCAGTTTCGGGCTCGGCACGACGCAGTCGCTACGCGAAGGTTCGCGTGCCGCGCGTCGTGACCATCGGCGGCCTGAGGTCTCCACACGGGAGACCTCGCTAACAAGAAGAGGCAACACCAGTGGCAACAGGCACCGTGAAGTGGTTCAACAGCGAAAAGGGCTTCGGCTTCATCGAGCAGGACGGTGGCGGCGCTGACGTCTTCGTGCACTACTCGGCCATCGAGAGCGGCGGCGGCTACCGCGAGCTGCAGGAAGGCCAGAAGGTCGAGTTCGACGTCACGCAGGGCCCGAAGGGTCCTCAGGCGGAGAAGGTCAAGGGCATCTGACCCAGACAGCATCCGGGACTTGGGTCCCAAGCGAGTCCCCCGACCGACCGGTCGGGGGATTTCGCATTCTCGACGCCGATAGGGTGTGACCCTGTGTCTACTGATCGGGATCATCGCCAGGGCTGGATGGTGTTGGCGCTCGGCGCTCTCGGGGTCGTCTTCGGTGATATCGGCACCAGCCCGCTGTACGCGATCCAGACCGTCTTCGCGATCGACGGCGGGATCGTCAAGTCGACGCCGAGCGACGTCTACGGCGTCATCTCGCTCGTCTTCTGGTCCATCCTGGTCGTCGTCTCGGCCAAGTACGTCGTGTTCATCCTGCGCGCCGACAACGATGGCGAGGGCGGGGTCATGGCACTCGCCGCGCTGGCCCGGCGGACGGTGCGTCCGGAAGGCAAGCGGTTCGCCCTGGTGATGATCCTGGGGGTCATCGGTGCCTCGCTGTTCTACGGCGACAGCGTCATTACGCCGGCCATCTCGGTCATGTCGGCGATCGAGGGCCTCGCGGTGCCCGCGCCCGGCCTGTCGCACCTGGAGGTACCCCTCGGGGCGGCCATCATCACCGTCCTGTTCGTCGTGCAGCGCTACGGAACCCACATCGTGGGCCGCTTCTTCGGCCCGATCATGGTCCTGTGGTTCGGCGTCCTAGCGGTGACCGGGGTGGTGCAGATCGCTCACGATCCCGCGATCCTGCGCAGCCTGTCGCCGAGCTACGCAGTGCTGTTCGTCGTCGACCACCCCTTCATCGCGTTCGTGGCGATGGGCGCGATCGTCCTCGCGATCACCGGTGCCGAGGCGTTGTATGCCGACATGGGCCACTTCGGCCGGGCGCCGATCCGCCGTGCGTGGTTCGGGCTCGTGTTCCCCGCCCTGACCCTCAACTACCTGGGGCAGGGTGCGCTCATCCTCGAGAAGCCGGCCTCGATCGCCAACCCGTTCTTCCTCCTTGCTCCCAGCTGGATGCAGCTGCCGCTGGTCGTGCTCGCGACCGCGGCCACCGTCATCGCCTCCCAGGCCGTCATCTCGGGTGCCTTCTCGGTCTCGAGGCAGGCCGAGCGGCTCGGCTACCTGCCGAGGCTGACGGTGCGCCACACCTCCCAGCAGGAGGGCGGCCAGATCTACGTGCCCGCCGTCAACTGGTCGCTGTATGCCGGCGTGCTCCTCCTGCTGGTCCTCTTCCAGTCCTCTGGCAAGCTCGCCACGGCATACGGGCTTGCCGTCACCGGCACCTTCCTGCTCACCACCACGCTGTTCCTCATCTACGCCGAGTCCGCCTGGGAGTGGTCGCGCGCCAAGCTGGTCGCCGTCGGGCTGCCGCTCGGCCTGCTCGAGCTCATCTACTTCGCCGCCAACCTCACGAAGGTGACGCACGGCGGCTGGTTGCCCCTGCTCATCGCCGCCACCATCGGCACGCTCATGCTCACCTGGCAGCGCGGCCGCATCCTGGTCACGGAGCGACGCACCAACCTCGAGGGTCAGCTCACCGACTTCATCGCAGCCCTCGACGGGAGCGAGGTGAGCGTGGTGCCGGGCACGGCCATCTTCGTGCACCCGCCGGACCAGACGACGCCGCTCGCGCTGCGTGAGAACGTGGCGGCCAACCACGTGATCCACGCCCGGGTCGTCATCGTCTCGACCCAGTCGGAGAACGTGCCGCACGTCCCTGAGGGCGAGCGCTGCACCGTCGAGCCGCTGACCAGCCCCCTGGGCGCCATCAGCCGGGTGCGGTTGAGCTTTGGCTTCCAGGACGACCAGGACGTGCCCGCAGCCCTGCGCATCGCGCAGGATCAGGGACTCGAGGTCGACCTCGACGAGGCCTTCTACTTCCTGTCCCGGATCAGCGTGTTGCGCGGGACCGTGGCGGGGATGCCCACCTGGCGCAAACGGCTGTTCATCGGACTGGCCCACAACGCAGCCAACCCGAGCCAGTACTTCAGCCTGCCCGAGCACCGCACCGTCGTGATGGGCGCCCAGGTCGTCCTCTGACCGTGCACGGTTCGGGTTGTGGTCTCGGTCGCGGGCCCAGCCCCCACACCGACCTCCAGGCCACGCGGCTACCCTCCTTCGTGTGGCGTGTCGACGAGGTCAGCAGCGTCGGCGCGACCCTAGGATGCACGCAATCCCCGCTCCCGTTCTCGAGGTGGAGCGCCCCACAGAGGCTCGCGAACTATGACGGTGCTTGCAGGAGTGAGCGTCACAGTCGTCGCCTGGCTGATCCTCACCGTGCTCGGTGTGCTCGTGGCCGCCTGCTGGGGCCTACGGCCACGAAACGCCGTGCTTGCGGCGATGCCCATCAGCTTCGGTCTTCTCGCTGCTGCGGCTGCGGTCATCCCCTGGCGACTCCTGCCGATCTGCGGGTCCTTTGTCGCCGCGGGGGTCGCAGGCATCGTCGTGCGTACGGTCCGCGCGTCGCGAGGCTCACGAGCCCCCGGCCGTTCACGATCCGGAGTGCCATCGGCCCGGCGGCCCGGCGTGGCGTCCGCCCTTGGGGCTTGGCGTCGCGAGCCCCCGGTGCTCGAGATCGGTGCTCTGCTGCTCACCATGGTGCTGTCGACCGTGACCGTCATGTGGGCATGTCATGGGGACCTCGGCGTCGTCTCCCAGACGATCGACGCGATGTTCCACGTGAACGGGATCGAGGCGGCCTTCGTCAACGAGCGCGTCGCCCCGCAGAGCTTTGCCACCTTCACCGGGGTGCCCGTCGCCGTCGCCGGTTACCCGACGGGCTTCGCTGCCGTGGCCGTGTTCCTCATGCAGGCGACCGGCGTGCACGCCGTGGCGGCCTCGAACATCGCTGCCACCCTGATCGCCGGGGCGCTGTGGCCCAGCGCGATCCTCGTGCTGGTGCGCCAGGTGTTTGCGACGCAGCGGGTGACCACCCTGGCGGCCGCCGCACTCACCCAGGCCTTCTGGGGCTTTCCCTGGGACCCGCTCGGCTGGGGTGTGCTGTGGCCCACCGCCGGGGCCCTGGCGTTCGCGCCCCTGCTCTTCGCCGGAGTCCTCGGCATGCTGCAGCTTCCGACCGAACAGTCCCTCGGTCGACGGTGGCACGGGACCGTCCTGCTCGTCCTGTCCGCAGTGGCGCTGGTGCTCTTCCATCCCCGCGAGCTCATCGTCATCATCCCCGAGCTCACCCTCCTCAGCGCCTTCCTGTTCGCCAGGCACGCCCTCTGGCGTGCGCACCCGGCATACCTCCGGGCGCTGAGCGCAATCGCATGCCTCGGCGCCCTGTGCGTCACGCCGGCCCTGTGGTTCGGCCCCTGGACGAACGCCAAGTTCGTCACCGTGCACTGGCAGATCACCGAGACCACGGCTGAAAGCGTGAACGGCTACCTGCTCAACGGGCCGTCCCACACCACTCCTGGCCTGGTCGTCGCGGCACTTGTCCTCGTCGGCCTCGCGATGTCGTGTCGTCGCTGGCGAACGCTCTGGATTCCGCTCGTCTACCTGGTCGCCGTCGCGATCGATGTCGTCACGGCGACGAGCCGCAATCCCGACCTCCGGCAGATCACGCGACTCTGGTACGGCGACCGCAACCGGACGGCGGGCGTCGTCCCGATCGCGGGCGTACTGCTGGGAGTCATGGGTGCCACCCTCGTGTGGTCGATCGTTGCTCACCACCTCGAGCGGATGTTCGGTGGCGGAAGGCACGTCGACCGCGTCGCACGACGGACCAGGAGGGACGTGGTGCTGGCGGCCTGCGCCGCGATCGTGGCGGTGTTCGTCATCAACCTCCCCGCTCACGTCAGCTATCTGGAGCGCACCCTTGCCGGCGGATCGACGAACCCCGCGTACAGCCTGGTGAGTCCGGATCAGGTCAAGCTCTACGAGCACCTGCCCGAGGTCGTCGCCCCCGACGAGTACATCCTCAACGACCCCCGCGACGGCTCGGCGCTGCTCTACGCGTACTCCGGGCGCAAGCCGGTGTACATGACGTCCGTCTACCTGACGGGGACACCCAACGCGGCCTACCTGTCGGCGCACCTCGTCTTCGACCGGAACCACACTCGGATCTGCGCGGTCGTCAAGAAGGCTCACATCGGGTGGATCCTCAACGTGCGACCGGTGTCGCTGAATCCGCCGGTTGGACGTCGGTCAGCGACGGGAATGCTGATCCCGCCGGGCTTCTGGCTGACCACGCCCGTGGCCTCGGCAGGCTCGACGAAGCTTTACAAGATCACTGGCTGTCACTGAGGACCCGGCCGTGGTCGGGAGGGGAGACAGCACGAGGGTGGCCGGACGAGACCGACCACCCTCATGCTCCGCCTCTGGTCGGGGCCGCGCGGGTGGACCACCCCGGCGCGAACCCCTGACCTGCGGTTGGTCCTACAGGTCGTAGTACATCTCAAACTCGTGCGGGTGGGGGCGGAACCGGATCGGGTCGACCTCGTTCTTGCGCTTCCACTCGACCCAGGTCTCGATGAGGTCCTTGGTGAACACGTCACCCTCGAGGAGGAACTCGTGGTCGGCCTCCAGGGCGTCGAGCACCTCGGGCAGCGAGCCGGGCACCTGCTGGATCTGCTCGTGCTCCTCGGGCGGGAGCTCGTAGAGGTCCTTGTCCACCGGCTCCGGGGGCTCGATGCGGTTCTTGATGCCGTCGAGGCCGGCCATGAGCATCGCGGAGAACGCGAGGTAGGGGTTGGCCGACGGGTCGGGCACGCGGAACTCGATGCGCTTGGCCTTGGGGGAGTCACCCGTGATCGGGATGCGCACGCAGGCGGAGCGGTTGCGCGCGGAGTAGACCAGGTTGACCGGCGCCTCGTAGCCCGGGACGAGCCGGTGGTAGGAGTTGACCGTCGGGTTGGTGAACGCCAACACGGCGGGCGCGTGCTTGAGCAGCCCACCGATGTACCAGCGGGCGAGGTCGGACAGGCCGCCGTAACCGCGCTCGTCATAGAACAGCGGCTCGCCGTCCTTCCACAGCGACTGGTGGGAGTGCATGCCCGAGCCGTTGTCACCGAAGAGCGGCTTCGGCATGAAGGTGACCGTCTTGTCGCCGTGCCACGCCACGTTCTTGACGATGTACTTGAACTTCAGCACGTCGTCGGCGGCCTGCTTCAGCGTGTTGAAGCGATAGTTGATCTCCTGCTGGCCCGCGGTGCCGACCTCGTGGTGGGCGCGCTCGACCGTGAGACCGGCGGCCTCGAGGGCCAGGGACATCTCGTCGCGCATGTCCGCGTAGTGGTCGACCGGCGGCACCGGGAAGTAGCCGCCCTTGTAGCGGGTCTTGTAGCCCTTGTTGCCGCCCTCCTCGACCCGACCGGTGTTCCACGCCGCCTCGACGGAGTCGATGAAGTAGTAGCCGGCGTTCTGCTTCGTCTCGAAGCGCACGTCGTCGAAGATGTAGAACTCGGCCTCGGCGCCGAAGTACGCGGTGTCAGCGATCCCGGTCGACTTGAGGTAGGCCTCGGCCTTGGCCGCGATGTTGCGCGGGTCTCGCGAGTACTCCTCGCCCGTGAACGGGTCGACGATGGAGAAGTTGAGGATGAGCGTCTTTTCCTTGCGGAACGGGTCGAGGTAGGCCGTCGTCGGGTCCGGGATGAGCTTCATGTCGGACTCGTGGATCGCCTGGAAGCCGCGGATCGAGGATCCGTCGAACATCTGGCCTTCCTTGAAGAAGTCCGCCGTCACGCTCTGTGCGGGCACATTGAAGTGCTGCATCACGCCGGGCAGGTCGCAGAACCTCACGTCGACGAACTTGACGTCCTCGTCCTTGATGAACTTCAGGACCTCGTCAGCATTGCTGAACAAACCAACCTCCTGGTGGTGGGTCGGGCACACGAAAGCCCGGGGTGTCAGCAACGACCCTAACGGGTGGGGATTTCTCGCCCATGACCCGAATGTTTCGCCGGTGTTACGCCGTGGGAGGCTGGTCAGGTGATTGACCGCAAGGACGTCGGCTCATGGCTCGAGGGGCCGGGTTCGCGCACCGGTGCGCCCACGGCATACCCCGGCGAGCGTCTCGGTATGCCGCGCGACGGCGCCGGTTCGATGGGCCGGTTCGGCCGACGGCTGGTCGCCGCCCTCGTGGACTGGACCCTCTGTCAGCTGGTCGCGTTCGGCGTGTTCGGTGTCCCGTTCGGCCAGGCCGGCCCCCACTCGTTCACACCGCTGGCGATCTTCGCGGTCGAGAACCTCGTCCTCCTGAGCACGCTGGGCTCCACCATCGGCCACCGGGTGGTGGGCCTGCGGGTGCTGTCGCGAGACGGTCACCCGGCGCGGTCGTTCCAGGTGCTGGTGCGCACGGTGCTGCTGTGCCTGTTCCTGCCGGCCATGTTCTGGGACGGCGACGGTCGCGGTCTGCACGACAAGGCGGCCGGCACCCTCATCGTCCGGACCTGACCACCTCGCGGATCCGGTTCGTCGCGTCGGCGAGGATGTCGACGATCTCGCGGGTCTGGGCCGGGGTGATCCCGTGGCGCTTCCACGCCGTGCGCGCCTCCTGCCGCAGCTGCTGCACGGCGTCCTCGACCTCGCGGACCGCGTGGGGGTCCCCGTCGCCCCACCCGTCGAACCCGCCCACGGGAGTAGCGGTCCGTCGCGCCTCCTGGGCGGCCGCCTTGAGCTCGGCCCGCAGGTCGCTGGTCTGCCCGCGCACCCGTGAGCGCACCTGCTCGGCGAGCTCGCGGACCGACAGGTCGAGGTCGGCCTCGAGGTTCGACAGGTCGTCGCGGCGGGCCCGCACCTCGGCGCGCCCCGCGTCGGTGATCCGGTAGATCGCCTTGCGGCCCTCCTCGGATCGCTCGACCAGCCCCTCTTCCTCCAGCTTGGCGAGCCGGGGGTACACCGTGCCGGCGCTGGGGGAGTAGAGGCCGTTGAACCGGTGCTCAAGGTCCTGGATCACCTCATAGCCGTGCCTGGGCCCGTCGTCGAGGAGGGCGAGCAGGTAGAGCCGGAGCTGGCCGTGGGCGAACACCGGGCTCATGCCGAAGCCCCCGATGCCGCCCCGGCGGTCCCGTGAGCGGCCTTGAGGACGACCACGTTGCCCGACACCGCGTTGGCCTTGAGTCGCAGGCTGCCGTCGCCGTCGGTGAGGCGGTTGACCGTCCGACGAGCGTGCTTGTCGATCGTGCGACCGTCGATGACGACCTGGCCGGAGGCGGTGTTGACGGTCACGTCGTAGCCGTCGTGCGGGGCGCGCACGGTCACGTCACCCGAGACCGAGTTGGAGGTGATCCTCGCCGCCGAGTTGGTGAGGTCGAGGGTGATGTCGCCGCTGACCGTGTTGATGCTCACCTCGGGTGTCTGGCTGGCCTGGGCGGTGACCGCTCCTGACACCGAGTGCACCGTGAACGACCCGCGCACGTTGCCGCACTCGACGTCGCCGCTGACGGTGTTGACGTCGACCGGGCCGGTGACGTCGTCGATGGTCATCGCACCGGACACGGTGTTGGCCCGCGCACCGGCGCGCATCCCGGCGAGCAGCCCGCTGGCGCTCACGGTGCTGACCGACGTCCGGGCGTCCTCCGGGATCGAGATGCTGATGAAGGCCTTGTTGCGCTCGAGCCCGTCGAAGGCGTGGCGGACCTTGTCGATGATGCTCGACGAGCTCACGCCGTGGGTCACCTTGAGGGTCGAGCCGTCCCACTTGACCGTCAGGGGGGACCCCTCCACCCGCGAGACCTCCACGCGGGCGGTCGGGGAGTCGGCGTGGGTCACCACGTCCACCCGTCCACCGACGATGGCCACGCTGAGCTGCCGCACCCGCTCGCCGTCGTCCCCGATGTCGAGCACCCGGGGGGTGTCGATCGACCATTCCTCGCTCATGAGCTGTTTCCCTTCTCGCGCTATATCGCGTTGTCGAAACTCACGTTATATCGCGTATGCCCCCGAGGCAAGCCCCCGACGCAAGCCCCGAGGCAGGCAGAATGCCGACGTGAGCAGCCGCATCGCCCTCTGCACCTGGTCCAACCCCGCGTGCACCGACCCCGAGCCACCGCAGCTCGCCGCGACCCTGCGTGCCCGGGGGCCACGAGGCCGAGGTCGTGGTGTGGCATTCGGCCGCAGCCTGGGAGTCCTACGATCTGGTGCTGACACGCGACTCGTCGAGGCGGGCGACGTCATCGTCCAGCCCCGCGCCCCGAGCGTGCGGCAGGGCGAGACCTCGCTGTTCTTCTTCGCGGGCGACTTCTCGCACGCCGTGCGCACAGACCCCAGGACGGCGACTACCGCGTCCAGGCGCTCCACGGTGGTTCGGAGGAGCTCCATGTCCCGACGGACGCGGAGCTCGAGGTGGCACGCGCAGCCATGGCCCTGGCGCCCGGCTCGCACGACCGGTTCGCCGGCATCGTGGAGCGGTACCTCGCCTGAGCCGGCTGCGCGACAGCCGGGCTTCAGCGGGTTCAGCGCCCGCGCATCGCCTTGCGGTCGACCCGGGCTCGCAGCGGGTCCATGCCCGCAGGGATCGGGGGGCGCAGGCCGCCGAGCGACTTGAGGCGCTTGTTGACGGCCGAGACCTCTTCCTTGGTCAGCACAGGCTTCATCCGCGTCAGCTTGGTGCTGAGCTTGCGCACCGGCACCTGGTCGGCACCATCACCGACGACGACCGCCACCACGGGCACCCCGGGAGCGACCCGCTCGATCTTCCTGCGCTCGGTGGCCAGGAGCTTGCCGCGCCGGGCGTCCGGCCCCTCGCCGATGAGGACCACCCCAGGGCGACCGACCGCGCGGTAGACGAACGCGGCCCCGACCATGTCCTCGGGCCGTGCGCCGCGGGCGCCGTCGACGGCGACCGGCTGCTGGTCGAAGTACCAGCCACGGCGCAGCGAGCCGAGCGCGGCTCCGGCGGCCCCGGGCTGGCCCTCGAGCGACCGGTAGGCCGCCCGCTCAGCCCTGCGGCTGAGGACGAGCAGCGCGGCGAGGAACGCCAGCGGGATGCTGAGGACCAGGGCGTAGAGCCAGTGCCCGACAACGACGCCGACGCCGACGCACACCACGATGACCCCGAGTGCGGCCAGCAGCATCCACCACGGGATCGTGCGGTCCACCTGTCGAGCTGCGGTGTACACCTGGCGGACCTGGGCGACACGCCCCTGCTTCGAGGGCGTGTCTGACTGCTGCGAATCCTTGCGGGCCATAGGGGTCAGGATACGGGTCGTCAGGCAGGTGCACCCAACGCGGCCGGACGCCGCGCGGCGAGGAGCGAAGCGGCCTCCTGGCGGGCGGGGTCGCCCGCTGCGGCCGCGAGGTGCTCGAGGTGCTGGGGGATGGGGCGGCCCCATTTGGCCATGGCGGTCGCCCAGAGCCGGCCGGCGCGGTAGGACGAGCGGACCAGCGGTCCGGCCATGACGCCCTTGAAGCCCAGCTCCTGGGCCACGTCGCTCCAGTGCACGAACTCCTCCGGCTTGACCCACCGGTCGATCGGGTGGTGGAGCTTGGAGGGGCGGAGGTACTGGGTGATGGTGAGGATGTCGCAGCCCGCGTCGTGCAGGTCGCGGATCGCCTGCTCGACCTCGTGGTCCTCCTCGCCCATGCCCAGGATGAGGTTGGACTTGGTCACGAGCTCGGCCTCGCGCGCCATCGACAGCACCCGCAGGGACTTGTCGTAGGTGAAGGCCGGCCGGATCTGCTTGAAGATGCGCGGCACGGTCTCGAGGTTGTGGGCGAAGACCTCGGGACGGGCGTCGAACACCTGACCGACGAGCTCGGGCTTCGCGCCGAAGTCGGGGGGCAGGATCTCGACCCCGGTGGTGGGGTTCTTGGCGTGGATCTGGCGGATCGTCTCGGCATACAGCCAGGCCGCGCCATCGGGCTGGTCGTCGCGGGCCACTCCTGTGACCGTGGAGTACCGCAGCCCCATCTGGGCGACCGACTCGGCCACCCGGCGCGGCTCGTCGACGTCGAGCTCGAGCGGTCGACCGGTGGCGATGTCACAGAAGTCGCAGCGCCGCGTGCAGATGTCGCCGCCGATGAGGAAGGTCGCCTCGCGGTCCTCCCAGCACTCGAAGATGTTCGGGCAGCCGGCTTCCTGGCACACCGTGTGCAGGCCCTCGGTCTTCACCATCGAGTGCAGCTTGGTGTACTCGGGGCCCATCTTGGCGGTGGTCCGGATCCATTCCGGCTTGCGCTCGATGGGGGTCTCGGCGTTGCGCGCCTCGACGCGCAGCAGACGGCGGCCCTCGGGTGCGATGGTCACGAAGCTCCCTTGCCTTCCTCAGTGCGGCCGAGCGGGGTATGCCGCGGGGCACAGGTCCGCCCGGAGGTGACCGGGCGTCCTCCAAGGGTACGCCCGGTGCGGCCATGGTCCCGAAGGGCTAGCCCCGGGGCGGTGGCGCGAGGACGTCGGCGAGGTGCTTCTCGGCATACGGAAGCACGTCCTGGACCGTCACCACTCGACCAGCCTCGCGACTGATCGAGCTCACCCCGGCGTCGTCGATGCCGCAGGCGACGATGTTGTCGGCCCACGACAGGTCGGCATCGCAGTTGAGCGCGAAGCCGTGCATGGTGACCTGGCGGCTCACCCTGACCCCGATGGCGCCGAGCTTGCGGTCGGGTCGACCGCCGGGCTGGTCGTCGGCCGGCACCCAGACGCCGCTGCGTCCCTCGACCCTGGTCGTCTCGACGTCGAACTCACGGCACACCCGGATCATCACCTCTTCGAGGCGACGGACGTGGGCCACGACGTCGATGGGCACGCCGTGGAGCCGGACGATCGGGTAGCCGACGAGCTGGCCGGGACCGTGCCAGGTGATGAGCCCGCCCCGGTCGACGTCGACGACAGGCGTGCCGTCGAAGGGGCGCTGGTGCGGCTCGGTGCGCTTGCCCGCGGTGTAGACGGGCGAGTGCTCGAGCAGCAGCACGGTGTCCTCGGCGCCCGCGACCACACCGGCGTGGATCTCGCGCTGGTGGTCCCACGCCGACTGGTAGTCGACGAAGTCCGGGGCGAAGCCGAGGTGCTCGAAACGCATGGCGCCCAGCGTACGCCGCGCCCACGGGCGGTCCGGCCCAGGCCTGTGGACAACCGGCTGGGCTCCGCGAGCGCAGTGGGCATAGTGGCTGACATGGGGAGGGACATGGGGAGGGACATGGTGATGGACATCGTGATGGGCCTGGGGGACCGACCAGAGGTTCCGGGCTACCGCCTGCTGCACGTCCTCGGGGTCGGTGGTGCAGGCACGGTGTGGGCGGCAGAGCGCGTCCACGACGGGGTGCCGGTGGCGGTCAAGGTGGTCCAGGTGGGCGGTGTGGCTGCGGCCGACCAGGCGGCTCGCGAGCTGGCCGTCTTGAGCCGGGTCGCCGTCGAGGGCCTGGTCGCGTTCCACGAGGCACGTGCGCTCGAGACCGACCCGCCGCAGCTCGCGATCGTGCTCGACCGTGCCACCGGGGGGCTCGCTCCACGGCGCGGTCACGGCCCGAGGTCACCTCAGCGTGGGTGAGTCCGTGACCGTGCTGGCCCCCGTGGCGCAGACGCTGGCGGGGCTGCACGCGGTCGGGGTCGTCCACGGCGACGTGTCACCGGGCAACGTCCTGCTCGAGCGCAACGGTCGCCCGCTCGTCGCCGACCTGGGGGTGGCGCGGCTCATCGGCCACGGCCCCGAGGACCGTTACGGCACACCGGGATTCGTCGCTCCGGAGGTCGCCGCCGGCGCTGAGCCCACGAGCGCGTCGGACGTGTATGCCGCGGGCGCGCTGGCCTGGTGGTGCGTCACCGGGCAGCCGCCCGGGCCCGTGGCGCTGCGCGCCCCGCTCGGGGAGCTGGCGCCCGGGCTGCCCGACGCGTGGCAGTCGGTGACCCATCGGGCCCTCGCTGGCGACCCGGCGCTACGGCCGACAGCCACCGAGCTGGCGGTGGCGTACTTCGACTCCGCTCCGTGCGAGCCGCTGCGGCTCGTGGTGGGCACCGACGAGACCTCCTTGCTCACCCAGCGGCTGCGCGACGTGCGGCCGGCGGCCCCACCGGCGACGACGCCAGCCGATCACGGACGCAGGAGCGCATCCCGTGCGCCGGGTCGGGTGCGGGGGAGCACGCCAAGGCACCGACATCGTCCGCGCTCTCGTCCCGGGCGCCGACGAGCACTGCCGGGCTGGCTGGTGGGGTCGGCGGTCGTCGTGGTCGTCGTGGTCGGTGGGGCAGCCGGTGTCGTGGCGTTCGGCGGCCTGGGCGGGCTCGGCGGGCTGGGCGGTCCTGGCGGTCTTGGAACGCCAGGAGCCACCGCTCACGTCGGGAGCGCGGTCACTGCGGTCACCGCGGCGAGGCCCACCGACCTGGCCTCGGATCGACTGGCGGCGCGGCGCGACCCGCGGGGGCTCCTGCAGGCACTGGCGGATCGACGCGCGGCTGCCCTGAACGGCGCTCGCGACACCGACCTCGCCGGCCTCGCGGACCTCGATGTCGCGGGTTCACCGGCGCAGGCTGCCGACCTGGCCCTGGTTGACGCGGTCCGGGCACGGCACCAGTCCTACCGCGGCGTGCGCCTGCGGGTCGGCAGCGCACACGCGCTCGCCACGGTCCCCGGCGCCCGGGCGACCATCGATGCGGTGGTGGACACGTCGGCATACGCGGTCGTGGACCCGGCAGGGGTGGCGCGGCCGGTCGCGGCGGCCCGGGGGGCGCCGATGCGGTTCTCGCTGCGGTGGGTGGACGGCGGGTGGAGGGTCGAGGAGGTCGCACCGGTCCCCGACGGTCCCCACTGAGGCGGTCAGCCGGGCTGGCCGCTACCGAGCACCTGGTCCAGCGCCGACCCGAGGTCGGTGTTCCGGTGGACGAAGCCCGCGGCGGTGAGCCGGCTGGGCAGGGCGCGCTTGCTCGTGAGAACTTCCTCCGAGAACCCGCCGAGCACCAGCTTGATGCCGAAGGCGGGCGCGGGGAGCACGGCTGGCCGGTGGAGCCGGTGACCCAGCGCGCGGGCGAGGTCGACCTGCCGGTCGGGGGAGTGCCCGACGAGGTTGACCGGGCCGGTGAGGTCAGGACGGTCGACGAGGAACGCCAAGCCAGCGACCGCGTCGCTCAAGGTGATCCATGGCCACCACTGCCGACCGCTGCCGAGGGGACCGTTGATGCCGAGACGGGCCAGCGGGAGCATCCGCGCCATCGCCCCGCCGGAAGCGGCCAGGACGATCCCCGTGCGCGAGTGGGCGACCGACAGCCCGGCCTCACGCGCGGGGTCGGCGGCCGCCTCCCAGGCGCGCACCACCTCGCTGAGGAACCCGTCGCCGGGCCCGGACTCCTCGGTGAGCACCTCGTCGCCGCGGTCGCCGTAGAAGCCGACGGCGGATCCGCACACGAGCCGGACCCCGTCACCGAGCCGGGCGAGTGCCTCGGCCAGGGTGGCGGTGCCGTCGACCCGCGAGGCGAGGATCTGCTGCTGGTAGGCGGGGGTCCACCGCTGGTCGCCGACGCCGGCGCCGGCCAGGTGGACCACGGCGTCGACGCCGCGCAGCGCCTCCGGATCGAGGTGGCGGGCGGACGGGTCCCACTGCACCTCGTGCGGCCCGGCCGCCGGGCGGCGCACCAGGCGGACGACCTGGTCACCGCGCTCGCGCAGGAACCTCGACAGCGCGCCGCCGATCAGACCGGATGACCCGGTGACGGCGACGCGCTGCGACATGGTGGGAGTTCCTGCGATGGGGGTTGCGACCGGGGCTCAGAGGCCGAGGTCGGACTCGAAGTTGCCCTCCTCGAGCCGCGTCTTCATCGTGGTCAGGAAGCGCGCGGCGTCGGCGCCGTCGACGACCCGGTGGTCGTAGGACAGCGCGAGGTAGACCATCGAGCGGATGGCGATCGTCTCGCCTCCGTCACCGTCGGTGACGACCACGGGCCGCTTGACGACGGCGCCGGTGCCGAGGATCGCGACGTTCGGCTGGTTGATGATCGGCGTGTCGAAGAGGGCGCCGCGGCTGCCGGTGTTGGTCAGCGTGAAGGTGCCCCCGCCGAGCTCGTCGGGCGTGATCTTGTTGCCCCGCGTGCGTTCGGCGAGGTCGGCGATCTTGCGGGCCAGCCCGGCGATGTTGAGGTCACCGGCGTCCTTGATGACCGGGACCAGCAGGCCGCGCTCGGTGTCGACGGCCACGCCGAGGTTCTCCGACCCGTGGTAGGTGATCTGGTCACCCTCGACGCTCGCGTTGACGGTCGGGTGGGCCTTCAGCGCTTCGACCGAGGCCAGGGCGAAGAACGGCAGGAAGCTGAGCTTGGTGCCTTCGCGGCGCTCGAACTCGCCCTTGGCCCGACCGCGCAGACGCGCGATCTTGGTGACGTCGACCTCGACCACGGTCGTGAGCTGGGCCGAGACCTGCAGCGACTCCACCATGCGCTTGGCGATGGTCTGACGCAGTCGCGACATCTTCTCGGTCGTGCCGCGCTTGGGCGACTCGGCGACCTGACGGGGCGCGGCCGTGGCGGCGGCGGGGGCCTGGGACGGGGCGGGTGCGGGCTTGGCTGCGGCCTCCTGCGCCTCCTGAGCGGCCTGGGCTGCCTTCGCGGCGTCGAGCACGTCCTGCTTGCGGATGCGGCCGCCGATGCCGGTGCCCTGGAGCGAGCCGAGGTCGACGTTGTTGTCGGCGGCGAGCTTGCGGACCAACGGCGTGACGTATGCCGAGGCGTCCGCGGACTCCTCGCTGCCCTGGGCTGCGTGGGCGGGAGCCTGGGACGGCGCTGGCGCCGCCGCGGGGGCGGGGGCGGGGGCCTGCGGTGCCACCTGCTCCGGCTCAGCCTGCTCCGGCTCAGCCTGCTGGGCCTCTGGTGCGGCCTGCTCCGGCTCGGCCTGCTGGGCCTGTGGTGCGGCCTGCTCCGGCTCAGGCTGTTGGGCGGCGGGAGCCTGCCCACCGCCCGAGCCGCCGATGATGGCCAGCGCGCCGCCCACGGGCACGGTGTCGTCCTCGGACACGAGGATCGTGGTGAGCACGCCGGCGACCGGCGAGGGGATCTCGGTGTCGACCTTGTCGGTCGAGACCTCGAGCAGGGGCTCGTCGACCTCGACGGTGTCGCCCTCGGCCTTGAGCCAGCGGGTGACCGTGCCCTCGGTGACGGACTCGCCGAGCGCCGGCATCGTCACCGTCTCACCTGCCCCGGACGCGCCGTCAGTGCTGGTGGACTGCTCGGGCTCGGAGTTCTGCTGCTGCGGCTCCTGGTCGGTGGACGGCTCCTGCGGCGCGGGCGCGGCCTGCGCGGAGGTGTCCCTCGGCCTGCGGCGCAGACGGCTCGGAGCTGCCCTGCGCACCATCGTCAGAAGAACCCTGACCGTCGCCGATCACGGCGAGGTCGGCGCCCACGGCGACGGTGTCGTCCTCTCCGGCGAGGATCTCCTGGAGCACTCCGGCCACCGGCGACGGGATCTCGGTGTCGACCTTGTCGGTGGAGACCTCGAGCAGCGGCTCGTCCACCTCGACGGTGTCGCCGACGTTCTTCAACCAGCGCGTCACGGTGCCTTCGGTGACCGACTCACCCAGGGCCGGCATGGTCACGCGTTCAGACATCTGCTCGTTCTCCTCTTAGTTGTGTGCGTGGAGCGGCTTGCCGGCCAGGGCCAGGTGCGCCTCTCCGAGCGACTCGTTCTGGGTGGGGTGGGCGTGGATCAGGGCTGCCACATCGGAAGGCAGGGCCTCCCAGTTGTAGATCAGCTGGGCCTCACCCACCTGCTCGCCCATCCGGGCTCCGATCATGTGGACGCCGACGACCGGGCCGTCCTTCTCACGGACCAGCTTGACGAAGCCCTGGGTCTGGAGGATCTGGGACTTGCCGTTGCCGCCGAGGTTGTACTCGTAGGTGTCGACCTCGCCGAACTTCTCGGTGGCCTGGGCCTCGGTGAGCCCGACCGAGGCGATCTCGGGGTCGCAGTAGGTGACCCGAGGTATGCCCGACTCCTCGATCACCGCGGGCGCGAGGCCAGCGATCTCCTCGGCGACGAAGATGCCCTGGGCGAAGCCGCGGTGGGCCAGCTGCAAGCCCGGGACGATGTCACCCACGGCGTAGACGCCCTCGACGCCGGTCCGCAGCCGCTCGTCCGTGACGACGAACCCACGCTCGAGCGTGACGCCTGCCTCGGCATACCCCAGGCCCTCGGTGACCGGGCCACGGCCCACGGCCACGAGGAGCAGGTCTGCCTCGACCGACTCACCGCCCTCGAGCGAGACGCTCACGGTGTCGCCGCTCTGCGTGGCACCGGTGAACCTGACGCCGGTCTTGACCGTGATCTTGCGCTTGCGGAACGCGCGCTCCAGCTGCTTGGAGACGGCCTCGTCCTCGGCTGCGACCAGCCGCGGCAACGCCTCGACGACGGTGACCTCGGAGCCGAACGAGCGGAACACCGACGCGAACTCGACGCCGATGACGCCGCCCCCGAGCACGACGACCCGGGGCGGCACGAAGTCGATCGACAAGGCCTGCTCGCTGGTCATGATCCGGCCGCCGATGTCCAGGCCCGGCAGGGACTTGGCGTAGGAGCCGGTGGCGAGCACGACGTGGCGGCCGGTGATCCGGCGCCCGTCGACCTCGACGGTGGAGCGGTCGACCAGGCGCCCGGCGCCCTCGACGAGCTCGATCTGATGGGCTTTGGCCAAGCCTTGGAGACCCTTGTAGAGCCGCGCGACGACGCCGTCCTTGTAGGCGTTCACCCCCGACATGTCGACCGACTCGAAGGTCGACTTCACGCCGAAGCGCTCGCCCTCGCGGGCGGTGTCGGCGACCTCGGCCGCGTGCAGCAGGGCCTTCGTCGGGATGCACCCGGCGTGCAGGCAGGTGCCTCCGAGCTTGTTCTTCTCCACGAGGGCGACGCGCAGGCCGAGCTCGGCCGCGCGGAACGCGCAGGCGTAGCCGCCGCTGCCCCCGCCGAGGATCACTACGTCGAAGGTGGTGCTCTCGGCCTCAGCCGACATCCTGGTCGCTCCCTTGCGTCGTTCGCATCAGACGGGTCAGGTCGCGGACCACTGACGGCCAGGTCATGACCGGGTCGTGCGCGACACAGTGCATCTTGTCACTGATTGGCGCGGCAGGCGCAAGCAGGTCTCACTTGCGATGGGGCGTCCGCGAAAGGTGGTCGAAAGGTCACGGCTCCGACAGCCGCGACCCGTATCGTGGGCCTCATGGTGTGGTGGCGCAGGGGCCGGGGCTCGCAACGCAGGGGTCCCTCGGACGGCCCGAACATGGCGGTTGACCAGCAGGCGGTCAAGCGCCATCTCGCCGACTTCGCGGCGAGCCGTCGCGGCGTCGAGGCCTACGTCGAGCCGCCCACCAACGTCACCGCCACCACCCTCATCCTCATCGCCCACGACGGCGAGTGGACCCGCAGAGCGGCAGGCACCCGGCAGGCGGCCTTCGACCTGGCCTCGAGCCTCGGCATCCCGGTCTACGACGTGCTGCACACGGGCTACCCGCAGCGGATGCGGGAGTGGAACTCGCGGCAGCGCAAGCGCGACTGACCGCGCGGGCGGCGCTCCGCGAACGCAGCACCTCGCGGACGCGGCGCGCGCGGGGCACAGCAGTTGGTGCGCTCGTCGGTGCAGTGCGAAGGTGTACCCGACGGTCACCCGTCACCCCCACGAGCAGGAGGCACCATGTCCGGCAGCGGCAAGTCGCACCAGGGTCCGAGCGAGGACGTCAAGCGGAAGTTCCGCGAAGCCCTGGACAAGAAGCGGGCCCACGCCGGCAAGGACGTCTCCGACGACCACGAGCACGGCAAGGTCGACCACGCCCAGGGTGCGGCGACCAACGCGACGCAGCAGATGTTCCGTCGCAAGAGCGGCGGCTGACGAGCCCCGAGGCCCCCGCGCCGTGCTCCCGCAGGAGGCGCGGCGCTGCGCGTCGCGAAGGTATGCCGGTCAGCCGGCGTAGCCCTCGACGAGCGTGAGCAGCGTGGCGACCCCGAAGCCGGTGGCCCCCTTGGGGGTGTAGCCCCACGCCGACCCCTCGTTGAACGACGGCCCGGCGATGTCGATGTGGGCCCAGGGCGTGCCCTCCGTGACGAACTCCTTGAGGAAGAGCCCGGCGGTGAGCATGCCTCCCCAGCGCTCGCCCTTGTGGGCGAGGTCGGCCACGGTGGAGTCGAGCTGGCTGCGCAGGTCGGCGGGCAGGGGCATCGGCCAGGCGGCCTCACCCGAGGTGTCAGCCGCGGCCCGCACCCGGTCGCGGAACGGGTCGTCATTGGCCATGATGCCGGCGACCCGCCCACCGAGCGCCACCATCTGCGCACCGGTGAGGGTGGCGATGTCGACGATGGCGTCGGGCCCCGCCTCACCGGCGAGGGCGATGCCGTCGCCGAGAACCATGCGCCCCTCGGCATCGGTGTCGAGGATCTCGACGGTGGTGCCGTTGCGCATCGTCACGACGTCGCTCGGGCGCTGGGCTGCCCCGCCGGGCATGTTCTCGGCCAGGCAGAGGTAGCCGGTCACCTTGACCGGGAGCCCGAGCTCGGCAGCGGCGAAGACCGTGGCTGCCACCGCGGCGGCACCGGCCATGTCGGACTTCATCGTCAGCATCGAGGCCGGGGGCTTGATGCACAGGCCGCCGGAGTCGAACGTGATGCCCTTGCCGACCAGCGCGACCGAGCTCTTTGCCTTGGCCGGGGCCCAGGTGAGGGTCACCAGCCGCGGCGGGTTGATCGACCCTTGGCCGACGCCCACGATGCCGCCGAACCCGCCCTTGACGAGGGCCTTCTCGTCGAGCACGGTGACCGTCACCTTGCCGCTGACGGACCCGGCGCGGGTCCTGACCGAGTCGGCGAAGGACTGGGGGAAGAGCAGGTTGGGGGGCATGTTCACGAGGTCGCGGGCATAGGCCTTGGCCTCGGCGAGGACCACAGCGCGGGCTGCGACTGCCTTGGCGTCCTTGCTGCGGGCCGAGGACGTGACGACGGTGACCTTCTCCACGCCGACGGCGGGCTTCGCCGCCGGGCCGCGCACGCCGGCATACCGGTAGGCGCCCAGGGTGGCGCCCTCGGCGACGGCCGCGACGGAGCCGACGTCCCCGGCGGGCAGGGCGACGGCGACGGTGGTCGCCGCCTTGAGGGAGCGGATCGCCGCGCCGGCAGCCCGACGCAGCACCTCGGGCTCGAACGACGTGGTGCGCGCCGTCGCGGAGCCGAGCCCCGCGAGCACGACGAGCCCCGCCTTGACACCGGGCACCGCTGCGACCGTGTGCACCTCTTCCGCGGCGCCGGAAGCGCCGTGGGCCTTGAGCGAGGTGGCCAGGTGGGCGGCGGCCCCCCGCGGGAGGCCGTGCCCCGCCGCCAGGGTCGCGGAGCCGTCGACCTGGACGGTCGCGAGGACCACGGCGTCGGCCGTGAGGTCGTGGGCGGGGCGGTCGGAGAGGCTGACGGTGGTCACGGGCTCGTCCTTAGGGAGGGGGTCTTGCGCTGGTGGACCGCAGGATATCCGTGCGAGTGCGGTGGGTGGGTGAGGGGGCGGTAGCGTTCGCGCCATGAGCGACGAGGCCCTCAAGACGTCCCCCCTGCACGACCGGCACGTGGCGCTGGGCGCCAAGATGGCGAACTTCGGTGGCTGGGAGATGCCCATCGAGTACCCCGGCGGTGGGGTGGTGCGCGAACACACGGCGGTGCGCTCCTCGGTCGGGGTGTTCGACGTGTCGCACCTGGGCAAGGCGCGGGTCTCGGGGCCCGGCGCCCGGGCGTTCGTCAACGCCTGCCTGGCCAACGACCTGGGTCGCATCCATGAGGGCAAAGCGCAGTACACGCTGTGCTGCAACGAATCCGGCGGGGTGGTCGACGACCTGATCGCCTACCTGCGCAGCGACGAGGACATCTTCCTCATCCCCAACGCCGCCAACACCGCAGCCGTCGTGGAGCTCCTCGCGGCCGCGGCACCGCAGGGCATCACGGTGGAGAACCTCCACGAGCAGTACGGCGTGATCGCCGTCCAGGGCACCCACTCCGACGAGGTGCTCGATGCTCTCGGACTGCCCACCGGCCACGAGTACATGTCGTTCGTCGAGACCGACTGGCACGGCCACCCGGTCATCGTGTGCCGCACCGGCTACACGGGCGAGCGCGGCTACGAGCTGGTCCCCGCGTGGGGGGTCGCCGCTGAGCTGTGGGACGCGCTGATCGAGGCCGCCGCGCCGTTCGAGGGGCTGCCCTGCGGCCTCGGCGCGCGGGACACCTTGCGCACCGAGATGGGGTACGCGCTGCACGGCAACGAGTTGTCCACCTCGATCACGCCGGTGCAGGCGCGGGTCGGCTGGGCGGTCGGCTGGAAGAAGGACACGTTCTGGGGCAAGGACGCGCTCGTCGCCGAGAAGGCGGCCGGGCCGAAGCGACTCGCCTGGGGCCTGCTGGCCACCGGCCGCGGGATCCCGCGCGCGCACTGCGAGGTCAGCGTCGACGGCCAGGTCGTCGGCGAGGTGACCTCCGGGACGTTCAGCCCCACCCTGCGCCAGGGCATTGCGCTGGCGCTGCTCGCCCCGTCGGTGACCGAAGGTGACGACGTGGTGGTGGACGTGCGCGGCCGCGAGGTCACCGCCCGGGTCGTGAAGCCACCGTTCGTGCAGGTCGACGTCCGCGAGGGCTGAGCGTCCGGGCGCGCCCGACCGAACGACACGGACCGAAGGGAGCTGGGTATGCCGGACCATCACTACCGCGCGCAGGTGCAGTGGTCGGGGTCCACGGCCAGCGGTTACGCGCACTACCCGCGTGCCCACACGGCATACCTGCCACCGGCCACGGAGGGGCTCGACGTCAGCGCCGACCCGCACTTTCGGGGCGACCCCGACCTGCCGAACCCCGAGCAGCTGCTCGTGCTGTCGGCGAGCTCCTGCCAGCTGTTGTCCTTCCTCGCGGTGGCGGCCCGCCGTGGTGTGGACGTCGTGGGCTACGAGGACGAGGCGACCGGCGAGATGCCGTCGAGCGCGGTCCCGCAGCGGGTCACGCGGATCACCCTGCGCCCCACGGTGTCCGTCGCTGGGGACGTCGACGAGCAGACCGTGCGCAGGCTGCTCGACGAGGCGCACGAGGAGTGCTACATCGCGAACTCGCTGACCTCGGAGCTGGTCCTCGAACCCACCGTCCGGCACGTCTGACGGCCCGGCCCCGGCCCGGTCGGCGGTGACGGCTGTTGCCTGTCGGTGCCGCCGCGTAGCGTCGCGGCATGAGGTTCGGGTTCGTCGTCCCGTTCGCCGACCCGGTCGAGTTCGCCGAGCTGGCCGCGCTGGGCGAGGGGTGCGGCTGGGACGGCATCTTCACGTGGGAGGCCCTCTGGGGTGTGGACGCGTGGGTGACGTTGGGGGCCGCGGCGATGGTCACCTCGCGCCTGCGACTCGGCACCCTCCTGACCCCCGCCGGCCGGCACCGGCCGTGGGACCTCGCCTCCAGCGTCGGCAGCGTCGACCGCCTCAGCGCTGGCCGGGCAATCATGTCCGTGGGCCTGGGCGCGCTGCACGAGGGGTGGCTGGCCTTCGAGGCCGACGAGGGCCGCCGGGTGCGAGCCGAGCGGCTCGACGAGTGCCTGGCGGTCTACGCCGGGCTGATGCACGGCCAGCCGTTCACGTTCGAGGGGCGGCACTACTCGGCCCGACCCACCGACTTCATGCTTCCCCCACCACCCGTGCACCAGCCCCACCCGCCGGTCTGGGTGGTGGGTGCCCATCTCGTGGGCAGACAGCGGCAACCGTCCCTCGAGCGGGCGGCGCGGTGGGACGGCCTGCTGCCGACCGTCGTCGAGGCCGAGCCGGTCGCCGGACGCCCGAGCTACGACCTCGCGTCGTTCGCCGAGGTGGTCCGCGTGGTCCGGGGACTGCGCGACGACCTCGGCCTGCCCTGGGACGGCTACGACCGGGTCGTCGAGGCGGACAGCTCCGGTGAGTTCGTGCAGCTCGAGGGGCGCCCCGCCGACTGGGAGGAGGCCGGCGCGACGTGGTGGGTCGAGAGCTGGTGGAGCATCGAGTCCGGGCCGGCGGGCCGCGCCGAGGTGCGTCGACGAGTGGCGGCCGGGCCGCCCCAGAGCTAGGGCTGTGGTGGCGCGAACGCCACCGGCGCCTCGAACCTCGCCTGCCGCACACTGCGGCGCAGGGCCCGCAGCAACGGCGGCGCCGCCACCCACGTCAGCCCTGCCGTGAGGACCCCGCGAGGCAGGTCCCACGCGAGCGAGGTCGCGACGTAGAACACCGCGTAGTGGTGCAGGTTCGCGGTGGCTCCCGCGCCGGGGGCGAAACCCGCCCCGGACGGCGCACTCGAGCCGAGGAACGGCCAGAACCACAGGTTCATGACCGCGCCGTAGGCCAGGCCCGCCACCAACCCGTATGCCGTGAGCAGCCAGCGTTCGCCCCTCGAGACGACACGGGGCAGCAGACCGGCCCCCATCGCCACCCACCCGCAGCTGAGCATCTGGAACGGCGTCCACGGCCCGACGCCGGCGGTGAGGAACGCCGAGGTGAGCAACGCGAGGGCTCCCAACAGGAACGCCTTGGTCGGGCCGAGGACGCGCCCGGCGATCACGAGGAGGAAGAACATCGGCTCCAGCCCGGCGGTTCCGGCCGAGAGCACGCGCAGGGCGCCGCCGGCGGCAGCGAGCACGCCGAGCACCGCCACCGTCTTGGCGTCCATGCCCCCTGAACCGAGCTCGGCGAGCAGGACCAGCGCGAGCAGGGCCATCAGCGCGACGAAGACCAGCGAGGCATCACTGCCGTGCCCGAGCTGGTCGAGCTCGGACCCTGACCCGGCGAGGAAGGGCCAGCCGAACGCCACGACGCCGACCACCATGACCAGCGCCATGGCCAGCCCGGCACGCCAGCGGCCACCAGTCACGACGCCTCGCCCAGGGCCGCGACGACGTCGTCGACCGTGAGGAAGGGCAGCGGGTGCAGGATCTTGGCGACCTGCGGCGCGAACGCCGGTGATCCCGCGAGAACCGCTGTCGCCGGCCCGTCGGCCACGACCTCGCCCTCGGCGACGATCACGACCCGCGTCGCGACCTCGGCAGCGAGCTCGACGTCGTGGGTGGCCAGGACCACGGCGTGGCCCTGGGCGGCCAGCTCGGCGAGCACCTGGACGAGCCGTCGCTTCGCGGCATAGTCCAAGCCTCGGGTCGGCTCGTCCAGCAGGACCAGGGGCGGCGCGGACGCGAGGATCACGGCCAGGGCGAGCGAGACGCGCTGCCCCTCGGAGAGGTCGCGCGGGTGCTGGTCGCGGCCCGTCAGCGGCGCGATCCGGTCGAGCACCGCGGACGTGGACCCCGCCGGGAGCCCGAAGTCGCGGTCGGCCGCCGCGAGCTCGTCGGCCACCGACTCGGCATACAGGATCAGGGACGGGTCCTGCGGCACCAGACCGGCGCGGCGGACGATCTGCGACGGGGCGCTGCGTGCCGGGTCGAGGTCGCCGAGGCGGACCCGCCCTGAGGTGGGCTGGAGCTGCCCCACGAGGCTGCTGAGGAGCGTGGACTTGCCAGCGCCGTTGCGGCCCATGAGGGCGACGACCTCGGTCGGCCGGACGCTGAGGTCGACCTGGCGCAGCGCCACGACGGCACCGCGGCGGACGCTCACCCGCTCGAGCGTGGCGACCGGGGCAGCCGGCAGGTGACTGCGCCCGATGACCGGCGCCGGCGCGGGCAGCGACCCGCGCAGCTCGCGCGCTCGTCGACGGGCATCGCGGACCGAGAGCGGGAGGGGGTTCCACTCGAGGGCACGCCCCAGCGCGATGACGGGTGGGAACACGGGGGAGTGGACCATCGCCTCCGCGGGGTCGAGCAGCCCGCTCACCCGCCCGGACTCGAGCAGCACCACTCGGTCGGCGTGGTGGATGACGCGCTCGAGCCGGTGCTCGGCCACGACGACGGTGATGCCGAGGTCGTGCACGAGCCGGTGCAGGGTGGCGAGGACGTCCTCGGCCGCGACCGGGTCCAGCGCCGAGGTCGGCTCGTCGAGCACGAGGATCCGGGGGCCCGCCGCGAGGACCGCGCCGATGGCGACCCGCTGCTGCTGGCCGCCGGACAGGTCCGCCAGCGGGCGGTGCCGGACGTCGGCCAGCCCCATCAGGTCGAGGGTCTCCTCGACGCGCCGGCGCATCGCCGTGGCGTCGACCCCCATGGCCTCCATGCCGTAGGCGACCTCCTCCTCGACGGTGTCGGTGACGAACGAGGACACCGGGTCCTGTGCGACGAACCCGACGAGGTCGGCGAGGTCGCGCGGGCGGTGGACCCGGGTGTCACGGCCGTCGACCAGGACCCGACCCCGCAGCGTGCCCCCGGAGAAGTGGGGCACGAGGCCGTTGATGCACCGCAGCAGCGTCGACTTGCCCGACCCGGTCGGACCGACCACGAGCACGAGCTCACCCTCGGGAACGCTGAAGGTCGCGCCGCTGAAGGCGACCCGCTCGAGTGGCGTGCCGGCGGTGCCGTCGGACTCCACGGCATACGCGACTGCGACGTCCTGGAAGTCGATCACGCGGCCGCCCTCGCCGTCTTGAGGCCGGCCAGCAGCGGTGGCACCGGCGCGGCGACGGACGCCACCGCGGCAACGAGGACAGCCCCGACCAGCCCGACGGGAACGGCAGGCAGGACGGCTGGGACCTGTTGCGGCACCACGCCATCCCAGCCCTGGATGCTGCCGACCATGAGCACCGCGGCCGGGACCAGACCGCTCAGGGCGACCACGCACTCGGGTAGCCCCCACGGGTCGCGGCGGTAGCGGGTCCGGGGGTCACGACGGGCACCCACGAGCAGCGCCGCCGCCGCGCATCCCACGCCACCGAGCAGGGTCGGCAGGCCCAGCGCCACGGGGCTGGTCGCGTCGAGCATGCCGTAGAGGCCGAGCACCACGCCCAGCAGCCCGACGATGGTGAGGGCGCCGCCGAGCCGGGCCGAGCGGGGTGTCCGCCGCACGGCGCGGCCGTACCCCCGGGACTCCATCGAGGCAGCCAGGCTGAGCGACCGCTCGAGAGCCCCGACGAGGACCGGGACCGCCAGCCTCGCGATCTCGCGCACGCCGCGGCCGGTGTGGCCGCGCAGGCGCCTGGCTGAGCGCACCCGACGGGCGTCCTCGACCAGCTGCGGGGCGAAGGTCAGGGCCACGACGACGGCCGTCCCCACCTCGTAGAGCGTGGCCGGCACGTACCGGAGCAGCCGCCTCGGGCTGGCCAGCGCATTGGTCGCGCCGAGGCAGGCCAGGATCGCGGCCAGGCGCAAGCCGTCGTATGCCGCGGCCAGGATGCCTTCGGCGGTGACCGGGCCCCCGAGCCGCAACCCACCCGACCACGCAGGCAGCGGGAGTTGGGGAAGGCGCACCAGGACGGTGCTCCCGGTGACCCCGCCACCGAGGAGCGCCACCATGACGACCCGCAACCCGATCGCGAACACCCCGATGAGCAGGAAGGGCACGAAGGCGTTCGAGGACCCCACCTCGCGTCGCTCGAGGACGACCCACCCGGCGACGGCGACCACGAGGACGAGCAGGAACGGGTTGGTCGTGCGTGACGCCGCTACGGCAAGACCCGCACCCCAGACCCACCAGGCGGCCGGGTGCAGCAGCCTGGGTAGCGAGGGGGAGAGGGTCATCGACGCGGCATCGGTGGTCGTCGCGTCAGAGCTCGTGTCGGCCGGTCGCACCCAGCCGGCGCCTGAGCATGACCGCACCAAGGGCGAGCAGGGCCAGGACGAACACGCCGATCCCCGTGAGTCGGTGCCCGTTCGCGGGGGACGAGACCGGCTTGGCCGCGGCCTTGGGGGCCAAGGTGACCGCCGTGTCCGGCGCGGCCGCTGCGGCGGAGATGGTCTTCACCGGGCCGCCACAGCCGGTGGCGGGGTGGTTGTCCAGAGCGCAGACCAGACCCTTGTCGGAGCGCACCGTGGCGACCGCCGCCAGGACCTCGGCACCGGTGGCGGCCGTCGGAACCAGCGCGCACTTGGCTACGGGGGCGGGCGGCTGGGAGCCGTCCTCCTGGTCGGCCACCCGGCCGTAGTCGATGACCACGGCCACCCGCTTCTTGCCGGTCTGCGCCTTGGTGTCGCCGCACACCGCGCTGAACGTGGCCCGGACCCGCGGCGCCCGCGTGTCGGTGTCACTGGCAACGGCGAAGCGCCAGCCCTCGACCGCGCCTTCGGCGGGCGTGAGCTGGTCGGGGCCCTTGGGCGCGAACTGCCAGGACGAGCCGTTCAGCTGGAAGTACCCCCAGAAGCGGTATGCCGCGGCATCCGCCGAGCCGGCGGGCAGGACGAGCGCAGCCCCGACGGCGGCGATGAGCGTCAACAGGACCAGGGATGGTCGCAAGCTGGTGCGCGACATTGAAGTTCCTCCTCGCGACCGGCGAGAAGACGCACCCGCTGTGCTCGGGATCGTCTGTGACTCCGGTCCGCATTCCACGACGGACAGTGTTGGAGTCGAAGGGTCACGGCTGGTTTTCCGGCTCGCCACCGCACCTCGTGACGAGGGCGGCAGCTCACGGTTGCGGGACAGCGCCGGAATGGGACCGGCTTACCCAGGACGTGGCTGAATCGACGAACGAACAGTCCCACCCGCCGCGCCGGGTGTCAAAGCTGCGCCTAGAGTGGCCGCCATGGCCGACGCATGGACCTGGACCTACCTCGACGCCGAGGGCCGCGAGCTGAGCGGTGACGACCTGGCGACCACGGCGTTTCCGTCGCAGTCCGATGCCGAGAACTGGTTCGGTGAGTCGTGGCACGAGCTCGCTGGCGCGGGAGTCGACGCGGTGACGCTGCACCGTGACGGGGCTGTGGTCTACGGGCCGATGAGCCTGCGCGCGGCCGAGTAGATCCGCGGCGCTACGCCGGCCGCTGGCCGCGCGCGACCAGCGGGCGAGGCATCCGCGAGCGGCGCAGCTGGAAGGTGCGCATCACGGCATACATCGCAAGGCCACGGCCGACCTCGTCCGCACCGAACTTCGCCACGAGCCGCGCCTTGAGCCGCCGCCACATGAGGAAGCCGTCGATGGCCGCCGCGAACAGCACGAGGTAGACCGCGATCGACACGATGGCGAACACGAGGGGCACGCGCACGAACGACAGCGCGAGCACCACGAGCATCACCGGGAGCATGAACTCGCCCACGTTCCAGCGGGCGTCGACGTAGTCGCGGATGTAGCGGCGCACCGGACCCTTGTCACGCGCCGGCAGGTGGGCCTCGTCACCGGTGACCATCGCCTGCCGCTGGCGCAGCTGCGCCTCGCGCCGCTTGGTGCGGTCGACGTCGCGGGCCGCCTTGCGGTCGGTCTCGACGAGCGGACGCTTGCGAGCGGCCTCCTGGTCGCGCCGCTTGGGCGTGGGCCGGTTCTTGGCACCCTCGCGCTCCGGCCGCTGGGCCGCCTCGGCCTGCTGGTCGTTCAGGGTCTTGCTGCGTCCAAACACAGGCCCACTGTATGCCGTGCGCTCCGGGGGTCGTGCCCCGGCTGGACCCACCTGCCCCGGAATCGCGCCGATGGCGGGCGTTAGGCTCACCCCTCGTGACCGACGACATTCTCACGACCGACCAGATCTCCGCCCTCAAGACCACCGTGGCCGGCCTCATGCCGGGAGTGCGCAGGGACCTCGAAGCACTCACCCGCATCCCCAGCGTCTCCCTGGACGCGTTCGACCAGGCCCAGGTCGAGGCCAGCGCCGAGGCCACCGCCGCGCTGCTGCGTGCCGAGGGCCTCGAGGTCGAGATCGTCCGCGAGGGCGGCCGGCCCGCCGTGATCGGCCACATCGACGGCCCCGCGGGCGCGCCGACGGTCATGCTCTACGCCCACCACGACGTCCAGCCGCCCGGGAACGACGCCGACTGGGACAGCCCCGCGTTCGAGCCCACCGAGCGCGACGGGCGGCTCTACGGCCGCGGTGCCGCCGACGACAAGGCGGGAATCATGGCTCACCTCGCGGCCCTGCGGGCGCACAGCGGCGCCCTGCCGGTCGGCGTCACCGTCTTCGTCGAGGGTGAGGAGGAGATCGGCTCCGACTCGTTGTCGACGATCCTCGAGCGCCAGGGCGACAAGCTGCGCGCCGACGCGATCGTCCTGGCCGACTCGACCAACTGGGCGCTCGGTGAGCCTGCCCTCACGACGACGCTGCGCGGCCTGATCCGCGTGGTGGTCACCGTCACCACCCTCGACCACGGGATCCACTCGGGCATGTTCGGCGGCGCGGTGCCCGATGCCCTGACCGCGCTCGTACGGCTGCTCGCCACCCTGCACGACGACGCGGGCGACGTGGCCGTCGCGGGGCTCAAGTCCGGCAAGGCCAGCGACCTCGACTTCGACGAGGACCGCCTGCGCGAGGAGTCCGGGCTGCTCGACGGCGTCGAGGTGATCGGCACCGGCTCGCTGCTCGACCGCCTCTGGGCGAAGCCGACCGCCACCGTCATCGGCCTCGACGCCCCCTCGGTCGCGAAGTCCTCCAACACCCTCGTGCCGACCGCCAGCGCGAAGGTCTCCATCCGACTGGCTCCGGACGAGGTGCCCCTCGAGGCGTATGCCGCGGTGCAGCGACACCTTGCGGACCACACCCCGTGGGGAGCCAGGGTCGAGGTCCACCTCGACGACCAGGGCGCGGGCTTCGACGCCAACGCCAACGGTCCCGTCTACGACCAGGCCCGCGCGGCGTTCACCGACGCGTGGGGCGTCGAGCCGGTCGATATCGGCGTCGGCGGTTCCATCCCGTTCGTCGCGTCCTTCGCCGAGAGGTTCCCCGACGCCGCGATCCTCGTCACGGGGGTCGAGGACCCCGACACCCGGGCTCACGGCGCCAACGAGTCACTCCACCTCGGCGAGTTCGAGAAGGTGTGCGTAGCCGAGGCGGTGCTGCTGGCCCGGCTCGGCGCGATGCCTGCTGAGGAGCACCAGCCGTGAGCGAGACCGGACCCACCACGCCAGCACGCCAGTTCGACGTCATCGTCTACGGCGCCACCGGTTTCGTCGGGCGCCTGATCGCCCGCTACCTCGCGGAGCGCGCGCCACAGGGCACGCGCATCGCCCTCGCCGGTCGCTCGCAGGACCGGCTGGAGCGGGTGCGCGACGGGCTGCCCGCGACGGCACGCTCGTGGCCGCTGGTGGTGGCCGAGGCTGACGACCGCGAGGCGCTTCGCGCGATGGCCGCCTCGACGACGGTCGTCGCCACCACCGTCGGGCCCTACCTCAAGTACGGCCTGCCCCTCGCCCGCGCCTGCGCCGAGTCTGGCACGCACTACGCCGACCTCACCGGCGAGGTGCTGTTCGTGCGCCGCGTCGTCGACGAGGACGACGCGCTGGCCCGCGAGAGCGGCGCCCGCATCGTCACCGCGTGCGGCTACGACTCGGTGCCCTCCGACCTCGGGGTCCTCCTGCTGCACGAGCGCGCCGAGCACGACGGCGCCGGGCCGCTGCTCGACACGACGCTCCTGGCGCGGGCCAAGGGTGGCCTGTCCGGCGGGACCATCGACTCCTCACGCACCCAGATCGACGAGGTCAGCGCTGACCGCGCACTGGTCAAGGTGGTGTTCGACCCCTACGCGCTCAGCCCCGACCGGGCCGCCGAGCCCGACCTCGGCCCCGAGCGGGACCCGAGCACGGTGTTCGTCGATGCCGAGACCGGCCAGTGGGTCGGCCCGTTCGTCATGGCGGCGTTCAACACCCGAATCGTCAGGCGCAGCAACGCCCTTCGTGGGCATGACTACGGGCGCCGGTTCCGCTATCGCGAGCTGAGTGCGTTCGGGCGTGGGTTCAAGGGACGTCGTCGGGCCATGCTCGTCACCGGCGTCCTCGGCCTGTCGCTCAAGGCACTGGCCACCCCGCGGCTGCGGCCTTGGTTCGACAAGGTGGCTCCCAAGCCGGGCGAGGGCCCCGGTGCGCAGTCACGTGAGTCGGGCTGGTTCCGCATGGAGCTGCGGGCCATCACCGAGAGCGGGCGTCGCTACCTCGCCGTCGTCGGCGCCCAGGGCGACCCCGGGTATGCCGCGACGGCAGTCATGCTCGGTGAGTCGGCGCTCTGCCTGGCTCTCGACGGCGACCGCCTGCCGCCCGTCGCGGGCGTCCTCACGCCGTCCACCGCCATGGGCGACCTGTTGGTGCAGCGGCTGCGCGCGCAGGGATTCACGATGACGGTCGAGGAGATCTGAGGGCCGTCGCCCCGTCACCCCGTCGCGCCGTCAGTCGCGCTGGGTCTCGCCCGGCAGCGCGAGCATCTGGTCGAGCGCGACCCTGGCGTAGTGCGCGACCTCGTCGTCGACCCGGATGGCGTTGACCACCCGACCGGCGACGAGCGACTCGAGCGCCCACACCAGGTGGGGCAGGTCGATGCGGTTCATCGTCGAGCAGTAGCAGACGTTCTTCTCGAGGAACGAGACCTGCTGCTCGGGGAACTGCGCGGCGAGCCGGCGCACGAGGTTGAGCTCGGTGCCCACGACCCACTTGGTGCCGGCCGGCGCGGCCGCGATGGTCTGGATGATCTTCTCGGTCGAGCCGACCTCGTCGGCCGCCTCGACGACCTCGTGCTGGCACTCGGGGTGCACGATCACCTTGACGTCGGGGATCTCGCGCCGGGCCTGCTCGACCGCCTCGAGGCTGAACCGACCGTGGACGGAGCAGTGGCCGCGCCACAGGATCATCGTGGCGTCCTGGAGCTGCTGGCGGGTCAGGCCGCCCATCGGCTTGTGGGGGTCGAACACGACGCACCCGTCGAGCGACCCGCCGAGGTCGCGGACGAAGGTGTTGCGCCCCAGGTGCTGGTCGGGCAGGAAGAGCACCTTGCCGCCCGGGCCCTTCTGCTCGAGGGCCCACGAGAGCGCCGTCCTGGCGTTGGAGGACGTGCAGATCGTGCCGCCGTGCCGGCCGGTGAACGCCTTGATGGCAGCGGAGGAGTTCATGTACGTCACCGGCACGGTGAGCTCAGCCACGCCGGCATCGGCAAGGTCGTCCCAGGCGTCCTCGACCTGGCGGATCGCGGCCATGTCGGCCATCGAGCAGCCCGCCGCGAGGTCGGGCAGGATCACCGTCTGCGCGTCGCTGGTGAGGATGTCGGCCGACTCGGCCATGAAGTGCACCCCGCAGAACACGATGTACGGGGCGTCCGGACGTGCGGCCGCCTCCTTCGCGAGCTTGAACGAGTCGCCGGTGACGTCGGCGAACTCGATCACCTCGTCGCGCTGGTAGTGGTGCCCCAGGACGAAGACGGAGTCGCCGAGCGCCGCCTTGGCGGCCCGGGCGCGTTCGACCAGACCGGGGTCCGAGGGCGCGGGCAGGTCGCCGGGACACTCGACGCCGCGCTCGGTGTGCAGGTCGGTGCCCCGACCGAGCACGAGCAGGGGGAGCGGGGTGCTGGGCGCGTGCGTCGAGGTGCTCACAGCCCTGATCGTATGCCGCGTCGACCCGGCCTAGTCTCGAGGGCATGGACGACGACGCCGCCCTCGATGCCCTGCGCACTGCCACCGAGCTCATGGTCGAGGTGGTCGGCCGCGCCAGCCGTACCGACGCGGCGGTGCCGGCCTGCCCGGGCTGGGACCTCACCACCCTGGTGGATCACCTGGGTCGGGTCCATCTCTGGGCCGAGCACGCGGCGCGCACCGGAGCGCCGCCGCATCCCTACCCCTCCCGGGACCTCGCGCAGCCCCTGGCCGACTGGTATGCCGGGTGTGCGCGCACACTCACGACCAGCCTTGCCACCCTGCCGCCGGACCAGCCCGCCTGGAGCTTCTCGCCGGTCTCGGCGCACCACCGGGCCGGGTTCTGGCGTCGGCGGCAGTTCCATGAGACCACCGTCCACCGGGTCGACGCACTGCAGGCCCTCGGCAGCGTGCCGGTGGGCCCCGTGGTCGACGCCGTGCCGGGACTGACTGCCGAGCAGGCGGCGGACGGCGTGGCGGAGGTCTTCGAGGTGATGGCTCCGCGCACCCTCGTGCGCCTGCGTGACCGGCCGGCGACGGAGCTCGTTCCGGCCACCCGACCCATCGGGCTGTCCTGCACGGACAGCGCTGCCGCCTGGACGGTGCAGCTGGTCGATGGTGCGGTGACCGTCGTGTCGGGCGTGACGCCCGCCGCGGTCGCGCAGGTCAGCGGTCCGGCCGTTCAGCTCTACCTCGCCCTGTGGGGTCGCGCCGACCGCCACAGCCTTGCCGTCAGCGGCGACGAGGCCGCCGGGCGCGCCCTACTGGGCGCCCCGCTGGTGCCGTAGCCGGCTCAGAGGGGGTGGATCTTGGTGCTGTTGCGGGCCACGCTGACCAGGCTCTGGCCGAACTTCACTTCCATCCGGTCACCGGTGATCCGGACGACCGAGCCGAGGCCGTGCCGGTCGTGGGTGACCCGGTCGTTCACCTCGAACGGGTGCACCTCGGGGGTCGGCTGGGCCCGGAAGGGGCTGTTGGGCAGGTGCGGCTTGTTGGCGGGGGAACGGGGGCGCATACCCCCAGTGTGGACCTCTTTCGCCGGGACGGCTGCCACCAGGGGCCTGACCAGCACCGTCGTGGCGTGCCGACCGCCCTCGACTGCGCGTCGACCGGCCCCTTAACCAGCCCTCGACCAGCCCTCGACCAGCCCTCAACCAGCCCTGCGCGTCGCGCCCTGACAGGATGAGCCCGTGCACGTCGTGATCGCCCCGGACTGCTTCACCGGCACCCTCACCGCCCACCAGGCCGCCGAGGCGATTGCCGCAGGCTGGCGGCAGAGCGCGCCGCGTGACCTGCTGACCCTGGTCCCGCTCTCGGACGGCGGCCCGGGATTCCTCGACGTGCTCACCGGAGCGCTGCCCCAGGCGCAGACCCTGGCCGCGACGGTCGCCGACCCGCTTGGTCGGGAGGTGCCCGCGGCGCTCGCCGTGGTCGACCGCGATGGCCACCGCACGGCATACGTCGAGTCGGCCCAGGCGGCGGGGCTGCACCTGCTCGACGCCGACGAGCGCAACCCTGCCGTGACGAGCACCTGGGGGGTCGGGCAGCTGCTCGAGGTGGCCCTCGCCGAGGGCGCCACGCGGATCGTGGTCGGGTTGGGCGGCAGCGCCACGAACGACGGGGGGCGCCGGCCTGCTGGCCGCCCTCGGTGTCGGCTCGCCCGACGACCTCGCGCGTGGTGGCCTCGCCCTCGCCGAGCTGGCCGATGACGCCCTCGCTGGCCTCACGCAGGTGCGCGAGCGCTTCCGGGGGGTCGACCTGGTGCTCGCCAGTGATGTCGAGTCGCCGCTGCTGGGCCTGCAGGGTGCGAGCGCCGTCTTCAGCCCCCAGAAGGGCGCCTCGCCCCAGCTGGCCCAGGAGCTCGAGGGCGCGCTCGGCCGGTATGCCGAGGTGGTGCGTCGCACCCTGCCCGAGACCACCGACCTGCTCACCGGCAAGGCGCGCCGCCTCGACAAGGAGCCGGGGGCCGGTGCGGCGGGCGGGCTCGGGTACGCCCTGTACCTGCTCGGGGCCACCCGGGTGAGCGGCGTGAGCGAGGTACTCGAGGCGGTCGGGTTCCGTGAGCTCGCCGCCGCTGCCGACCTCGTCGTCACGGGTGAGGGGCGCTTCGACTGGCAGAGCCTGCAGGGCAAGGTCGTCGCCGGCGTCGCCGCGGTGTCCCTCGAGACCGCGACGCCGAGCGTGGTCATCGCCGGGCAGACCCTGGTGGGCCGCCGCGAGGCGATGACCTTGGGGCTGTCCGGGAGCTACGCCGTGGCGCAGACCCAGGCGCAGGTCGAGGCAGCCATGGCAGACCCCGTCGGCACCCTCACGGCCCGTGCGGCGCGGGTCGCGGCCACCTGGTCCCCCTCGCGGTAGCCACGACGTACAGTGGTGGATGCGGGGGAACATTTCCCGCGAACCGTGGGTTGGTCTTGATGGCCCCCTCCACCGACATGAAGGACGCATCAGCATGAGTGTTCAGGACCAGACCGCTCCGGCGACCGAGACGGCTGCCGACGCACCGACCGAGACCTCGCACGGCGTGCTCCTGACGGATGTCGCCGCCACCAAGGTCAAGTCCCTGCTCGAGCAGGAGGGTCGCGACGACCTGCGCCTGCGCGTCGGCGTGCAGCCCGGTGGCTGCTCCGGCCTCATCTACCAGCTCTACTTCGACGAGCGCACCCTCGACGGTGACCTCGTGCGTGACTTCGACGGTGTCGAGGTCGTCGTCGACCGCATGAGCGCTCCCTACCTCGAGGGCGCGAGCATCGACTTCGCCGACACCATCGAGAAGCAGGGCTTCACGATCGACAACCCCAACGCGGGCAGCTCCTGCGCCTGCGGCGACTCCTTCAGCTGAGCGCACCGGAAGCGGGGTCCCACCAGGTGGTGGGGCCCCGCTTCCGTGCGCCGGCATGCCCGACGACGGCGCCGCGCTCAGCGGTACTCGGGGTTCGGGTAGTCGAACCGCGCCCCCGCGTCCCACTCGGTCCGCTGGTTGCCACCGACCGGAAAGCCGCCTGAGTCGCGCAGCAGCCGGGCCAGGTGCATCAGGTTCCAGGTCATGAACGTCGTGTTGCGCTGGGTGAACTCGTTCTCCGGCCCGCCGCTGCCGGGGTCGAGGTAGGACGGCCCCGGCCCCGCCTCGCCGATCCACCCCGCGTCCGCGCCCGGCGGGATGCTGAAGCCGATGTGCTGGAGGCTGTAGAGGATGTTCGAGGAGCAGTGCTTGATGCCGTCCTCGTTGCCGGTGATGATCGCCCCGCCGACCTTGCCGTAGTACACGTACTGACCGCTGGCATTGGTCATCGACGACCCGGCATACAGCCGCTCGATGATCCGCTTGGTGACGCTCGAGTTGTCACCGAGCCAGATCGGGCCGGCGATGACGAGGATGTCGCTGTCGAGGAGCCGGGCGAACAAGCGTCGGCCACTCGTCCCGCTCCCAGCCGTGCTCGGTCATGTCGAGGTAGACCCCGGTCGCGATGTCGTGGTCGACGGCGCGGAGGACTTCGACCTCGACGCCGTGCTTGGCCATGATGGCGGCGCTGATGTCGATGAGTCCCTGGGTGTTGCTCACCTCAGGGGACCGCTTGAGGGTGCAGTTGACGAAGGTGGCACGCAGGCCGGCGAAGTCGAACTCGCGGATGGCTGACTCGGTCATGGGCCGAGCCTCCCCGACCTGGCCAACCTCGGCAACGTCAAGGGGTATGGCGTGGGCCGCAGGCGGACTACGTCAGGAGCCGTAGGGGCCCAGACCCTCCAGCAGCGAGGAGGCGTCGTCGGGCACGGCAATGGCCTGTCCGTGCAGCGGCCACGGCCGGGGCTCGTGGACCTCGAGGTGCACGGCGAGGCAGTCCGCCACGAGCTCGGCGATGCTGCCGGTGTCGAGTCCGTCGCGGGTGCTGGGGAACACGTCGGGACCGTCGTGCAGGGGGGTGATGGTCATGGGGCCCACGGTAGGCAGTGCGACGGCCGCGACACGCCGGTACCGGGGCGTAACACCCGTCGGTAACCGGCCGTCCTGCCGCAGGCCCGCGGACCGGGTAGGTTTCGTGCGTGCAGATCGCCATCACCGGTTCCATCGCCACCGACCACCTCATGACCTTCAAGGGCAGGTTCCGCGACTCCCTCGTCGTGGAGCAGCTCGACAAGGTCTCGCTGTCCTTCCTGGCCGACGACCTCGAGGTGCGTCGTGGGGGAGTGGCGGCCAACATCGCGTTCGGCATGGCCGGTCTCGGCCAGCACCCGATCCTCGTGGGCGCGGTGGGCGAGGACTTCGCCGACTACCGCAGCTGGCTGGAGCGCCACGGCGTCGACTGCACCTCGGTGCACGTGTCGGACTCCAAGCACACCGCCCGCTTCGTCTGCACCACCGACGAGGACATGGCCCAGATCGCCACCTTCTACGCCGGGGCGATGAGCGAGGCCCGGGGGATCGAGCTCGGGCCCATCGCGCAGCGGGTCGGCGGGCTCGACCTGGTCCTGGTCGGTGCGAACGACCCCGAGGCGATGCTGCGCCACACCCGTGAGTGCCGCTCGCGGGGAATCCCCTTCGCCGCCGACCCGAGCCAGCAGCTCGCGTTCGCCGACGGCGACACGATCCGCCAGCTCATCGACGGGGCCGACTACCTGCTCACCAACGAGTACGAGGCGGCGCTGACCGAGAAGAAGACCGGGTGGGGGGCCGAGGAGATCGCTGACAGGGTGACCACCCGGGTCATCACCAAGGGGCGGGACGGCGTCGTCATCGAGCGGCGTGGCGAGGCCCCCATCGAGGTCGGCGTCGCCCGCGAGGTCCGTCGTGCCGACCCGACCGGGGTCGGCGACGCCTTCCGGGCCGGCTTCCTCACCGGGCTCGCCGCCGACCTCGGGCTGCGCCACGCCGCCGAGCTCGGCTCGATGCTGGCGACCTACGTGATCGAGACCGTGGGCACGCAGGAGTACACCCTCGGCAAGGAGAGCTTCCTGCGCCGCCTGGCAGAGGCCTACGGCCAAGAGTCCGCCGACGCCATCGCCCCCCACATCACCTGCGTCGCGCCGTAGCCCGTCAGGTCAATCTCGTGATCGAGCCGGTCGAGCCGCTGCCCACCTCCTGGGAGTTCGACCTCACCTCGCTCCCGGACGGCGAGGACCTCGTGGGCGTGGGCGGTGACCTGCGTGCCGGGACGCTGCTCGCGGCATACCGCAGTGGGGTGTTTCCCATGGGCCTCGGCGACCACGGCAGCCGACCGATCGGCTGGTGGTCGCCTGACCCGCGCGGGGTCCTCCTGCCGGGGGGCGTGCACGCGAGCCGCTCGCTGCGCAGGTCGTTGCGCCATTTCGAGATCCGGGTCGACACCGCCTTTCGTGAGGTGGTCGCAGCGTGCGCCGACCCCAGCCGCGACGGCCGCTGGATCACCGAGGAGATCGCCGACGCCTACGGCGAGATGCATGCGTTGGGCTGGGCGCACAGCATCGAGACCTGGCTGGACGGTGAGCTCGTGGGCGGTCTCTACGGCATCTGCGTCGGCGGACTGTTCGCCGGGGAGTCGATGTTCCACCGGGTGAAGGACGCGTCCAAGGCGGCGGTCGTCGCGATGGCGGGCTACGTCTTCGCCGACGGGGACCCCAGGCGCATCGTCGACGTGCAGTGGGCCACCGACCACCTGCGCAGCCTCGGGGTCGTCACGATCCCGCGGGCCGACTACCTGGGCCGCCTCAGCGTTGCGGTGGGGCTTGCGCCGCCGACGTTCGACGCCCAGGCTCCGAGCCGCTGACGGTGCTGTCGGTGTTATCGGTCTGGTCGGTCTGGTTGGTCCGGGCCACCCGAACGCGGTATGCCGTGTGCTCGCCTCCTGTGCCGCGCGGCTGCGACCCGAGGTAGTCCTGTCCGCGCAACCGACACCACGCCGGGATGTCGGCGCGCGCGGCTGGGTCGGTGGCGAGAACCTCGATGACCGCGCCCGAAACGGCGTCGCGCGCACTCTGGGCCAGCCGGATCACCGGCAGGGGGCAGCGCAGCCCGCGGGCATCGACGACGACATCAGGGCCGACCTCAGGGCCGACCTCGGGGGAGGCGTCGAAGGCGCTCACAGGTGACGTGCTCCGAGCTCGCCCCGAACCTCGGCGACCACGGTCGGGATCGCCTGGACGAGCCGTTCGACGGACTGGGCGCGGTCGGGTGCCACCGCCGCGAGGGGGAGCGTCACCCGCAGGTTGCCGTGGGTGAGGGCGCCCATTGCCGCGAGCACGTGGCTGGGCTCGAGCGTGCTGCTCGTGCACGCCGATCCCGACGCCACGGCGATCCCGAGCCGGTCGAGCGCGCGCACCAAGGCCTCGCCGTCGGCATACAACGCCGAGAAGGTGAGCACGTGGGGGAGCCGGTGCACCGGGTCCCCGACGACCTCGACGTCGGGCACCCGGGCCGCGGCGGCCCTGAGGTGATCGACGAGCGCGAAGGCCTCGGCGGCATCCGCCTCACGCACGGCCTCGGTCTGCTGCCACGCCTCCGCCGCCGCGAGGGCGAGCGGGAGCCACGGGGTGTGCCTGGTCGGACCCGTGAGCGCTTCGTCGGGGTCGGTGGCGCCGGGCAGCGCCCAGCGGGTCCGCTCCGGGAGCACCACGAGCCCCACCCCTCCGGGGCCGCCCCACGATCGCGCATCCCCGACGAGGACGTCGTAGGTGGACGGGGGTGCCAGGCGCCCGAGCGATGCCTGGGCGTCGACGACGAGGGGCACCGACGCCGATCTCGCGGCGGCCCAGGCGTCCCCCAGCGGCTGGAGCGTGCCGACCTCGCCGTTGGCGTGCTGGACCGCCGCAGCCACGATGCCGGGTCGGCGCACTGCGGCGCCGAACGCCTCTAGCGACAGCCGTCCCTGGGCGTCGACCGGGACCTCGACCAAGGGGGCCGAGTCGGGGTCGCGGGCGGCGCGGTCGCGACCGGGGACGAGGACGGCGGAGTGCTCGACTGCGGACGCCACGAGCCCGGCGCCCCGTCGCCGGCCGGCGTGGAGCAGGCCGTCCACGGCGCAGCGCAGCGCTGTTGGCCCGTCTGCGGCGAAGCCGACCTCGGAGGGCCGGACGCCCAGGCCTGCGGCCAGCACCTCGCGGCTCTGGTCGAGCAGGCGACGGGCCGTCCTCGCCTCGCTGTAGAGCCGACGCGGGTCGGCCCAGCCGGCGTCGAGCGCGGCGAGCAGCGTCTCTCGCGCGCGGGCGTGGATCGGACCGCTCGCAGCGTCGAGAAGGGCTCTCGGGGAAGCGGGTTCGGCCACACCACGACGTTAGCCCCACCCTGACCGGACGCAGGGGTGGGGCTGGAGTAGGGTTTGGCGCGATGGCCCATCACAGCTTCGAAGAAGGTGCACCGTTGCGTCAGCACGACGTCTCTGCGCCGCGCCCCCAGCGGCGGCGGACCCTCTCCAGGTCGACGATCACGGCATCCGTTGCCGGGCTCTGCGCGCTTGCCCTCTCGGGCTGTGCCGGTAGCGCGAACGACGGCTTCCTGCCCAAGGCCGCCACCCAGAACGGCGTCCACGTCACCAACCTCTGGGTTGGCTCGTGGATCGCGGCGCTGTCGGTCGGTGTCCTCGTCTGGGGCCTGATCCTGTGGTGCGTCGTGGCCTACCGGCGCCGCCCCGACGACACCGAGCTGCCCGTCCAGCTGCGCTACAACGTGCCGATGGAGATCCTCTACACCGTCGTCCCGGTGTTCATGATCGCCGTGCTCTTCTACTACACCGCCCGCGATGAGGCGACGCTGCTCGACACGTCCAAGCACCCCGACGTCGTCGTCAACGTCGTCGGCAAGAAGTGGAGCTGGGACTTCAACTACGTCAACGAGCAGACCTACGAGGCCGGCACCATGGCCGAGCTGACCGGCAAGCCCGGCGCGGAGCAGTCGCTGCCGACTCTCTACCTGCCGGTCAACAAGCGGGTCGAGTTCGTGCTCACCTCCCGTGACGTGATCCACTCCTTCTGGGTCCCGGCCTTCCTCCAGAAGCTCGACATGATCCCGGGCCGGGTCAACAAGTTCCAGGTCGTGCCGACCGAGATCGGCGAGTTCAAGGGCAAGTGCGCCGAGCTGTGCGGCGCCTACCACTCGCAGATGCTGTTCAACGTCAAGGTCGTGAGCGACAGCGACTACCAGCAGCACCTCGCCGACCTCAAGGCCCAGGGCAACACCGGCCAGCTCGACAACACCCTGAACCCGGAGAAGGTCATGAACCAGGACCAGAGCAAGATCCCGAGCGCAGGGGGCAACTGATGGCCGCCGTCACCGACAGCACATCGACGTACCTGCGTTCGACCGACGCCCGAGCCACCAGGCGCCTCACCAAGGGCCAGACCGTCGTCAAGTGGATCACCACCACCGACCACAAGGTCATCGGCAACCTCTACTTCATCACCTCGTTCGCGTTCTTCCTGTTCGGCGGTGTCCTGGCCCTGCTGATCCGGGCCGAGCTGTTCCAGCCGGGGCTGCAGGTCGTCGACAACCCCGAGCAGTTCAACCAGCTGTTCACCATGCACGGCACGATCATGCTGCTGCTGTTCGCGACGCCGCTGTTCGCCGGGTTCGCCAACGCGCTCATGCCGATCCAGATCGGTGCGCCGGACGTCGCGTTCCCGCGGCTGAACATGTTGGCGTACTGGCTCTACCTGTTCGGTGGCCTCATCGCCTCGGCTGGCTTCCTCACGCCTTCGGGTGCGGCTTCGTTCGGCTGGTTCGCCTATGCACCACTGTCCGACGCCAGCAACAAGCCCCGGCGTCGGTGGTGACCTGTGGGTCTTCGGCCTGGCCCTCGGTGGCTTCGGCACCATCCTCGGTGCGGTCAACTTCATCACCACGATCATCTGCATGCGAGCCCCGGGCATGACCATGTTCCGGATGCCGATCTTCACCTGGACCATCCTCGTCACGAGCCTGCTCGTCCTGATGGCCTTCCCCGTCCTCGCCTCCGCGCTGCTGGCGCTGGGAGCCGACCGCAAGTTCGGTGCCCACGTCTTCAACGCGGAGAACGGCGGGCCCATGCTCTGGCAACACCTGTTCTGGTTCTTCGGCCACCCCGAGGTCTACATCATCGCGTTGCCGTTCTTCGGCATCATCTCCGAGATCCTGCCGGTGTTCTCGCGCAAGCCGATCTTCGGCTACAAGACGCTCGTCTTCGCGACGATCGGGATCGCCGCCCTGTCCGTGACGGTGTGGGCCCACCACATGTACGCGACCGGCCAGGTGCTCCTGCCGTTCTTCGCCGTGATGACCATGCTCATCGCCGTGCCCACGGGGGTGAAGTTCTTCAACTGGATCGGCACCATGTGGGGCGGCAAGCTGTCCTTCGAGACGCCGATGCTGTGGGCGATCGGCTTCCTCGTCACCTTCCTGTTCGGCGGCCTGACCGGCATCATCCTGTCCAGCCCCGCCCTCGACTTCCACCTCTCCGACAGCTACTTCGTGGTGGCGCACTTCCACTACGTGGTCTTCGGCACCGTGGTCTTCGCGATGTTCGCGGGCTTCTACTTCTGGTGGCCCAAGTTCACCGGCCGGATGCTCGACGAGACGCTCGGCAAGGTCCACTTCTGGATGCTGTTCATCGGCTTCCACACGACCTTCCTCATCCAGCACGTCCTGGGCATCGAGGGTATGCCGCGTCGTTACGCCGACTACCTCCCCGAGGACGGCTTCACCTGGCAGAACCAGGTGTCGACGGCGGGCGCCTTCCTGCTGGCGGCCTCGACCCTGCCGTTCCTCTACAACGTCTGGAAGACCTGGCGCACCGCGCCGTTGGTCGAGACCGACGACCCGTGGGGCTACGGCGCCTCGCTGGAGTGGGCCACCTCGTGCCCGCCGCCGCGGCACAACTTCGACTCCATCCCGCGGATCCGCTCCGAGCGTCCGGCGTTCGACCTGCACCACCCCGAGGCTGGGCAGCTGGCCGGCCTGATGGCCGACCCCGACACACTGACCCGGATCATCGGGCCCGCCCAGACCGGTGAGGGCCCCCACCCGCACCACACCGGCGACTTCGACGCACCCGACCAGCACGGTCGGTACCACGAGGAGCGCGACTGACGATGAAGATCGAGTACAAGCTCTTCCTCATCCTGGCCATGTTCTTCGCCCCGTTGGGCGTCATCTACGGCTACTTCACGCACTGGCGCGAGCCCGTGGGGCCCGCTGGGCTGTTCCTGTCCTCGGGCCTGGGCCTGATGATCGCCTTCTACCTCGGCGTGACCGGTCGCCGGCTTCCGGAACGCCCGGAGGACAACCCTGCCGGTGAGATCGCCGAGCAAGAGGGCGAGTACGGCTTCTTCAGCCCGCACTCGTGGTGGCCGCTCCCGCTGGCCGCGGCCGCCGCCGTGTGCTTCCTCGGGCTGGCGGTGGGCTGGTGGCTGTTCATCATCGGTGCCACCTTCGGCGTCGTCGCTCTCGTGGGCTGGACCTTCGAGTACTTCAAGGGCCCCCACGCCGTCTGAGCACCGTCGTTGCATCGTGCACGACCCACGCCCGGTCCAGATCCTCTCCTGACAGCAGGTAGACTGGCGCGGGGTTGGCCCCCCAGGTGCCCCCGGACTCCGCGGACGGGCCTGGTCGGGGCGCTCGAAGCGCGCCGTTCGACGCGCTTGGGACGCACAGCACAGGAGCAACACGTGGTGGGAACGACACGACGGCCGCGCGCGATCGCGGCCGCCCTGACGATGCTGGCTGTGGCGACCTTCGCCGCGGCGTGTCAGGGCAGTGCGGCCAGCCCCTCTGGGGGTCAGGCCGGCGGATCCGCCTCGAGCTCGTCCTCCAGCGCGCCCTCGGTGACGCCGACCCCGGCCGAGCTGAGCGTCACGCCCGCCGACAAGGCCACCGACGTGCTGCCGAGCAGCCCGGTGACGGTGAAGGCCTCCACGGGCACCCTCAACCAGGTCGTCGTCGCCGACGCGAGTGGCAAGCAGCTCAAGGGGGCAACCGACGCCACGGGCACCTGGACCTCCAGCGGCCTGCTCGCGCCCAACACGGCATACACCATCACGACGAAGGCCACCGGCCCCGACGGCACCACGTCGACCATCACGAGCTCGTTCACGACGCTCAAGCCCAAGGTCACCGCGACCTACGGCATCCTCTACGCCGGTGCGACCGTCGGCGTCGGCATGCCGGCCAGCATCCAGTTCGACACCGCCGTCGCCACCAAGGCCATGCGCGCCCAGATCGAGAAGCTCGTCAAGGTCACCACAGCCCCGGCCCAGAAGGGCGCTTGGGGCTGGCTCGACAGTCGGCAGCTGATGTGGCGCCCGGCGACCTACTGGCAGCCCGGCACCAAGGTCACCATCACCGCGCCGCTCACCGGCGTCCAGACGGGGGCCGACAAGTGGATCGCCAACGACGACAGCGCCAGCTTCACCGTCGGTTCGGCTATGGTCAGCACGGTCAACATCAAGACCCACGAGATGACCGTCACGCGGGGGGGGCCAGGTCATCCGGACCATCCCCGTGAGCACCGGGCGCCCCGGCCCGCTCACGGAGACGCGGTACGGCACCAAGGTCATCATCCGCAAGGAGGGCCAGGTCACCATGGACTCCACGACCATTGGCATCCCCAAGGGCAACCCGAACTACTACAAGATCGACACCAAGTTCAACCTGCGCCTCACCTGGACCGGCGAGTACATCCACTCCGCCCCGTGGTCGGTCAGCAGCCAGGGCAACTCCAACGTGTCGCACGGCTGCACCAACATGTCGCCGGCGAACGCCCAGTGGATGTTCGACAACTCCAAGGTCGGCGACGTCGTGGTGTTCACCGGCTCGAACCGCCCGTTCCTGCCGACCGAGGGCATCGGCGTGTGGCAGTACTCCTTCGCGGGGTGGCAGAAGCAGAGCGCGCTGGTCTAGCTCGTCCGGTTGGAACCCACGACTGCTAGTCCCAGCCCAGGTCGTGCAGCCGTGCGTCGTCGATGCCGAAGTGGTGGGCGATCTCGTGAACCACGGTCACGGCGATCTCTTCGAGCAGCTCCGCACGGTCGCGGCACATCCGCGTCAGCGGTCCGCTGAAGATCGTGATCCGGTCGGGGAGTGACCCGGCCCACCCGTCACCGCGCTCGGTGAGCGGCGTGCCCTCGTAGACGCCGAGCAGGTCGGGCTCCTGCGGGGGTGGCTCGGCGGCGATGAGGAAGACCACGTTGTCCAGCAGGTCCATCAGCTCGGCAGGCACGGCATCGAGCGCGTCGCCGACCGCGTCCTGGAACTCCCGGGCGTCCATCTCGACCACAGCCCCAGCCTCTCACCACCGACGTGCCCCGAACGTGGGTATGCCGCCCGCTCGGGGAGCGGACGGCATACCAGGACGTGCGTGGAGCCGCTCGGGTCAGTGCCGGTCGGTGGGCTCTAGCTCGTGTTGGGTGTCCTGAGCGAGCTGCGCCCCCTGGCCGTTGCCGGACTCGATCGCCTCGTGACCGTGGCCGTCGTGGTGGGCCGCCGCGAGCTCGGCGGGAGTCGCCGGCTCGATGCGGTCATTGAAGTAGAACCGCGACAGCCGGGCCCGAGCCTTCTCCTTGCGGGCCGTGGGGGACGCCACCCCGTTGGAGTCGGCCCCCGCCTGCAGCTCGAGGGGCCGCTGCACCTCGTGCTGCACGAGGTTCCAGCGGGTGTAGACGTCGAGCGGCTCGTGGTGCTCGAAGAAGCGTCCGTCGGCCGTGCGGATGATCCGCCCGGTCTCGCGGCCGTGCAGGACCAGGTCGCGGTCACGGCGTTGCAGGGACAGACAGATCCGCTTGGTCACCCAGTACGCGACCGGGGGAGCGATGAAGAACGCGGCCCGCAGGGCGTGGGTGATGTCGTTGATCGACAGGTGGAGCTTGATCGCCATCAGGTCGTTGCCGGCCGCGAACATGAGCACGCCGTACATCGTCAGCGCGCCCATGCCCAGCCCCGTGCGGGTCGGGTTGTTGCGCGGGCGGTCGAGCAGGTGGTGCTCCCGGGTGTCGCCGGTGACCCACCGCTCGAGGAACGGGTAGGACGCCAGCAGGCCGTACATGACCGGGATCAGCAGGATGGCGCCGATCATGACGTTGAAGGAGAAGGTGAAGCCGAAGGCCGTGAACTCCAGCCAGCCGGGCAAGAGTCGTAGGGCGCCGTCGGCGAAGCCCATGTACCAGTCGGGTTGGGCGCCAGCCGTCACTGGTGAGGGGTCGTAGGGGCCGTACGCCCAGATCGGGTTGATCGTCACCAGTGCCGACATCAGCGCGATGACGCCGAACACGATGAAGAAGAAGCCACCGGCCTTGGCCGCGTAGACGGGCATCACGGGGTAGCCGACGACGTTGTCGTTGGTCTTGCCGGGCCCGGGGTACTGGGTGTGCTTGTGCACGAACACCAGGCCGATGTGGGCGGTGAAGAGGCCCACGAGGATCGCCGGGAGCAGCAGGATGTGCACCGAGTACAGGCGGGGAATGATGGCCTCGCCCGGGAAGGGCCCGTCGAAGACGAAGTACGACAGGTACGAACCGAGCACCGGCACGGAGCGCATGAAGCCCTCGGCGGCCCGCAGACCGGTGCCGGAGAGCAGGTCGTCAGGCAGGGAGTAGCCGGCGAAGCCCTCGACGAGCGCGAGCATCGACAGGATCGAGCCGATGACCCAGTTGATCTCGCGCGGCTTGCGGAAGGCGCCGGTGAAGAAGACGCGCAGCATGTGCACCGACAGCGCCACGATGAACATCAGCGCAGCCCAGTGGTGGATCTGGCGGATCAGCAGGCCACCGCGGATGTCGAACGAGATGTCGACCGTCGAGCGGTAGGCCTCGGACATGCTCACGCCACGCAGGGGCAGGAACGAGCCGTCGTAGATGACCTGGCTGCCGCTGGGCACGAACCAGAACGTCAGGAACGTGCCCGAGAGCAGGCAGATGATCATCGAGTACATCGCGACTTCGCCGAGCATGAAGGACCAGTGGTCGGGGAAGACCTTCTTCATGAGGTAGCCCACCGGCTTGGCGGCGCCGGTGCGGTCGTCCAGCCAGCCGGCGACGCCGCCGATCGCCTTGGCGCCCTGACCCGGGGGTGCCTTGACCGGCGGGTCGTCCGTGCGCAGACGGTCGACCGGGTCGCGGTGGTTGACGGTGTCGGCGGTGCTCATGGGTGTCATCCTCGCTCGAAGAAGCTCGGGCCGACGGCCTCGTGGAACGGAGCGTCGGCGACGAGGTAGCCCTCGGAGTCAACGGTGATCTGCAGCTGGGGGAGCGGCCGCTTGGCCGGCCCGAAGATCACCTTGCAGTCCTGCGTGACGTCGAACGTCGACTGGTGGCACGGGCAGAGCAGGTGGTGGGTCTGCTGCTCGTAGAGCCCGACCGGGCAACCGACGTGGGTGCAGATCTTGGAGTAGGCGACGATGCCCTCGTGGCCCCAGTTGAGCTCCTTGGGCACCTTGATGTCGTCGGGGTTGAGGCGCATGAGCAGCACGGCTGCCTTGGCCTTGTCCTCGAGGACGTGCTGGGAGTCCTTGATGGACTCGGGGAGCACGTGGTAGACCGACCCGATCGTCACCTGGTCGGCGCGGATCGGCGTCCGCTCGGGGTCGCGGACGAGCCGGTCGCCCTTCTTCCAGATCGTCGTCGACAGGCCGTTCTTCGGCAGCGGGCCGAGACCGCCGACCAGCGGCAGCAGCAGGGGGAGGGCGAAGAGCCCCAGCGCTCCACCGAGGGAGTACTTGATGAGGGGACGGCGGCTGATCTGCGCGGCCTCGCCACCCTCCATGAGGTTGTCGACCACTCGCTGGCGGTCGGCGTCGGAGGCCCGCTGGGGGTGACGCTCCTCGACCATCTCGGTGTCGGGCATGAGGGTCTTGGCCCAGTGCACGGCGCCGACGCCGATGCCGAGGAGGGCCACGGCCAGGCAGACCCCGAGGACGACGTTGTAGACGTTCGCCTTGCCGATGCCCGGGATGAACGCCGCCTGCTCGGGGCTGATGGCGAAGTAGGCGACCACGAAGACGATGGTGGCCAGACTCGAGAGGCCGAAGAGGGTCGCCACCTGCTTCTCGGCGCGCCGAGCGGCGGCCTCGTCGAGGTCGGCCATGCGCGGGACGTGGGGCGGCAGACCGGGGTTTGCAAACCGGCTGTCGTAGCGCTCGGGCAGGCCGCCCGACCCCTCGATGTGGCCCTGGTCGAGCCGGACCGCGGTGGCGCCGTACCCGTCGCCGTGTTCACTCATCGGTTGATCCTGTCGTGACGTCATCAGGCGGCCTTCTTACCGAGCCACACCGCAAAGGCGATCATCATGCCGAGGCCGAAGACCCAGGCGAACAGCCCCTCGGACACCGGGCCCAAGTTGCCGAGGTTCATTCCCCCGACATTCTCCTCCTGGTCGACCGAGTGGAGGTAGGCGATGATGTCGTTCTTCGCCTGGGGAGAGATGTTGTCGTCGTTGAAGACCGGCATCGACTGCGGCCCGCTGACCATCGCCTCGTAGATGTGCTTGCCGGTGACGTTGCGCAGGCTCGGGGCGTACTTGCCGCGAGTGAGCGCGCCGCCGGAGCCGGCGAAGTTGTGGCACATGGCGCAGTTGACCCGGAACAAGCTCGCCACCCATGGCGACGTTGCCGCCCTGGCCGGTGGAGTACTGCGCGTCGGGAACCGCGGGGCCGGGCGCCAGCGAGGCGACGTATGCCGCGAGCGCGGAGATCTCGTCCTGGCTGAAGCGCACCTTGTCCTTGGGTGCCTGGACATCGGGCTTGGCCAGCGGCATACGCCCGGTGCCCACCTGGAAGTCGACGGAGGCGGCACCGACGCCCGCCAGGCTGGGAGCGGCCTTGGTGCCCTGAGCCTGCAGCCCGTGGCACGTCGCGCAGTTGGCGAGGAAGAGCTTCTTGCCCTGGTTGACCTGGTCGGCGCCGGCGGTGGAGGCCGCGGCGGGCTTGGGGGCGAACACCGAGTAGGCGACACCGGTCACGATGAGCCCCAGCAGAAGAAGCAGGGCGATCGCGGCCGGGTGTCGGCGGCGGGCAGCCAAGGCGTTCACGGTGCGGTCCTGTCGGTCGTTACGGGCAGGGCGGGAGCGGCGGGAGCGGTGGCAGCGGCGGGCGTCGGCATCGGTCGGCTCACTTGAGCAGGTAGATCGTCGCGAACAGCGCGATCCACACGACGTCGACGAAGTGCCAGTAGTACGAGGTCACGACGGCGCCCGCAGCCTGGGCGTGGCTGTAGTGCCGAGTCGTGAAGGTGCGCCCGATGATCAGCAGGAAGGCGAGCAGCCCACCGGTGACGTGCAGGGCGTGGAACCCGGTGGTGAGGTAGAACACCGAGCCGTAGGCGTTCTGCGAGAGCGTGATGTTCTCGTGCGTGAGGTTGGCGTACTCGAGCACCTGCCCCGACACGAAGATCGCCCCGAAGATGTAGGTGAGGACGTACCACTCGCGCATGCCCCAGCCCTTCGGGGAGCGCAGGCTGGCCGTGCCACGGTGCGGCTTGCCGTGCTCGGCCGCGTGGACGCCCAGCTGGCACCACACCGAGGAGATCACGAGGATCAGGGTGTTGACCGCGGCATACGGCACGTTGAGGACGCTGGTCTCCTTGGCCCACAGCTGGGGCTCGACGGAGCGGATCGTGAAGTACATCGCGAACAGGCCCGCGAAGAACATCAGCTCACTGGCGAGCCACACGATGGTCCCGACCGACACCATGTTCGGCCGGGAGACCGGACCGTGGCCCGGGATGCTGGCCGCTGAGCGCGGAGAGTCTGAGGTCACTGCGGATGCTGTCGCCACGGCGCCATTATTGCCACATTCGCGCGGCGGCACACCGTCGACCCCCCGTTGGGCCCACCGGTGTGCGGAATCCCACCGTGTCGAGCGGCTGACGGCCCGGCAGCCGACGGGACCTGCGGGTCCGACGAGCCGCACCGGTAGCATCTGCGCCATGACCGCTTCGCACGCGACCGCCACCGAGGGTGCCTCCGCCGGATCGACCCCGGGGCGCCAGATCTCGGTGCTCCTGTACAGCGACGACCGCACCACGCGGGACGCGGTGCGCGTCACCGTCGGGCGTCGACCGGCGCGCGACGTCGAGGTGGCTTCCTGGCGGGAGTGCGCCACTGCCGCCGCCGTGATCGAGGCCGTCGAGGCCGGGTCGTTCGACCTGCTCATCCTCGACGGTGAGGCAGCCCCCGTGGGTGGTCTCGGCCTCTGCCGCCAGCTCAAGAGCGAGATCTTCGAGTGCCCGCCGGTGCTCGTGCTCACCGGCCGCCCGCAGGACGGCTGGCTCGCGACCTGGTCCCTGGCTGACCTGGCCGTGCCCCACCCGCTCGACCCGATCGCCTTGGCCGGTGCCGTGGCGGAGCTGGGTCGCCGCGGGCGCCACGCCGCGTCCTGACCATGACCGGCGACCAGGCGGGCCCCCTGCCCACGTGGCCCGACCTGCTGACCGTGCTCCTGCGTCGTGACGACCTCAGCACCGAGCAGGCGGCGTGGGCCATGCAGGAAGTCATGTCGGGTGAGGCGACACCGGTCCAGCTGGCCGGGTTCCTCGTCGCGCTGCGGGCGAAGGGCGAGAGCGTCGACGAGCTGCGCGGCCTCGCGGACGTGATGCTGGCCCACTCGAACCGCATCGAGGTCCCCGGGCCCAGCCTCGACATCGTGGGCACGGGCGGCGACCGCGCCCACACCGTCAACATCTCCACGATGGCGGCTGTCGTGATCGCCGCGTGCGGGATCAAGGTCGTCAAGCACGGCAACCGGGCCGCCTCGTCGAGCTCGGGGTCGGCCGACGTCCTCGAGGCCCTGGGCGTCAACCTCGGCCTGAGCCCCCAGCGGGTGGCCGAGGTCGCGCACGAGGCCGGCATCACCTTCTGCTTCGCCCAGGCGTTCCACCCGGCGATGCGCCACGCCGCCGCCGCGCGCGGTGGCCTGGGCGTCGGAACCACCTTCAACGCCCTGGGTCCCCTGACCAACCCCGCCCAGCCGACGTATGCCGCGGTCGGCGTCGCCGACGCCCGGATGGCTCCGCTGATGGCTGGCGTGTTCGCCGGGCGCGGGAAGGATGCCGCGGTCTTTCGTGGTGACGACGGCCTCGACGAGCTCACGCTGAGCACCACCTCGTCGGTGTGGTGGGTGCGCGATGGTGTCGTCACCCGGCGCACTGTCGACCCGCGCGAGGTCGGCCTCGACTACCAGCCCATCGAGGCCCTGCGCGGAGCCGACGCAGCCCACAACGCCCAGGTGGCCCGTCTGGTCTTTGCCGGCGAGCGCGGCGCCGCGCGCGATGCCGTCGTCCTCAACGCCGGCATCGCCCTCGCACTGGCGTCCCCCGACCGTGGCTCCGCGCACGGTGACTTCGTCGACGGCATCCGGGCCGGCATGGACCGTGCCGAGACGGCCATCGACTCCGGCGCCGCGACGGCGGCACTCGCGGGCTGGGCCGAGGCGACCCAACGGGCTTAGGCGACCTGTCCGGCCACCCGCAGGATCGCGGCCACCGACTGGTCGATGTCCTGCGCAGTCGTCGACCAGTTGGACACCGACACCCGCATGAGGCGCCGACCGCGCCAGGTGGTCCCGCCGAGCCAGCAGGTGCCCTCGCGCTGGACCGCCTCGACCACCCGGTCCGTGCGCGCGTCGTCGCCGAAGCCGATCAGCACCTGGTTGAGCACCACGTCGTTGACGACCTCGGCACCGCCCGCCTCCAGGCCGTCGGCGCACCGCCGCGCCAGGGTGCAGCACCGGTCGACCAGGTCGGCCACCCCGTCCCGACCGAGCTCGCGCAGGGCCGCCCACACCGCGAACCCCCTGGCGCGCCGCGAGGACTCCATGACGAGGTCGCCGAGCGCTGGGGTGGGACCGCCCTGTCCGGTGAGGTAGGCCGCGCTGTAGGACAGGGCAGCGGCATGGACCTGCGGGCGTGAGCAGATGGCGAACCCGCAGTCATAGGGCACGTTGAGCCACTTGTGCGCGTCGCACGACCACGAGTCGGCCTGCTCGACCCCCGCGGTCAGGTGGGCCGTCGTGGGTGACGCCGCGGCCCACAGCCCGAACGCCCCGTCGACGTGCACCCAGGCACCATGACGCCGAGCGACGGCACACCCGGCCGTCAGGTCGTCGCACGCACCGGTGTTGACGTTGCCCGACTGGAGGCACACGATCGTCGGGCCGGGCGCCTGCCGACCCAGGACCCGCTCCAGATCGGCCACGTCGATGGCGCCGTTCGCCGTGGCCTGCACCTGCTCCACGGCCGCCGTCCCGAACCCGAGCAACCGCAGGGACCGGTCGATGGTGGCGTGCCGCTCGGTGCTGGCGACCAGGCGGACCCGGGGTGCGCCGACCAGGCCGTCGCGTTCGACATCCCATCCGACCTGCGCCAGCACGTGGTGGCGAGCGGCGGCCAGGGCCGCGGTGTTCGCCCCTTGGGCGCCGGTGACGAAGCCCACGGAGGACCCGGGCGGCAGTCCCAGCACGTCGAGGAGCCAGCCGGCGGCGATGCGTTCGGCAGCGGCCGCCGCGGGAGAGAGCACGGCGTTGAACGCGCACTGGTCCCACGCCACTGCCACCAGGTCTGCGGCGCTCGCCGCGGGCAGGGCGCCGCCGATGACGAAGCCGAAGAAGCGGGGCCCGGGCGTCGCCACGAGGCCGCGGGCAAAGCCTCGGGTCAGCTCCTCGAGCACCTGGGTGGCGGGCATCGGGGCGGTACGCAACGGTTCGCCGAGTTCCGCCACGAGCTGGTCGGCCGTGACGGCGGCGCCGACCGGTCGGTCGGGCAGGGACGCCCGGTGAGCGGCGGCCACCTCGGCGGCCCGATGGAACAGCTGGCTGAGGTCGTCCATGTCGCGACGCTACGCGGCGCGTCCACCCCGGCGCTCCACCACCTGTCGGACCGCCCGCCGGTCAGCCAGACGAGTCGGGCAGACGGGTCAGGCGGGCTGGGTCGGTCAGTCGCCGTCGAGCCCGAGGCTGAAGGCCGCCTCGAGGTCGTGGCTGGAATAGGTGCGGAAGGCGATGTGGGTGTTGGTGCCGAGCACGCCCTGGACCTTGTTGAGCCGGTCGGCGATCACGTCGTTGAGCTGCTCGTGCTCCCGGACCCGGATCATGGCGATCAGGTCGGCGTCGCCGGCCACGGAGTAGACCTCGGTGACCCCGTCGAGCTCGGCGATGGCCTGGGCCACCTCGGGGATGCGGTCGACTTCGGCGTTGATGAGGACGATGGCGGTGATCACCAGGTCAATCTATCGGCCGAGCCGGGCGTCGGGGCTAGGACGCGGCCACGAAGCCGGCGACCTGGTGGCGGGCGACCACCTGGGGCTCGAGCTGCATGCGGGCCCCGCCGGCGCCACCGACAGGGCAGGTCCACTCGCCCTGGAGGTCGACGATGCGCACGCCTGGCTGCTCGAGCCACCGCAGGATCTTCTCGGTCTCTTCAGGGGTGGCCGCAGGTGAGGGCCACGGCGCCGGGAGCACGACCTCTGCGCTGTCGCACAGCGCCCGGACGTACGGCATGGGGTCGGCGCCGCGCGGCGACACGGTGCTGGCGGCCAGCCGGCCGTGGCGGACACAGACGATCTCCCAGCCACCGGTAGCGGCCGGCTTGGCGGCGACGATCTCGGGGCTGGCGGCCAGGGGGGCGATGCGCTGGGCCCTCGCCATGCCGCGCACGAGCGCCAGCAGACGGTCCCGCAGCGCCCCGGCATCTTCGAAGCGCTCCTGGTCGGACAGCGAGGACATCTTGGTGCGCAGGGCCGTCACCACACCCCGAGAGTCGCCGGACAGGGCGACGACGGCGTCGTGGACGATCGCGGAGTACTCGTCGACGGACTGGGCGCCGGTGCACGGTGCTCCGCACCGGCCCATGTCGGCCAAGGCGCAGGCCCCCACCCGCCGGGCGGGAGAGAGGCGTTGGACGCACTGACGCAAGGGGATGACCTCGTGGACCGCTGCCACGGCGTCCTCGGCACTGGCGTGGCTGCCGAACGGCCCGATGTAGCTGGCGCCGTCGCTGCGGACCTCGCGGACGATCGACAGCCGGGGAAAGGCCTCGACCGTGAGCTTGACCCAGGTGGCACGCTCGGGGCTCTTCGAGCGGCGGTTGTAGCGCGGCTTGTGCTCGGCGATCAGGCGCAGCTCGCGCACCTCGGCCTCGAGGGTGGTCGCGCAGACCACGGGCGTGACGCTCGCGGCGAGACGCACCATCTCGGCCATGCGGGTGCGCTGCTCGGAGGCGGTGAAGTAGGTGCGCACCCGGGCGCGGATGTTGATCGAGGTGCCGACGTAGAGGACCCTGCCGTCGCCGTCCTTGAAGAGGTAGACCCCGGGCTCACTCGGCAGGCCGTCGGCGAGCCAGCGTTTGCGCCGCTGGGCGGGGCTGACCCTCGAGGTGTAGCTCGAGAGCTCCTCGAGGGTCTGCACGCCGAGACTGCCGACCCGGCCGATCAGGGCGTGGAGGACGTCGACGGTGGCCCGGGCGTCGTGCAGGGCCCGGTGGTCAGGGGTGGTCGTCGAGCTGAACAGCGCCGCGAGGGTCGACAGCTTGTGGTTGCGGGCCTCGTCGCGAGGGACGAGCGCCCGAGCCAGGTGGACCGTGTCGAGGACGGTGAACCTCGGCCACTCAAGACCTTGGGCGGCCGATGCGGCCTTGAGGAAGCCGATGTCGAAGCCGGCGTTGTGGGCGACGAGGACCGACCCCTGGGCGAACTCCAGGAACGCGGGAAGGGCGGCCTCGATGCGCGGCGCCCGGGCCACCATCGCCGTCGTGATGCCCGTGAGCGCCTGGATGAACGCGGGGATCGGCACGTGGGGGTTGACCAGGGTCTGGAACTCACCGAGCAGCTCGCCACCGCGCACCTTGACCGCGCCGATCTCGGTGATCGCCGAGTCGGCCGGGCTGCCCCCCGTGGTCTCGAGGTCGACGACGACGAAGGTGACCTCGGCCAGCGCGGTGCCGAGGTCGTCGAAGGTGCCCTGCACCATCGTGTCGCCGGCCATCTGCATGTCCCCGACCGTAGGCCGGGGGTGTGACAGGAGTGCGCAGGCGCACCGTGGCGAGGGGCTGTCGGTGGCCTCTCATAGCGTCGTGCACTACGACGTCAGGGAAGAGAGGTGATCGCGATGATCATCGACTGCCACAGCTGTCCCGTGCGCGACCTGCACTGCGACGACTGCATGGTCACGGCGCTGCTGGCGCCGCAGGCCGCCGAGCTGCCGCTGGACGCGGCCGAGCGTGCCGCCGTGGACCGGTTCGTCGGTGCCGGCCTGGTCAGCCGCGAGGCGGCCGCCACGGTCGCGGCCCGGCGCGAGCCCTGGGCCAGGCACGTCCGCGCGGTCGGCTGAGTCGGGTTGCCTACGATGGACCGGTGAACACCGGCGGCCGGGTCCTCGTCATCGCAGGTCTGGTTGCCAGCCTGGGGCTGGGGGCGTGCTCGAGTGCGCCGTCCCGTCCCGCCGGTCCCGCGGTCACCTCGCGGACCACCCAGCAGAACGCGCCGCAGCCCTCCGACACCCGCGAGGAGGCGCTGGCGGCCGTGCTCACCGCCCGCGCCCAGGCCATCCGCACCCATGACCGTGCCGCCTTCCTGGCCACACTCGACAACCCGGGGTCCGGATTCGGGCTGCGGCAGCTCACCGTCTTCGACGACCTCGCGCAGCTGCCTCTCGCCACCTTCTCCTACGGCACCCCTGAACCGGCGCCGCCGCTCGGGGCGGATCGTGTCGCCCAGGTCGGCCCCGACGCCTGGGTGTCCCGGATCGCCGGCAGGTACACCATCGCCGGTTTCGACACCGCTCCCCGCGAGTTCGAGTCCTACTTCACCGTGGTCCGACGCTCGGATGGCTGGAAGCTCGCCGACGACACCGACGGCGGCACGCAGCCGCAGCTGTGGGACCTGCCCGACTTCACCGTCGTGAAGAGCCCCACCACCCTCGTCATCGGGTCCGGACCAGCGAGCCGGTTGCGCCCGTACCTCGCGCTCGGCGATCGCGCTGTGCCTCGGGTCACGCGAGTCTGGACGGTGCCGTGGAAACAACGGCTCGTGCTCGTCGTGCCCGCCACGGCCGCCCAGATGGCCGAGCAGCTGGGCCAGGACCCGGGCGCGGTCGACCAGGTCGCCGCAGTCACCGACGGACCCTTCGACTCGACGGGTCGCGCCGGGGCCGACCGGGTGGTCATCAACCCGAAGGCCTTCGCCAACCTGCAGGCCCGTGGCCAACAGGTCGTCGTCACGCACGAGGCCACCCACGTCGCCATCCGGTCCACCACCGACCGGCCAGTGCCGCTGTGGCTCTCCGAGGGGATGGCCGACTTCGTGGGCTACCGCGACGTCGGCGTGAGCAAGCAGCTGATCGCCGCCGCGCTCCTCGACCGGGTCAGGGCGGGCAAGGGCCCGACGGCGCTGCCGTCCGCGGCTGACTTCGACCCGTCCCGCAGCACCATCGCGCCGAGCTACAACGCGGCGTGGCTGGCGATCAACCGCATCGTCGAGCGGTTCGGCATACCCGCGCTGGTCCGCTTCTACCGCACGGCCGCGACGTCGCCCGACCCCAACGCCGCCCCCGGCGACGCCGACGCCAACACGCAGGCGGCCTTCCGGTCCGTGCTGCACACGTCGCAGGCGGCCTTCACCACGGACTGGCTCGGCTACCTCAGGTCGCTGGCCGCATAGTGAGCGACAACACGACGAGCGCGCCGACGAGCCAGAACTGGTTGTAGAACGCCTGCTTGTTCACGAGGTTCGCGACCAGGAGCATGAGCGCGAGCCACCGCACCACCTCGGCGAGCGGGGGCTGGCGCCGGTGCACGGTCCAGCAGATGGCGCCCAGCGCACCGAGCACCACCAGCCCGGTGACGTAGAACGGCAACGTGACTCCGAAGGTGTTGAGCGCCAACAGGTAGAGGGTGTTGGCGAACTTGATCGGGTGGAACGACACGAGCAGCGTGATGGTGTCGTGGACGAAGTCCGGCGGGCTGGCGATCACCCAGGGGGCGATGAGCACCCCGGTCAGCGCGCCGGTCGCGAGCGTGCGACGCCACCCGAACGGCCGCCACAGCAGCAGGATGGGCAGGAGCACGGCGAAGTGCTGCTTGCTGGCACAGGCGAGCGCGAGGGGGAGCACGGCCCACCACGGCTTGCCTCGCTGGACGAGCACCGCCCACCACACCATCGCCGCGAACAGCAGCGGCTCGGTCCACGCCTGGTCGAGCTGGGTGAGGGTGCCCGGGGCGAAGAGCAGCAGCGCTGTGCCTGCCGCGGCCGTCCACGGCCAGGTCGCGGCGGGGGCGGGGGACCCGTCCCGCCTCGGTGCGGAGCGGGCCAGCAGCCAGACCCCGGCGACGCCGATGATCATCCAGCCGGCCAGCGCCCAGCGCACGTCGCCGAGCAGCCAGCGCCCGGGGGCGAGCAGCACCGCCGTCCAGGGCAGGTAGGTGAACGCGTCCTTGATGCCGGGCGACCCGACCCAGGTCATCGCGTAGAAGTTCTCGCCGCGAGCCATGCCATCGGACGCCTGCTGCAGGGTGACCCAGACGTCGATGCGCGGATGCGGCGAGGAGATGATCGCCGTCGCCGCGCATGCGGCATACGCCAGCACGGCTGCGACGCCGGCCGCGAGGTGCACGGCGTGGGCGCGCGGGCCGCAGGCGGTGAGCAGGGCGGCGCAGAGCAGTGGTCCGGCGACGAGGATCGTCGTGGCCACGGCCAGGCCTGTGGGAGCCAGGTAGCTGAACAGCGGCACCGTCAGGGTCGCGAGCGCGGACCCGGCCAGCATCAGCGCGACCGCGGAGCGGGTGACCTGCACCCGCCACCCCAGCCACTGCCAGAGCGCGAGGGCCACCGTGGCCGCGGTGAGGGCGACCACGATCGGGACGCGGTAGCGCACGACACTCCACTGCAGGACGGTGAAGAACACCAGCCAGGCCACCGCGAAGGCGATGGCTGCAACGGCGGTGCCCCTGGCGCTCGGTGTCGTGGCGTCCGGCGTCGGCGCGGCGTCCGGTGTCGTCGCGCTCGCCGATGACGGGCGCGAAAACGGGCGGCGGGTGCCTGCGGGCATGCCTAGACCGTAGAGGTCACTCCTTGGCGCCCGAGTACAGGGCCTCCACCTGGTCGCTGAAGTCCTTCATGACGATGTTCCGCTTGAGCTTCAGGCTCGGCGTGAGGTAGCCGTTCTCCTCGGTGAAGTCGCCCTCGAGGACGGCGAACTTGCGGATCGCCTCGGCCTTGGAGACGGCCTTGTTGGCGTCGTCGACCGCGCGCTGGAGCTCGGCGAGGACGGTCTCGTCGGTGCGCGCCTGCTCGAAGGTGACCTCGGGGATGCCGTTGTTCTTGGCCCACCCGGGGTACATCTCCTCGTCGAGGGTGATCAGGGCGGCGATGAACGGCTTCTGGTCGCCGACCACGATGCACTGGGACACCAGCGGGTGGGCGCGCAGGCGGTCCTCGAGCACGGCCGGGGCGACGTTCTTGCCGCCGGCGGTGACGAGCAGCTCCTTCTTGCGGCCGGTGATCTTGAGGTAGCCGTCCTCGTCGAGCTCGCCGATGTCACCGGTGTGGAACCAGCCGTCCACCATGGCTCCGGCGGTCGCCTCGGCGTTGTTGTGGTAGCTCGCGAAGACGTTGTTGCCCTTGATGAGGATCTCGCCGTCGTCGGCGATGCGGATGCCGACGCCCGGCAGGGGAGCCCCGACGGTGCCGATCTTGACGCGGTCGGGGACGTTGACCGTGGCTGGGGCGGTGGTCTCGGTGAGGCCGTAGCCCTCGAGGACCGTCACCCCGATGCCGCGGAAGAAGTGCCCGAGCCGGGTGCCGAGCGGCGCCCCGCCCGAGACGGCGTAGAGGACCTGGCCACCCATCGCCGCGCGCAGCTTGCTGTAGACGAGCTTGTCGAACACCGTATGCCGGACCTTGAGCCCGAGTGCGGCGCCGCCGGTGTCCTGGGCGGTGGACCAAGCGATGGCCGTGGCGGCGGCGGCGGCGAAGATCTTGCCCTTGCCGTCGGCGGTCGCCTTGGCCTCGGCGGAGTTGTAGATCTTCTCGAAGACGCGGGGCACCGAGAGGATGAACGTCGGTTTGAAGTCGCCGAAGTCGGCGAGGAGGTTCTTGATGTCGGCGCTGTGGCCCATCTTGGCCTCGCCCGCCACGCAGAGGACCTGGATGAACCGGGCGAACACGTGGGCGAGCGGCAGGAACAGCAGCGTGGACGAGCCCTCGGCCTTGACGACCGACTCGAGCTTGGCCAGCGCGTTGTCGGCCAGGGCCAGGAAGTTGTCGTGGGTCAGCAGGACGCCCTTGGGGCGGCCGGTCGTGCCCGAGGTGTAGATGATCGTGGCTGTCGAGGCCCGGTTGACCCCTCGGGTCGCCGCCGCGAGGTCCTCGTCGGACACCCCCGCACCAGCGGCCTTGAGCTCGTCGATCGAGCCGCCGTCGACCTGCCAGACGTGGTGCAGGTCGGGCAGCTGGGCGCGGCTCTCGTCGAGTGCTGCCAGGTGGGCGGGGGTCTCGAGCATGATGCCCCGCGCCCCCGAGTCGGCCAGGATCCAGCTCACCTGCTCGGCGGAGGACGTCTCATAGATCGGGACGGTCACCGCTCCCGCGGTCCAGATCGCGAAGTCGGTGAGGGTCCACTCGTAGCGCGTCTTGCACATGATGGCGACGCGGTCGCCGGGGACGATGCCCGCCGCGATGAAGCCCCTCGCCAGGGCCCGCACGTCCTCGTTGAACTGACCGGCGGTGACGTCGACCCACTGGCCACCCTCCTTGCGCGAGAACGCGATGGCGCCGGGATTCGTGGCCGCGTTGCGGGCGGGCAGGTCAGCCAGGCTGCCTTCGGTCGTCGGCGCGACGAGTGGGGGTGCGACGTGTTCCTGCACAGAGTCTCCTTTGACGTACGCGGGTGCCTCGGGCAGATCCTACCGAGGAGTATCTTGACCCGGCGAGGACGCGTCGTAACTCACATGCGGCTCGCGCCACGTCGAAACGATCGAGGAACGCCAGATGTCACGGATGCGGGTGGACGTGGTGGACGACACCTTCATCCGGGCGGCGCCCGCGGTGATCCGCGAGCAGTTCGCCGACACCCGGTGGCTTGCCCAGGTCTGGCCGCACCTGGAGCTGGCGGTGGTGCGCGACCGGGGCGTCAAGGGCGTCCGCTGGGCCGTGACGGGACAGGTCGACGGTGAGCTCGAGGTCTGGATCGAGCCGTTTCGCGACGGCGCGATCGTCCACCAGTACGTCCGCGGCACCCGGGGTGCGCGCGCACCCCGCGACGTGGGCACCCGGCATACGTTGCGGTGGAAGCGGGCGGTGCACGGACTGAAGGACCGACTGGAAGCCGGTCGTCCGTGAAAGGCCCGGGGTTGTAGCCTTCCGCGCATGGCCGACCGCACCGAGTCCAGTATCGACATCGCCGCTGCACCGGGCGAGGTCCTGGACGTCATCGCCGACTTCGACAGCTACCCGCAGTGGGCCACCGAGGTGACGAAGGTGCAGGTCCTCACCGAGGAGGGCGACGGCTGGGCCGACCAGGTGCAGTTCACCCTCGACGCCGGGGCCATCAAGGACACGTACACCCTCGACTACGACTGGGACGTCCACGAGGACGGCACCGGGGTGGTGTCGTGGAGCCTCGTGGAGGCGACCGTCCTGAAGTCGATGAACGGCTCCTACACCCTCGCCGCCAAGGGCGCGGACGCGACGACCGTGACCTACCGCCTCGCGGTCGACGTCAAGATCCCCATGCTGGGCATGGTCAAGCGCAAGGCCGAGAAGGTCATCATCGACACGGCCCTGAAGTCGCTCAAGAAGCGCGTCGAGGGTTAGGCCGCGGCTCCCGGGTCGGCCCACCCCATGCGCGTCATCCTGTTCACCGGCAAGGGCGGAGTCGGCAAGACGACCACGGCTGCCGCGACGGCCGTTCGCGCGGCGCGCTCTGGCGTGACGACCCTCGTCATGTCCACCGACGCCGCCCACTCGCTCGGCGACGCCCTCGACGTCGACCTCGGTGGTCCCGCAGCGGGCACGCCCGTCGAGGTCGAGCCGCACCTGTCCGCTCTCCAGGTCAGCCCGCCCCACCTGCTGGGTGACTCCTGGCGCGTCGTGCAGGACTACCTGCTCTCTGCCCTCGGCACCTTGGGCATCGACACGGTGGTCGCCGAGGAGCTCACCCGGCTGCCCGGCGCCGAGGAGGTCGCGGCGCTGCTCGAGCTGCGCTCACAGGTCGAGTCCGGGCGGTGGGAGCTCGTGGTCGTCGACTGCGCGCCGACCGCCGAGACCCTGCGGCTGCTCGCCCTGCCCGAGGCGCTCGCCTGGCACCTCGAGCGCCTACTGCCGGCGCAGCGTGGGCTGCTCCGCACGCTGCGGCCCGCTGCCGTCGCCGCAGCGGGGGTGCCGCTGCCGGACCCCGCGGTCATCGACGCCGTCACCGGCTGGCACCGCCAGATGCGCGAGGTCCACCGCCTGCTCACCGGCGACCAGACCTCGGTGCGCCTCGTCCTCACCCCCGAGCGGGTGGTGATTGCCGAGTCGCGCCGCACCTGGACGTCCCTGTCGCTCTACGGCTTCGTCGTCGACGCGGTGATCGTCAACCGGGTCTTTCCGGAGGCCGCGCCGGGCCGGGGGCGCGATCCGTGGCGCAGCGCGTGGAACGCCGCCCAGCAGACGGGGTTGGTCGAGGTGCGCGAGTCGTTCGCCGGGCTGCCCATCGTGGTGACGCCCTACCTGCCCACGGAGCCGATCGGGGTGGCCGCCCTGGCCGAGCTCGCGGCCGCACAGGACGGCCTGGCGGAACCTGGTGGCGGTGGCGCTGGTGGGGGTGACGACCTGTTGGCGCCGGTCACCCATCGGGGCCTCACGGTCGAGCGCACCGAGGAGGGCTTCCGGCTGACCCTGCCCCTGCCGCTCGCCCACGCAGCCGACATCGGCCTGAAGCGCCGCGACGACGAGCTGCTCGTCGCGGTGGGTGAGCACCGCCGGGTGCTCACGTTGCCGGCGGCTCTGCAACGATGCGTGGTCGAGGGTGCCTCCGTGCGCGATGGACTGCTGCGGGTGCGATTCGTCCCCGACGAGGAGGTCTGGCCGCGTGGTTGAGCACGAACGTCCCCCAGTGGGGTCTGTCGCCGAGGAGGTCGCGCGCCTGCTCGAGGCCGTCGGTGGCTGGGCGAGCACCGCCCAGGCCACGTATGCCGCGCGGCCCGGTCCCGAGTCCGGTCCCGAGCCCGGTCCCGAGTCCGGTCCCGAGTCGGAGACCCACACCGACCCCCAGGCGAACAGCGCGCGGTGCTCCTCGTGCGGGGCGGCGAACGGCATCGGCCAAGCCGTCGTGTGCCAGCTCTGCCCCGTGTGCCAGGGAATCGGCCTGCTGCGTTCGGTGCGGCCCGAGACGGTCGACCGGCTCGCAGACCTCGCCGGGGTGGTGGCCACGACCCTGCGCGACCTCGCCACCCACCACCGGGAGACCCGCGACGGCGGACCTGACGCCCGACCCGGCGCGAGCCGGGTCCAGGACATCCGCATCGAGGACGACGACGAGCCTGACCAGCAGGGCCAGCACGCCCAGTCGGACCGACGAGGGAGCGCGGCGCCATGAGCGTGACGATCGGCGTGGACATCGGCGGCACGAAGATCGCCGGCGGCGTCGTGTCGGCGACGGGCGAGATCCTTGCCCGGGCGCGCCGCGACACTCCTGCCCAGGACCCCGACCAGATCGCGCACGACGTGGCCGCGCTGGTGGGCGAGCTCCAGGTCGGTCGCGACGACGTCCGCGCGGTCGGTGTCGCCTGTGCCGGCTTCGTCGACCGGATCGGGTCGACGGTCCTGTTCGCGCCCAACCTCGCCTGGCGCGACGAGCCGCTGAAGCGGCGGCTCGAGGCGCTCGTGGACCTGCCGGTCATCATCGAGAACGACGCCAACGCCGCAGCGTGGGGCGAGTTCCGCTTCGGCGCGGCCACCGAGGCCGACGACATGGTCCTCATCACCGTCGGCACGGGGATCGGTGGTGGGGTCGTGATCGACTCCCGGCTCCTGCGCGGCGCCTACGGCATCGGCGGCGAGCTCGGCCACATGCGGGTCGTGCCCGACGGCATCCGCTGCGGCTGCGGCAACCGGGGCTGCTGGGAGGTCTATGCCTCGGGCAACGCCCTGCTTCGTGAGGCTCGTGAGCTCGTGGCCTCGGGCGCCCTGCACGGCGCCGCGATCGCGGAGTCGTGCGGCGGGGACCTCGACGACCTCCAGGGTCATCACGTCACCACGGTGGCGCAGGCCGGGGACCCCGCAGCGGTCGAGCTGCTCGCCGACCTCGGGCGCTGGGTGGGAGAAGGCGCGGCCTCGGTCGCGGCGATCCTCGACCCCGAGCTGATCGTCATCGGCGGCGGGGTCGTCGCGGCGGGCGACCTGCTGCTCGAGCCGACCCGCGCGGCATACGGTCGCCAGCTCACGGGGCGTGGCCACCGCCCGGTCGCCGAGATCGTGCCTGCCTCCCTCGGCAACGACGCCGGGATGATCGGGGCCGCAGCCCTCGCCGCCGAGAGCGTGGGGTCATGACCGAGGCGCTCGCGGTCGGCATCGACATCGGTGGCACCAAGGTGGCTGGGGGGCTCGTGGACGCCACCGGGGTCGTCGTGGCGCGGGCCCGGCGCGACACGCCCCACCGGTCGAAGAGCCCCGACGTCGTCGAGGACACCATCGTCGAGGTGGTCAGCGAGCTGCTCGCAGGCACGCAGCGCGAGGTCGTGGCCGTCGGTATCGGGGCGGCTGGCTTCGTGGCCGCTGACCGCGCCACCGTCGTGTTCGCCCCCCACCTGTCCTGGCGGGACGAGCCGCTCGAGGCCAACCTGCAGCGGCGTGTGCCGGTCCCGATCTCGGTCGACAACGACGCCAACGCCGCGGCCTGGGCGGAGTGGCGGTTCGGTGCGGCGCGGGGGGAGTCGCACATGGTGATGGTCAACCTCGGCACCGGGATCGGTGGCGCGATGGTGCTCGACGGCCAGATCATGCGCGGCCGGTTCGGCATCGCGGGGGAGTTCGGGCACATGCAGGTCGTCCCCGGCGGCCAGCGCTGCGAGTGCGGCAACAAGGGCTGCTGGGAGCAGTACGCGTCAGGCAATGCCCTGGTGCGGGAGGCGCGCTCCCTGATGACGGCGGGCAGCCCCATGGCGACGGACCTGCTGGACCGTGTCGACGGTGAGCCGTCGGCCCTGACGGGGCCGATGATCACCGAGGCGGCGCGCGAGGGTGATCCGACGGCGACCGAGCTGCTGGGCGAGATCGGCCAGTGGCTCGGGGTGGGCATCGCCAACCTGGCCGCGGCCTTCGACCCGGGACTGTTCGTCATCGGCGGCGGCGTCAGCGCGGCCGGCGACCTGTTGCTCGAGCCTGCGCGCACGACCTTCCGGCGCCAGCTCACGGGGCGCGGCTACCGGCCCGAGGCAGCGATCGTCGGTGCCGCCCTCGGCAACGAGGCTGGGCTGATCGGGGCGGCGGACCTCGCGCGCAGCGACGCGCTCGCGCGGGCGCAGTCCGGGCAGGCATGAGCCCAGGAGCCTCTGGGGGCTCGTTGCGGGTTGCGTCCTACAACCTCAAGGACCTGGCCCTCGACCGAGCCGCGGCGGCACGGGTGGTGCGCCAGATCGACCCCGACGTCCTGTGCCTGCAGGAGGTGCCGCGACGCCTGTTCTCGACGTGGCGGGTGTCGTCCTTCGCCGCCGAGTGCGGCATGTCCTGGTCGGGTCGGCACCGCGGCAGCGGTGGCACGACGATCTTCACCTCGCCCCGTGTGCACGTCGCCCAGTCCCAGCACGTGCGCCTGGCCGTGCCCGCGATGCGGCGCACCCGGGGGTATGCCGTGACGCTGGTCGGGCCGGCGGGTCACCAGCCCCTCGTGGTCGCCTCGATCCACCTGGGCCTGGACCCAGCAGAACGCGAGCGGCACGCCGGGCAGATCCTCGCCGCGGTGGCCTCCGGTGGGCCGGTGGTCCTGGCCGGAGACGTCAACGAAGTGGAGACGGGCCGGGCCTGGGCCTCGATCGCCTCGGCGCTCGTGCCTGTCTCGCCACCGGCCCCGACCTTCCCGGCGGACTCACCCCAGAGCCGCCTCGACGTCGTCTTCGCGTCGCCGACGCTCACGGTCCTGCCGCACCGGGAAGTCACGCTGGACGTCCGCGACCTGGTCGCCGCCAGCGACCACCGGCCCGTCTGGGTGGACCTCTGCGTCGGAGCGGACAGCGTCCTCGCAGCGGACCGCGGGGCCTGAGGGCCTAGAGGCGAGCGCCGTTGTCGGGGTCGTCCTCGTCGCGCGACTGGGGCTGGCGCAGCACGAGCAGCACGAAGCCGCCGACCGTCAGGCCCAGGGCGGCCATGGTCCACCACGAGCTGACGTCGGGGCGGAACAGCACCAGCCAGAGCAGCAGCAGTGGCCCGGCAACCAGGCCCACGACGATGCCCCAGAACTGCAGGTCCTCCTGCGGGGGAAGGGGTGCGGTCGGCCCGGGCTCGAAGTGGGCGTCCTCGTCGTCGTCGTCGGACAGCTCGAGCGGGTCGGGTTCCTCGTCGGCGACGGGATCGGGCTCGGCACCGCGCCACACGACGAAGGGTCGGGTGGGTGGCGGGTTGGTCGGGTTCGGCGCGGGGGGCGGCGGGGGGTGGCCGACGAGTGGGTCGGGCGGATCGGGCAGGGACTCGACGTCGTCCCAGTGCGCGACGATGTCCGCGAACTGCGCGTCCACGTCCTTGTCGCCCATGGCTCCCCTCGGTGTCTGGTGGCCTGCGCCCGGGCGGTCTGCTAGCTGAGCCGCTCGATGAACGTGGCCGACTCGTCAAAGATACGCGGGGCGTCGTTGTCGAGGGTAGCGACGTGGTAGCTGTCGTGGAGCAGGATCTCGGTGGAGTCCTCGCTGGAGATCCGCGCCAGCACCAGCTCCGAGCTCGAGGCAGGCACGACGTGGTCCTGCAGCGAGTGCAGGAGCAGCACCGGCTGGGTCACCTGCGGCAGGTCGCGGATGACGTTGCGCCAGGCCACGAGCTGGGAGTGCCCGGCTCGCAGCGGCGTGCGGCTGTAGGCGAGCTCGGTGACCCCTTCCTTCTTGATGTCGTTGCCGATCGCCTCCAGGCTTCCGACCGCGTGCTTGAGGACGGGCAGCAGGCGCACCCGCCAGTCGTCGAACTTCACCGCCGGGTTGACCAGCACCAGGCCGGTCACGCGCGGGCCGTGCTCCTGCGCGAGTGCGAGTGCGAGCGCCCCACCCATCGACAGGCCGCCGACGAAGACGCGCTCACTGCGTTCGTGGAGCTCGCGGAAGGCTCGGTCCGCCTCGGCGTACCAGTCCTCCCACCGGGTGCGGTTCATCTCCTGCCACGTGGTGCCGTGGCCGGGAAGCCGGGGCACCCGCACGGTGTAGCCGCGATCCGCGAGGTACTCGCCCCACGGGCGCAGGCTCTGCGGGGTGCTGGTGAAACCGTGGACGAGCAGGACAGCGGTGTCCGACCCGTCGTGGAGGTACGGCTCGGCGCCGGGAAGCACGGACAACGGTTGCTCCTGGTGAGGTGGACTCGGGTGGGGTGGAGGCGGGTGGGCGGACGAGCGAGCGGCGCGTCGAGGGTGCCGACGCTGGCGCATCCTCGCATGGGGCGGCCAGCCCGTCGAGAGTGCCGTAGAGTTCCACGCGTCACAGGGAGGTGGGCTGGTGTTCTACTGGGTGCTCAAGACGGTCGTTCTGGGCCCGATCCTCAGGCTGCTGTTTCGGCCGTGGGTCGAGGGGGGAGGAGAACATCCCGGACGAGGGGGCAGCGATCTTCGCGAGCAACCACCTGTCGTTCTCGGACTCGATCTTCCTGCCGCTGGCGGTGCCGCGGCGTATGACGTTCCTCGCGAAGTCGGACTACTTCACCGGTCGCGGGCTCAAGGGTCGTCTCACCGCGGCGTTCTTCCGGGGCGTGGGCCAGCTGCCGATCGACCGGTCCGGCGGCCGAGCCGGTGAAGCCGCGCTGCGCTCGGGCCTTCGGGTCCTGCGCCGTGGCGAGCTGCTGGGCATCTACCCCGAGGGCACCCGGTCGCCCGATGGCCGGCTGTACCGCGGGCGGACGGGGGTCGCCCGGATGGCCCTCGAGGGTGGGGTGAAGGTGCTGCCGGTCGCGATGATCGGCACCGACAAGGCCCAGCCGACCGGCAAGAAGATCCCCAAGCTGATGCGCATCGGGATCAAGATCGGCAAGCCCCTGGACTTCTCCCGGTACGACGGCATGGAGGACGACCGGTTCGTCCTGCGCTCGATCACCGACGAGATCATGTACGAGCTCATGCTGCTGTCGGGGCAGGAGTACGTCGACATGTACGCGACGTCCATGAAGGACCGCATCCTCGCCGCGGCGAAGACCAAGGCCCGCGAGCTGCAGGAGGCGGCCCTGCCGGGCACCGCCGCCAAGGAGCTCGAAGAGGCTCTGGATGCCGGCGACGAGCCGTCCGCCCGCGGCCGGAAGGCCGTCGACGACGCTGCCTCCGACATCGACGAGACGACCGGCGACACCACCGACGAGACGACCGACCAGACGACCGACCAGCAGACGGACCCGACTGCCGAGACCGCCGCCGAGCTGGGAGGCGACGCGCTGCCGGGTCGTCGGGCGGCCAGCTGAGCTGACCCGTACGCGACTGCCCGACCAGATCTGCCCACCGGAGCCGCAAGGCTGCTGACCGGCATCCGGGCCGTGGCGTCGTCGGGTGGGAGCGGCACCTATCCTGATGCGGTGAGCACCACGCACCATGACGCCCTCGCCAGCTTGGCCGCTGGCGCTGCCCTCCCGGCCGCTCAGCAGCCGCAATGGCCGGATGCCGCCCGCCTCGAGAGCGCCGTCGCCGAGCTCGCGACCTATCCGCCGTTGGTGTTCGCCGGTGAGTGCGACGTCCTCAAGTCCCGCATGGCGGCCGCCGCCCGCGGCGAGGCGTTCGTCCTGCAGGGCGGCGACTGTGCCGAGACGTTCGCCGCCGCGACGGCGGACAACATCCGCGACCGGGTCAAGACCATCCTCCAGATGGCGGCGGTGCTGACCTATGGCGCCTCGGTGCCGGTGGTCAAGGTCGGCCGCATGGCCGGCCAGTACGCCAAGCCCCGCAGCTCGGGGGACGAGACGCGCGAGGGCGTGAGCCTGCCGGCATACCGCGGCGACATGGTCAACGACTTCGACTTCACGCCGCAGTCCCGCACGCCCGACCCGCAGCGGCTCGTCCGCGCCTACCACGCAAGCGCGGCCACGCTGAACCTCGTGCGCGCGTTCACCCACGGCGGGTTCGCCGACCTGCGGCATGTCCACGACTGGAACAAGGGCTTCGTCGCGAACGCCGCGAACAGCCGCTACGAGCGCCTCGCCAAGGACATCGACAAGGCGATGAAGTTCATGCTCGCCTGCGGGGCAGACTTCGAGGCCATGAAGAGCACGGAGTTCTTCTCGGCCCACGAGGCGCTGCTGCTCGACTACGAACGCCCGCTGACCCGCGTCGACAGCCGCACCGGTGAGCTCTACGACACCAGCGGCCACTTCATCTGGGTCGGCGAGCGCACCCGCGACATCGACGGCGCCCACATCGACTTCGTCTCCAAGGTCCTCAACCCGATCGGGATCAAGCTGTCGGCCAAGGCGGAGGTCGACGACGTCCTGCGCCTCATCGACAAGGTCGACCCCGACCGCGAGCCCGGCCGTCTCACGTTCATCACCCGCATGGGCGCCAAGACAGTCCGCGAGGCGCTGCCCGGCCTCGTCGACAAGATCACGGCCTCCGGTGCCCAGGTCACCTGGATCTGCGACCCGATGCACGGCAACACCTTCGAGTCCGAGAGCGGCTACAAGACCAGGGACTTCGAGGACGTGGTCGAGGAGGTGCGGGGCTTCTTCGAGGTGCACCAGGCGCTGGGCACCATCCCCGGCGGCATCCACGTCGAGCTGACGGGCAACGACGTCACCGAGTGCATCGGCGGCGCCGAGAAGATCCTCGACGCCGACCTGAACAAGCGCTACGAGACGGTCTGCGACCCGCGCCTCAACCACCAGCAGAGCCTCGAGCTGGCTTTCCTGGTGGCCGAGATGCTGGCCACGGACTGACGTATGCCGCCCACCTCCTAGGCTGGCGGCATGTCTGCTGCGCCCCTCGTCGACCTCCTGTCCGACACCCTGACCCAGCCCACGGAGGCCATGCGTCGCGCCATGGCGTCGGCCCCGGTCGGCGACGACGTGTTCGGCGAGGACCCGACGGTCCGACGGCTCGAGGAGCGGGTCGCGGACCTGCTCGGCCACGAGGACGCCCTGTTCGCACCCACCGGGTCGATGGCCAACCAGCTGTGCCTGCGCCTGCACGTCGGCCACGGCGAGGAGCTCATCGCCGACTCCCTGGCGCACGTGCTCCGAGCCGAGATGGGCGCGGCCGCCGTGCTGTCCGGGATCTCCTCGAGGTCCTGGGTCGCCGACCACGGTCTGCTCGATGCCGCGCAGCCGCTCGGGCTGATGATCCCCGACGGTGGCACGTACCAGGTCAACACGCGGCTCGTGGTCGTCGAGAACACCCACAACTTCGGCGGCGGCACCGTCCAGCCGCTCGAGCAGATCGAGCGACTGCGAGCCGGGACCCGGGACCGGGGCGTCGCGATGCACCTCGACGGCGCCCGCCTCTGGAACGCGCACGTCGCCACGGGCGTGCCACTCGACACCTACGGCCGGCTGTTCGACACCGTGAGCGTCTGTCTCTCCAAGGGGCTCGGCGCGCCCGTCGGCTCGGTCATCGCAGGCTCGGCCGACCGCATGGCGCAGGCACGAATCTGGCGCAAGCGGTTCGGTGGCGGGATGCGACAGGTCGGAATCCTGGCCGCGGCCGGCCTGCACGCCCTCGACCACCACGTCGAGCGACTCGCCGACGACCACGCGAGGGCCCGGCGGTTCGCCGAGGCTGCCGCCAAGGCCGTGCCGTCGTCGGTCGACCCGGACCGGGTGCAGACGAACATCGTCATCCTCGACGTTGCCGCCGCCGGGTGGTCGGCCACCGAGTTCGTCGCGGAGGCGGGCCGACGCGGCATACGCCTGTATCCCGTGAGCGCCACCGGCGTGCGGCTCGTGTGGCACCTCGACGTCGACGATCAGGGCACGGACTGTGCCGTGGACACGCTGGTTCCGTTGCTGGAGAACGGTCCTCAGACTTCGTGATGGAGCAGCTCGGCCGGACGGTCCTGTTCCGCCGAAGCGCCTGAGCGACGGCCCAGCAGCTCGACCACGTACATCGCCGTCAGCACGAGCGCGCCGCCGACGACCATGCGTGCGGTCAGCGACTCGCCCCCGAACAGCACGGCGAAGAACGCCGCGAACACCGGCTCCATCGTCATGACGATGGCCGCCCGGGTCGCCGGCAGGTGCGACTGCGCCCAGGTCTGGGCCCACAACGCCACGGCGCCCGCCATGAGGGCCATGTACAGCAGCGAGGCCCACTGTCCGCCGGTGGATGGCAGGGTGATTCCGCCGGGGATGGCCGCGACAGCGGTCACTGCCGTGATGACGAACGCCTGGACCGTGGCGAGCCCGTTCGCCGACGCGGCGGTGGAGTAGCGCCCCAGCCCGATGATGTGCAGGGCGTAGAGCCCAGCGGCGACCAGGGTCAGCGCCTCGCCGATTCCGATGGACAGCCCGCGCAGGGACAGCACCGCGAGCCCCGTGGTCGCCAGGCCCACGGCGAGCCAGGTGGTGAAGGGGACGCGGTCGCGCAGCAGCACGGCGCCGAGCACCGGCGTGAGCACGACGTACGTTCCCGTCACGAAGCCGGAGACTGATGCGTTGGTGTGCTCGAGCCCGATCGTCTGCAGGAGCTGGGCGAGCCCGTAGAGCACCCCGAGGCCGACACCGACGACCACCTCGCGACGGGTCAGGGCGAGCGTCTGGCGCCGGAACACCATGGCCATGACGACCGCCGCGATGGCGAACCTGACGGCGAGGAAGTCGGCCGACGGCACGTGCGCGACGAGGTCACGGATGAGGAAGAACGTGGACCCCCACACCGCGGTGACCGACACCAGGAGCAGCGTGGCCAGTCGGCTGGCGGGAAGGGGCGAGCGCACGCAGCCAAGGGTGGCAGAAGGCCCACGCCTGTATGCCGCCGGGTGGCGCCCGTCAGACGATCACCATGGTGACCTTGGAACCCTTCGGAGCCTGGCTGCCCGCGGCTGGCGTCGTGTGGTGGACGGTGCCGAACAGGCCCCCGAGGATGGCCTGCCGCTCGACGACGAACCCGGCCGCCTCGAGGATCTTCTGGGCGACATCGGCCTGCTTGCCCGTGACGTCGGGGACCTGGACCATGACCGGACCCTTGGACACGACGATCGTCACCTGGTCACCGGTGTAGAGGTTGCCGCCGGACGGGGACTGGCGGATCACGTCGCCCTTGGGGACGGTGTCGTTGTTCTCCTGCTGGGTGGCGTCGACCTTGAGGCCGGCCTTGGTCAGGGCGTCCACCGCCTGCGCGGCGGGCTTGCCGGTGAAGTCGGTCACGGGGATCGGCTGGCGACCCTTGCTCACGACGATGGTGACCGGGTCGCCGCGCTTGAGCAGGGTCCCCGTCGGCGGGTTGACGCTGATGACCAGGCCCTGGGCGACCGTCTCGCTGTACGCCTCGGTTGCCGTGCCCAGCGTGAGCTTGGTCGCGGTGATCTGGTCGGTGGCCTCCGCCTTGGACTTGCCGACCAGGTCGGGCACGGCGTAGCGCTCGGGGCCCTTGGACACGGTGACGTCGACGGTGCTGCCCCGGCGGACCTGTGTGCCTGCACCGGGGTCGGTGGCCACGACCTGCCCCTTGGGCACCGCCTCCTGGAACGACTCGACCTTGACCGGGTCGAGATGACTGGCCTCGAGCATGGACTGGGCCTTGGCGTACGTGAGGCCGACGGTCCTCGGCACGACGGTGGGTGACCCGGGCCCGGCCAGGAACCACCACGCGGACACCCCTGCCACGACCGCGACGGCGAGCGCCACCCACAGCCAGCGCCACGGCGCAGTGCGCCAGTCGAAACCGGCGGCACCCTCGCGGTCGTCGCCATCGCGGTGACGGCCGGGGGAGTCGTGGGCGTGCGGTCGATGGGGAGGGCCACCGGAGGCAGGCTGCGCGCTCGTTCGCCCGTCGATCCGACCGGCAGCGCGCTGGTGCGGTCGACGGCGACGGTGCTCACGCCGCCATCCGGAGTGGCCGGACCCTCGGGGCGGCGGTCCAGCTCGGTCGCCGTGAGCATGGCGCGCGAGCGGCGCACCTCGGCGAGGAAGTCGCCGGCATCGGTGGGACGGTGGTCGGGGTCCCGGGCTGTCGCCAGCGCGACGAGGGCATCGAGCTCGGTGGGGACCGAGGTGACCCGGGAGGAGGGCGCCGGCACCGAGCCGTGGACGTGCTGGTACGCGATGTGGATGGGCGTCTCGCCGGTGAACGCCTTCGACCCGGTGAGCATCTCGAAGAGGATGAGGCCGGCGGCATACACGTCGCTGCGGGCGTCGGCGATGCCGCGCTCGACCTGCTCGGGGGACAGGTAGGCGACGGTGCCGAGCAGGACCCCGGTCTGGGACGCCGTGGTCTGGGTCGTCACTGCACGGGCGAGCCCGAAGTCGGCGACCTTCACCGTGCCGTCGTCCTCGCGCAGGATGATGTTCTCGGGCTTGACGTCGCGGTGGATGATGCCCGCGCGATGGGCAGCCGAGAGGGCCTGGAGCACCGGACCCATGATGTCGAGGGCGGCCCGGGGGGTGAGGGGTCCCTCGGCGCGCATCACCTCGCGCAGCGTCTGACCGGGCACGTACTCCATGGCGAGGAACATGTGTCCCTCGTCCTCGCCCTGGTCGAACACGGAGACGACGTTCGGGTGGGACAGCCGCGCAGCCGATCGGGCCTCACGCCGGAAACGGCTGACGAACGCGTCGTCCTGGGCCAGGTCGCGCCGCAGGATCTTGAGCGCGACATCACGGTCGAGCCGGGTGTCGAGGGCGAGGTAGACCGAGGCCATTCCACCGTCGGCGATGTGCGACTGGACGCGGTAGCGCCCGTCGAACACACGGCCGAGCAAGGACTCGGTCACACCGGAAGACACTCGCAAAGTGTAGGAGGTGTCAGGGGGCAAACGACGCAGGCGGGCCCGCTGGGCACCCGCGGAGCACCCGTCGAGCGCGCACGAAGGGCCGATCCAGCCCGAAACGGCGGCTACAGGTGCGCCCGGTGCGCTTTCACGGAGGCGACGTACGCCTTGGTGTCGGCATACATGCCGTTCTTCTCGACCGAGTACAGGCCCTGGTAGTACCCCGCGATCGCCGCGTCGAGGTTCGGGGCGGACCTGGTCAGGCTGCGCAGGATGACCACGCCGGCGGTGATGTTGTCCTGCGTGTTGAGCAGGTTGAGCTGGCGTCCGGCCAGGTCCGAGGCCCAGCGCCCTGACGACGGCACGACCTGCATGACCCCGATGGCGTTGGCCACCGAGACCTGTCGCTGGTTCCAGCCCGATTCCTGCCAGCCGATCGCGAGGGCCAGGCGAGGGTCGACGCCGTGGCGTCGGGCGGTGGCGACGATCATCGCGCGGGTGGCCGAGCGAGTCGGGACCGAGCGGGCCGCGAGCGCCCGTCGGTTGGCCGTGGCCGCGTTGACGATGGTGGCCGGGTAGGTGCGGCCAGCGAAGGTGTTCGCGCTCGAGGTGCGGGGCTTGGCCTTGACCGGGAGCTTGACCTTCTGCCCGATCCGAAGGACCGAGCGGGCCGACAGGTGGTTGGTCTTGAGCAGGGTCGCGAGGCTGATCCCGTGGTGAGAGGCGATCGCGCTCAGCGTGTCGCCCGAGCGAACGGTGTACGCGGTCGTCGCCGGCGGCGCCGCCTTCGCCGCGGGGTGAGCGGTGCCTCGGACCTTGATGGCCTGGCCCGGGTGGATGACGCTGCGCGGGGTCAGTCGGTTGAGCGAGTAGAGCGTGCCGAGCGGGGTCTTGGTGCGCGCGGCGATGGCGCCCAGGGTGTCGCCGCCCCGAACCCGGTAGGTCACCGTCGACATCGCGCGGGCATGCGGGGCCGTCGCGCGGCGGTGCGCAGCCGCAGCGGGACGGCTCGCGGTGGTGCCGGGAATCCGGAGCTTCTGCCCGATGTGGAGCAGCGACCGGGTGGACAGCCGGTTGGCCTTGAGCAGCGACGCGATGGTGACGCCCCGGTGCGCGGCGATGGCGCTCAGGGTGTCTCCGCTGCGCACCACGTAGGTCGCGCGCCGCATGGCGGCGGCTCGTGCGGCAGCTCGCGCAGCGGCGGCAGCCTTCGCCCGGGCGGCTTCGGCGCGGGCCTGGGCGGCCGACTTGGGCACCCAGAGGTGCTCACCGATCCCCAGCCGGTTGCCGCCGTCCCGCAGGCCGTTGCGGCTCGCGAGGACGCCCGTGGTGGTGCCCGTGCGGGTCGCGATCGCCTCGAGGGTGTCCCCGCGGCGGATCGTCGCGACAACCCAGCCGTATGGCGCGGGGTGGGCCTTCAGGACGACGGACGCGGGGTGCGAGGGGAGCTGGAGCGCCGCGGCTGAGGGGAGCGCTGCAAGGGCGATCGCCGGAGACATCGGGGGCTGCCTTTCGGAAGGTGCTGCGGGTGCGGGGTGGGCCTGGGGTGCGGGGTGGGCCGAAAACGTGCGCCGGAAGTGAGTGGTGGCGTCTGGAGTGAGCGGTGGGGCGAATGTGACTTTTGTGAAAGGTACACCACCAATCGAGGCTCATATTGACTTACATCGATGTAATTTGCTTTGCGGGTGATGGCTGGCAGGCTGGGCAGGTGACCGAGATCCCCGCCGACGGCGTGAAGACCCCCGACCCTGATGAGCCGTCCCTGGAGGCACTGGTGGGCCGATGGCTCACCATCCCCGACGTCGCCGAGCGGTTGGCGCTGCCGCTGTCGGCCGTGCGCCGCCTCATCGACGACCGCGAGCTGCTGGCCTGGCGGGTCGGCGAGCGCCGGATCCTGTCGGTGCCCGAGCTGTTCCTCCACGAGGCGGTGATGCGCCACCTGCCCGGCACCTTCACGGTGCTCGCCGACGGAGGCATGGGCGACGAGGAGCTGCTGCGCTGGCTGTTCACCCCGGATTCGACCCTGCCCGCGGGGGACTGCCCGGTCGAGGCACTCGCAGCGGGGTTCAAGACCGAGGTTCGGCGGCGGGCCATGGAGACCGCCTGGTAGCACGCCCTGCGGGCGTCAGTGGGCGCGCGCGGTGGAGCTGTCGATGAGGGCGTCGAGCACGTCGAGCGCCTCGGCAGTGAGCCCCATGGTCGACTTCAGGGCCATCCGTGCCGTGTCGGCCAGGCGCGTGATCTCGGCCTCGACCGCGTCGACGGCGCCGCTGGCGGCGATCGCGTCGCGGAGGTCTTCCACGTCGTTGGCCTGCAGCCCCGGGTCGCCCAGGCGACGCTCGATGAGCGCGCGGCCGGCGTGGTCGGCCCCGGCGAGCGCGTGCGCGACCAGCACGGTGCGCTTGCCTTCGCGCAGGTCGTCGCCGGCCGGCTTGCCCGTGGCGGCGGGGTCGCCGAACACCCCGAGCAGGTCGTCGCGCAGCTGGAACGCCTGGCCGAGGTCGAGGCCGTAGCGCGAGAGCGCCGCGACGTCCTCGGCGCAGGCGCCCCCGGCGGTCGCCCCGACCAGGAGCGGGTGCTCGACGGTGTACTTCGCGCTCTTGAACCGGATGACCCGCTCGGCCCGCTCGATCTGCTCGTGGGTCGAGACGCCCTCCCACGACCGCGCCGACTCGACGACGTCGAGGAACTGCCCGCCCATGAGCTGGGTGCGCATGACGTCGAACACGGCCCGACCACGCGCGAGGTGCTCGGGCACGAGCCCCGACGTCGAGTACAGCTCTTCGGTCCAGTTGAGGCACAGGTTGCCCGCGAGGATGGCGCCGGCCACGCCGAACCGTCGGGCGTCGCCCGCCCACTCCTCGCGCTCGTGGCGGGCCGCGATCGAGCGGTGCGCCGCCGGCATACCCCGGCGGGTGTCGCTGTCGTCCATGACGTCGTCGTGGATCAACGCGGCCGCCTGGAAGAACTCCATCGCCGTCGCCACCCGCACGACCGCCTCGGAGTCAGGCTGGCCCGTGGCGCGGTAGCCCCAGTAGACGAACGCCGCACGCAGCCGCTTGCCGCCGGTGAGCAGACGCGCCACTGCCCCGAGGAGCTCCTGGGCGTCGGGGCCCACCTCGCCGAGCACGTCGCCCTGCCGCACGAGGAAGTCGTCGACGCAGCGCTGCACGCGCTCGCGCAGGTGCGCGGCGTCGAGCGGGCTGTCCACCACGCGCTCCTCCAGAGTCTCGGGCCACCAGAAGCCTCGGCCAACGTCGAGCCGGCGCAGGCCCGCGCTGTCTCACCGATTGCTGGGTCGAGCCTACGGTGTGCGCGCTCGACTAGTCTCACCGCCATGGCACTGGGCCAACCCTCGAGACTGGCGCGACCGGAGCGGCTCACCCGCTCCATCCCCGGCATGCTCTCGGCGCCCAGCCCGTCGATCAGCTTCGAGTTCTTCCCGCCGAAGGACGACGCGAGCGAGGCGCTGCTCTGGGACGCGATCCGCCGCCTCGAGTCGGTGCGCCCCGACTTCGTCTCGGTGACCTACGGCGCCGGTGGCACGAGCCAGGACCGCACCGTGCGGGTCACCGAGCGGATCGCCCGCGAGACCACCCTCACCCCGTTGGCACACCTGACCTGCGTGAACGCCTCGGTCGCCGCCCTGCGTCAGGTGGTGGGGCTGTATGCCGCGAGTGGCGTCCGCAACATCCTCGCCTTGCGCGGCGATCCTCCGGGCGACGTCGGCGGAGCGTGGGTGGCTCACCCGGAGGGCCTCAACCACGCGGAGGACCTCGTGCGGCTGGTGCGCGGCCTGGGGGAGTTCACCGTCGGCGTCGCGGCCTTCCCGGACGTGCACCCCGAGTCGGCCGGTTTCGAGGACGACGTCGAGGTGCTCGTCCGCAAGGCGGATGCCGGAGCAAGCTTCGCGATCACCCAGATGGTCTTCGACGCCGAGACCTACCTGCGGCTGCGCGACGCGGTCGCCGCGCGCCGCGACCTGCCGATCACCCCGGGCCTGATGCCCGTGACGAACGTCAAGCAGATCGCACGGATGTCCCAGCTCATGGGCACGCCGCTGCCCGATGCCGTGCTGCGCCGGCTCGAGGCCGTGGCCGAGGACCCGGCTGCGACCCGCGAGGTGGGCGTGCAGATCGCCACCGAGCTCGCGGAGCGGATGCTCGGTGAGGGTGCGCCGGGCTTGCACTTCATCACCATGAACCGCTCGACCGCAACGCTCGAGGTCTACCGCAACCTCAGCCTCTAGCCGAGGTTCACCCGCGAGTCGGGCTGGGTTTGGTCGAGCGGGCGCAGCTCGCCCACCAGCGGCACCACGTCGGCAACGGAGTCCACCACGCGCGTGGGCTGGTACGGAAAGCGCTCGACATGGTCGGGTTTGGTCGACCCGGTGAGCACCAGGATGGTGCGCAGACCGGCCTCCAGGCCGCTGATGACGTCGGTGTCCATCCGGTCACCCACCATCACCGTCGACTCGGAGTGCGCGTCGATGCGGTTGAGCGCGCTGCGCATCATCAGCGGGTTGGGCTTGCCGATGTAGTACGGCGCGCGGCCGGTCGCTGCCGAGATCAGCGCCGCGACCGACCCGGTGGCGGGCAGCGTGCCCTGCTTGCTCGGGCCGCTGACGTCAGGGTTGGTGGCGATGAACCGCGCGCCTGCCTCGATGAGCCGGATCGCGGTCGTGATCGCCTCGAACGAGTAGGTCCGGGTCTCGCCGAGGACGACGTAGTCCGGCGACCGGTCGGTCATGGTGTAGCCGACCTCGTAGAGCGCCGTCGTCAGTCCGGCCTCACCGACCACGAACGCGCTGCCGCCGGGCCGCTGGTCGTCGAGGAACTGGGCCGTGGCGAGGGCAGAGGTCCACAGGGCGCTCTCGGGCACGTCGATCCCGCTGGACAGCAGGCGTGCGCGCAGGTCACGCGGGGTGAAGATCGAGTTGTTGGTGAGGACGAGGAACCGGCGCCCGTGCTCGGTCAGCGCCGCGATGAAGTCAGCCGCGCCGGGGATCGCATGCTCCTCGTGCACGAGGACGCCGTCCATGTCGGTGAGCCAGCACTCGACAGGCTTGGGAGAGGTCATGGACCCATTCTGCCCAGCAGATCTCGTCAGTTTGGCGGAGCACCGCCGGCTGGACGCGGAGCAGGCTTGGCCTGTCACCAGGAGGTGTTCCCATGTCCCTAGCCACCAGTGCTGTCTCGACCTTGCTGCCCGTCGCGGACACCGGCCGCGCCAAGGCGTTCTACGACAAGCTGGACCTGCCGTTCCTCGGTACGAATGACGAGGGCAGCCTCATGTACCAGCTCAGCGGCGGGGCCATGCTGATGCTCCTGCCGCGCGAAGCAGGCACCCAGAATCCCAGCACCGCCCTGACCTGGGAGGTGTCCGACCTGCGCGCGGAGATCGCCGATCTGGAGGGTCGCGGCGTCGCCTTCGAGGACTACGACATGCCCGGGTTGACGACGGTCGACCACATCGCCGAGCAGGGCGGCACCAAGGCAGCCTGGTTCCTCGACCCGGACGGCAACGTCCTGTGCCTGCACGAGGGGGGCATGACCGCCACGTGAGGGTCGCCCTGTAAGCCCCCGTATGCCGCGGGCGCGGCATACGGGGGCCTCGGCGGCTCACTGCTCAGCCGGCGGCCACCGCGACCTGCGCCCAGGTCTCACCGCGGTCGGTGCTCTTCCAGAACGTGGGCGAGGGGTCGGCGGAGATGGCGTAGAACGTCGGGCCCCCCGGCGCGCCGACCCACGCCCAGCCGTGGTCGGGGGTCGGCGGCGCGGTGCGGGGCGTGTGCCACGTCGCACCGCCGTCGCTGCTGACAGCCATCGAGCCGTGCACGTCGGGCGAGCCGCCGGACACTGCCAGCAAGGCGCTCCCGTCGGCTGCGGCGAACGATGTCGAGCCGGCGTGGACCAGGATGAGCGCGTCAGTGCTCACGACCCGCCACGCGGCAGCAGCGTCGCCGGTGGCCTGCACCTCGTAACCGAGGTGACTCATGGCGGCCCCGGTGACGCAGAGGGCGAACAGCGTGGTCCCGGCCGCGGGGGTGACCACCTGGGGGGCCGACGAGTCGTTCGCGCAGCGGGCCGGCCCCGCGGGGTGCAGGCCGTCCGCGCGCAGGACCATCGCCTCGGCGACGGTGCCGGAAGTCTCGTTGGTGACCACGGGCGAGAGGTACGCGTCGCCGCCGTGCCACGAGATGGGGGCGCCCAGGACCGTCCCGGCGACGATGGTGCCCACCGCATCGGTGGCCGCCGACGCCGTGACCGGGGCGCGCAGGACCTGGATCCCACCGCTGCACGTGCCCTGCGAGCAGCGGTCGGCCGTGGTGAGCACGACGTCCTTGCCGTTCGTCTCGAGGTCGAGGACCGTCCCGGAACCGTGCGCATACGACTGCCAGGTGGCGCCCCCGTCGGACGTGCGCATGGCCCCGCCGCCGAACACCCACCCGATCGAGGAGCTCGCGAAGCGCACCTGGCTCAGGGCTGCCGGCCCGGGCACGGGTGTTCCGGCCTGCGTGCCCGCTGTGGCGTTCGCGGTCGCGTTGCTGGGGAAGGTGTGCACGAGCCGCCACGACCTGCCGTTGTCGGCCGAGACCGCCAGCATCGGGCAGGAGGCGCCCCCGCTGCACGCGGCGGTGCCGAGGGCGTAGAGGTGGTGGGCATCGCCGGTCGACAGGGACTGCACGCGGAAGGTGCTCGGCATTGGCGTGCCGACCGAGCCGCTCGAGGTCGACGGCGTCGGCTGCGAGCTGCGCGAGGGGTGCGGGGTCGGCGACGGGGCCTGCGTCGACGGGGACGTCACCGGCGGGCTGGTGTCTGCTGGTGTGACCGGGCCGAGGCGACCGGAGAGCCCCCACACCCCGGCGGCGACGAGGGCGGCGGCAGCGGCAGCCCAGGCCGTGGTGCTGCGCATCCGCCGCATCCGTTCGCGGCGCGCGCGGACCAGGATGCCGTCCCACTGGGCGTCCCCGGCTTCGAGCGCGCGGGTCGCACGGCGTTCGTGCGTGAAGAAGGCGTCCACCGGGTCGAAGCCGGGGTCGGGTCCTGGATCGGAGATGGTCCTGTGGTCGCTCATCGCACATCCTCCAGCAGTGCCGCCATGCGGCGTCGCGCGTCGAAGAGATCTCGTTTCACGGTGCCCTCTGACTTCCCCAGGCGGGCCGCCACGACGGCGACCGGGAGGTCGGCGTAGTAGTAGAGCAGGACGGCCTCGCGCAGGCTGTCCGGCAGGGAGAGGACCACCTGGCGCACCGTCAGCCGGGTGGCGGTGTCGCTGCGGTGCTCGGCCGCCTCCCGGTCCGCGGTGGGATCCTGCCCCTGGTCGTGGCTGAAGCGGCGGTAGGCGACCCGCTCGCGACTGGTGCGCCGCCAGTGGTCGCGGACGAGGTTGGCCGTCACGGCATACAGCCAGGCGCGGGGCTCCTCAACGGTGTCGAACGTCCGCAGCAGCCGGACGAACGCCTCGGTCGCGACGTCGTGCGCCAGGTCGTCGTCGTCGAGGAGGCGGGCTGCCCAGCCGGCCAGCGGCCCGTAGTGGGCGTCGAAGAGCGACCGCACCGCCGCATGCGCGTCCGGCGAGGCGGCCTGGGGCGGGAAACCGCCGTCCCGAGCAACCATGCTCGCTGTCCTTCCGGCTTTCGCCACGTCCCTGAGACGCCGCTTCAACCCCCGTGGTTGGTATCCAACCCCCTGCGCGGCCCGCGCACCCCGGAAATCGGGGCGCACGGGCGTGTCGGGGTCGCCGGACACCCAACCTGCCGATGCGTCCGGGCGTCACAGAGTGGAAGGACCGAACCCGCTCGCTGGAGGCAGCCATGGACGCTCTTCGCAAGTCTCTTCGCACCGGGGCAGTTCTCACCGTGCTCGCGACGAGCGTCCCGTTCCTCGGCGCCGACCTGGCACCGGTCGGGGCTGCGTCGCTGGCCGCGACGACCGTCGTCGTCACCCCGGCCACGATGGCGCGGGCGGCCTTCGACCGGATGACGTTCGCGCAACGCATCGGCCAGCTCTTCATGGTGGGCGGCCCGGTCACCGGCCTCGGCTCGTCCACCGTGTCCGCCATCTCGCGGTACCACGTCGGCAACCTCATCCTCACCGGGCGCACCACGGCGGGCGCGCCTCCGGTTCGGGCCCTGACGAGCAGCGCGGACGCCCTGACGACCGCTGCCGCCACCGCCGCGGTCCCGTTGTTCATCGCCACGGACCAGGAGGGCGGGTACGTCCAGGTGCTCCAGGGGCCGGGCTTCTCGAGGATGCCGACGGCACTGGTCCAGGGCGGGTGGCCGGACGCCACGCTGACCTCGTATGCCGCGGCCTGGGGTCGCCAGGTGGCGCGCGCCGGGGTCGACGTCAACCTCGCGCCGGTCATGGACACGGTCTCCGCGAGCAGCGCGTCGAACAACGCGCCGATCGGCCGGTACAGCCGCGAGTACGGCTACACGCCGACTGTTGTCGCCGACAAGGGAACAGCCTTCCTCAAGGGGATGCGCTCGGCCGGTCTGGCCGTCACCGCGAAGCACTTCCCCGGACTGGGGCGGGTCACGGGCAACACCGACGTCACCGCTGGGGTCACCGACACCGTGACCACCTCCACCTCCGCGGACCTCGTGCCGTTCCGGGCCGCGGTCGCCTCGGGCGCCGGTCTGCTCATGGTGTCGTCGGCGATCTACAGCCGCATCGACCCCCGCCAACCGGCCGTCTTCTCCCACGCGGTGATCACGGGGATGATCCGCCAGGGCCTGCGTTTCGGCGGCGTCGTCGTCAGCGACGACCTCGGGAACGCCGCCCAGGTGCGGGCCTGGTCGCCGGGCGCGCGAGCGGTGAACTTCATCAGCGCCGGGGGTGACCTCGTCCTGACCGTCAACCCTCAGGTCATCCCCGCGATGGTCGCCGCGGTGGCTGCTCGCGCGTCGACCAACAGCGCCTTCCGGGCCCAGGTCAACGCCGCCGTCCTGCGGGTGCTCGTGCTCAAGGCCACCGAAGGGCTGCTGGCGCCACGGCTCGCGGTCACCGGAGTGCTCAACGCCACCACCGTCGTGGCCCTGCAGCGCTGGCTCTCGGTGACCCGGACGGGTCGACTGGACACCGTGACGGTGCGTGCCCTGCAACAGCGCATCGGAACGATCGCGGACGGCCTGTGGGGGCCGGCGTCCACGGCGGCACTGCAGTCCTACCTCGGGACGTACCGCGACGGCGCCCGCACGTGGAACACCCGGATCGTCAGCCTGCTGCAGCGGTACCTCAACACCCAGCTGTGACGGGAGCCCACTTCGCGGTCAGCAGACCTCGATGGCGGTGCTGTGGGGCCCGGTGATCCTGAGCAGCTCCTCGTAGGTGGTCCGGAACACGGTGTGGCTGTGGCCGGCGGCCGCCCACACGTAGGGATACCGGCTGAGCGAGACGTCGACGACCGTGGGCACGGCGTGGAGGTGTCCGACGGGCGCCACACCGCCGATGGCGAAACCGGTCTGGGCTCGGACGAAGTCGGCGTCCGCGCGGTCGATGCGCTCGACTCCGTCGAGCAGCTCGGCCACCTTCACGAGGTCGACCTTGTGGGCTCCCGAGGTGAGGACCAGGAGGGGCCCGACCGTGCCGTCCTCGGCGTGGGCACGGAACACCAAGGAGTTCGCGATCTCGGCGGGCGTGATGCCCAGCGCGGCCGCGGCGGCCGATGCCGTGCGCACGGCATCGGGCAGGGTGATGACCTCCGGGGTGATGTGGTGGACAGCGAGCGCCGCGAGGACGCGCTGGACGCCGGGGTGGGCGCCGAGGTCGGGCGCGCCCGGGGAGGTGGCTGCGCCGGACTGCGACATGGACGAATGCTAGGCGGGCCGGTGGGCGGCGGACCAGAGGGATTGCGGGCTGTCGGCGCCGGGGTATACCTTCTTCTCATCGAACACCTGTTCGAATGACGGGTCCTCGACGGAACCCGCCGTGCGGCTCTGGCCCTGTGATCAGGCGCCTCGACCCCGCCCGTTCGCAGGGCCAGAGCGCACACCCCACCCCACTCCCACCCTCCGAAGGAGTCGCTCGTGGACCGCCGGTACGAAGAACCCATCGACGTCCGCGACGCGGCCCACGAGGACGCGCCGGCATCCTCCGACGGTGATCCTGGGCGCCGTCCGGACGCCTTCGTGTGGCGCGGCAGGCTCTACGTCGTCCGAGCGATCCTCGACCAGTGGAACGAGCACCGGCCGTGGTGGCGCGACGCGCGCGGGGGGCACGAGGTCGTCGCAGGCGCCCGTGAACGCCGGGTCTGGCGAGTCGAGGCCAGCCCCGGCCGCCTCGGCGGCGCGCAGGTCTACGACCTCGCTGCGACACTCCCTGGCTCGCCGGGGGCCGGTGCCCAGGCCAACCAGTGGCAGCTCCTTCGGGTCGCGGACTGAGGCGCCGCGATGACCAGCACCCTGGACCTGCTCGACCGGTCGCGCCATTCCCTGCTGCTGGCGTGCCAGAGCACCGACACGACGACCCGCCACCAGCATGCCCGCCTGGCCGCGCTGCGAGCCGCGGCGTCGATGCTCGCCGCCCGACGTGACGCCCGTCGCCTCCGCGGCCCCGGGGCGTCCGACGGCGCAGACGGACCAGACGGACCCGACCGTCCTGACGACTCCGACCGGGCGGGGCCGCACAGCCTGTGGGCCCTGTTGCCCCGGTTGGCCCCAGAGCTCGCCGAGTGGGCCACCTTCTTCGAGGTGGTCACCGCCGATCGCCGGCCGCAGGGCCAGGTGACCGCCCGTGAGGCCGACGACCTCCTGCGCCAGGCCGAGCTGTTCCTCGACCTCGTGTGCCACAGCCTCGGCGTGCCCGCGAACAACCACGGGCCGATCGACCTCCTCGTGCCGACCATCCCGTGCGCTCTGCCCAGCGCCGTCGGCTCCGGCCGTTAGGGTGGCAGTCGACCCGCCCACCCTGCAGCGCTACCCCGGAGGAGACCTCGTGGCCGAAGAGCAGTGGCGCGCCCGACGCGGCGGCGTCGAGACCGCACTGCGGACCTCGGCGGTCTGGGTCGCAGTCCGTGAGCTCATCGAGACACAGCAGTCCGAGCTCGGCCGCCCGTTGCGGGTGCTCGACCTCGGTGGCGGCACCGGCGGCTTGGCCGTCCCGCTGGCCGAGCTGGGGCACGAGATCACCGTGGTCGATCCCAGCCCCGATGCCCTTGCCTCACTGTCGCGCCGCAGCGCCGAGCGCGGGGTCGGCGCCGCGGTCACCGCAGTCCAAGGCGACGCCGACTCGCTCGTCGACCTCGCCGGCGACCGGCCGTTCGACCTGGTCTGCTGCCACGGAACCCTCGAGGTCGTCGACGACCCGGCCGCCACCGTGGGCGCGCTGGCCGCGGTTCTCGCACCGGGGGGCCACCTCAGCCTGGTGGCTGCCCAGCGCCTGGCCGTCGTGCTCGCTCGGGTCCTCGCCGGCCAGTTCGCCCAGGCCCACACGGCGCTGGTCAGCGCCGACGGCCGTTGGGGGAGCGCCGACCCCCTCCCACGCCGCTTCGACGCCCCAGCCCTGGTCGCGATGGTGGAGGCCGCCGGGCTCCGGGTTCTCGACGTGCACGGGGTGCGGTTGTTCAGCGACCTCGTGCCGTCGGCCCTGCTCGACACCGAGATCGACCGCACCGCCCTGCTCGAGCTCGAGCACGCCGCCAGCCGACACCCCGAGTTCGGCTTCCTCGGCCAGCTCGGGGCTGCGGTGCACATCCTCGCCAAGCGCTGAGGCGAGCCGTGAGCCGGCGCCAGTTCGCGCTCCCACAGCGCACCGCCCAGCAGCCACCGGACGACACGGGCTGCACCATCCTGCACGTCGACATGGACGCCTTCTATGCCTCGGCCTCCCTCCTGCGCCGCCCCGAGCTGGTCGGCACCCCGGTGATCATCGGTGGTGGGGGCAACCGCGGGGTGGTGCTGTCCGCCACCTACGAGGCCCGCGCGTTCGGGGTTGCCTCGGCGATGCCGATGTCCCGCGCGCGACGGCTCTGCCCCCAAGCCACGGTGATCGCGCCGGACCACGCCCTGTACAGCCAGATCTCGGCGGGCGTGATGGCCACCTTTGCGACGATCACGCCCGTGGTCGAGCCGTTGTCCCTGGACGAGGCCTTCCTCGACGTGGCCGGGTCCACGCGCCGGCTCGGCAACCCCGCCCGCATCGGCCAGCTCCTGCGCGACACCATCCACGAGGAGCAGGGCATCACCTGCTCGGTCGGCGTGGCCCCGACCAAGTTCGTCGCCAAGCTCGCCTCCGGTCTGGCCAAGCCGGATGGCATGGTGGTCGTGCCGCGTGAGGAGGTCCTTGGCTTCGTCCAGCAGCTACCCGTCGGCGCGCTGTGGGGAGTGGGGGACCGCACCGAGGAGACCCTCGTGCGCCTGGGCCTGCACACCGTCGCCGACATCGCCCACACCCCGCTCGACACCCTTCGGCAGGCCCTGGGTGACAGCGCCGGCCCGCACCTGTACGACCTCGCCTGGGGGCGTGACCCGCGACCGGTCGAGCCCCAGCGTCGCGAGCGCAGCATCGGGTCCGACGAGACGTTCGAGGTCGACGTCGACGACCCGGCATACATCCACCGCCAGCTGCTCAAGCTCAGCGACCGCACGGCTGCGCGGGTGCGGTCCGCGGCCATGGTGGGACGCACCGTCTCGATCAAGGTGCGGTTCGCCGACTTCACGACCGTCACCAGGAGCAAGACCCTGCGCGACCCCACGGACGTGAGCCGCGAGATCTACGACACGGCCAAGGCGCTGTTCGATGCCCTCGCCCTGCACCAGGCCCGCATCCGGCTCGTCGGCGTCCGGATGGAGGGACTCGTCGAGGCGCAGGGAGCACCGATCCAGGGGTTGCTCGACGAGCCCGACCACGGGTGGCGCGAGGCCGATCGCGCCGTCGACCGGGCCAGTGCGCGGTTCGGCGTCGGCAGCGTGCGTCCCGCCAGCCTCATCCGTGACACCGATCGCGCGCGGGCGACACCGCAGGACCGGCGCGGCAGGTCACAGCCCTCCACACCCGACCCGAACGGCTAGTGCATCACCGCCCGGCGACATATCCTGAAGGTGCCATCGCAAGGCGCTGACCGGCCGCAACGCACGCAACAACGGCAATGCAACTGGGCGGGGCGCTCGAGCGTTGGTCCAGGTGCACGCCGAAAGCCAGGAGGTCATCGTGCCGCTCTCAGAGCATGAACAGCAGTTGCTCGAACAGATGGAGCAGGCGCTGTATGCCGAGGACCCCAAGTTCGCGTCGCAGATGCAGGGCGCGGGCGCCAAGGCGGCGGCACGACGTCGCATCGCGGTCGGGGTCGTCGGCGTGCTCGTTGGCCTCACCCTGGTGCTCGTCGGGGTCAACACGACCATGTGGCTCGGCGCTGCTGGTTTCGCGGTCATGGTCGCCTCGGTCGCCTTCGCACTCACCCCGCCCCGGCGACGCACCCCGCTCGGCACGGTCCAGCCCGACGGCTCCGTGCGTCGGCCGGCCGCGACCACCCGCAAGACCTCGAAGCAGTCGGGCTCGTTCATGCACCGCCTCGAGGAGCGCTGGGACCGTCGGCGCGACGAGTACTGACCCGCACCGAGTCCCCACACAGCGAGTACCGACCCACGCCGAGTCTCCACACAGCTCAGCTCAGCGGCTCAGCAGCACTCCCACGACCCAGGTCGTGGCGATGGCCAGGCCGGCGAGCAGCTCGATCCCCATCGACGTGAACACCGCGCGCAGCGCGCTCTTGGTCGAGGACCAGGCCGTGCCGCGGTCGCGTGAGTGGGCCAGCTCGACGAGGTAGATCCCGAGGATGAACCCCACCGGGCCGCCGACGACGGGGATCACGAAGAACCCGACGATCCCGAGCAGCATCGACAGCAGCAGGGTGGAGCGGTGCACGCCGGCCTCGCGCAACCGTCGTTCGGGCACGGCATACCGCAGCGCGAACCCGGCCACCCACAGCACGGCAGCCACGGCGAACACCACCCACGCCACAGTGGTGCCGGTGTCGAGCGCCCAGACCAGGACCGCCGCCAGCACGAGGAGCAGCCCGGGCAGCACCGGAACGACGATCCCCACCATCCCGATCACGATCAGGACAGCGGGGACCCAGGTGGATGCGTCCACGGGCGTCAGGGCGCCAGCAGCGCCTCTCAGCGTTCGTCGACGGGGGCGACGGCGGGCGTCTCGTGCAACCGCTCGCTCTCGTCCTGGATCTCGGCGTGTTCGCGGAGCTTGGCCAGGTGTTCACGTCCGTGGTGGGCGCAGAACAACAGTTCGCCCCCCGCGTGCAGGCGGGCGCGAACGTAAGCCTGGGCGCCGCAGCGGTCGCAGCGGTCAGCCGCGGTCAAAGTGGGTGCCAGTGCAGTGGTCACGTCAGCCTTCCTTCGTTCTCGTGTCTCTGATGAGACGTCCATCTCCGGTCCGAGGTTGGCATCCCGGTCCGGCGCCGGTGATAACAGTCAAGCACGGTCAGTTCTTCCCGCCGTGCATTGGCCCGGGATGTGGGTCATGTCATGTCGCATCGGGTGATTCGGAGGTCAGGCGTCCGGTGGATGGGCCACAGACCGACCCCAGCGTATGCGGCGCACCTGTGAGCCCCCGCCACCGGCGCCCATGCGCCCGGGTCCCGCGTGCCTGCGAGGGCCTGTCACGGCGTCGGGATAACCTGCGGGGACCGGCCGGGGACGGGTCTCCAGCCGCCGCAGATCACCAGAAGGGAAGGCCGTGGCTGAAGCCACCACCGCGAAGAAGGCCGCGACGACCAAGTCGTCCTCGGACTACAGCGCTCACCACCTGCAGGTCCTCGAGGGGCTGGAGGCCGTCCGCAAGCGGCCCGGCATGTACATCGGGTCGACCGACGGACGTGGCCTCATGCACTGCCTGTGGGAGATCATCGACAACGCCGTCGACGAGGCCCTGGCCGGTCACGGCGAGCGGATCGACATCGTGCTGCACCGCGACGGCTCCGTGGAGGTGCGTGACAACGCCCGCGGCATCCCGGTCGACATCGAGCCGCGCACCGGTCTGACGGGGGTCGAGGTCGTCTTCACCAAGCTGCATGCGGGCGGCAAGTTCGGCGGCGGCTCCTACACCGCTTCTGGCGGCCTGCACGGGGTGGGGGCGTCCGTTGTCAACGCCCTGTCCTCGCGGCTCGACGTCGAGGTCGACCGCGGCGGCAAGACGTACGCCATGAGCTTCCGCCGCGGCGAGCCGGGGTACTTCCCCGACGTCGCGAGCGCTGAGAAGGATCCCGAGCACGAGTTCACGCCCTACGAGCGCACCAGCGAGCTGGCCGTCATCGGCACGACGAAGCGGGGCGTGACCGGCACGCGCATCCGCTACTGGGCCGACCGGCAGATCTTCCTCAAGGACGCCACCTTCGACTACGAGCAGCTCGTCGCCCGCGCCCGCCAGACCTCGTTCCTCGTGCCGGGCCTGACCTTGGTGATCCGCGACGAGCGCGGCCTGCCGGGCACCCCGGGCGAGAGCGGCCCCCACGAAGAGACCTTCGTCCACGACGGGGGCATCTCCGAGTTCGCCGAGTTCCTCGCCCCCGACGCCGCGGTCACCGAGGTCTGGCGGCTGCAGGGCACGGGCACGTTCACCGAGACGGTGCCGGTGCTCGACTCCGCGGGCCACCTCTCGCCGGCCGATGTCGAGCGCGAGTGCGAGGTCGACATCGCGGTCCGCTGGGGCACCGGGTACGACGCGAGGGTCAGCTCGTTCGTCAACATCATCGCCACCCCCAAGGGCGGCACCCACATGGCGGGCTTCGAGCAGGCTCTGCTCAAGGTGTTCCGCAAGCAGCTCGAGGTCAACAGCCGCCGCCTCAAGGTGGGCAACGACAAGGCCGAGAAGGACGACGTCATGGCCGGCCTGACCGCCGTCGTGACCGTCCGTCTGGCCGAGCCGCAGTTCGAGGGCCAGACCAAGGAGGTCCTCGGCACCAACGCGGTCCGCGCCATCGTCGCCAAGGTGGTCGAGCAGGAGCTCACCGCGCGCCTGAACTCCGTGAAGCGTGGCGACAAGGCCCAGGCCGCGCTGCTGCTCGAGAAGGTCGTCTCCGAGATGAAGTCGCGGATCAGCGCGCGGCTGCACAAGGAGACCCAGCGTCGCAAGAACGCCCTGGAGACCTCCTCGCTGCCGGCCAAGCTCGCGGACTGTCGCTCGACGGACGTCGCCAAGTCCGAGCTGTTCATCGTCGAGGGTGACAGTGCCCTGGGCACCGCGAAGCTGGCGCGCTCGAGCGACTTCCAGGCCCTGCTGCCGATCCGCGGCAAGATCCTCAACGTCCAGAAAGCCTCGGTGTCCGACATGCTCAAGAATGCCGAGTGTGCCGCGATCATCCAGGTGGTCGGGGCGGGCTCCGGGCGCTCGTTCGACCTCGACGCGGCCCGCTACGGCAAGGTCGTCATCATGACCGACGCCGATGTTGACGGCGCGCACATCCGCACCCTCCTGCTCACGCTCTTCTTCCGGTACATGCGTCCCCTGGTCGAGGCAGGCCGGGTGTATGCCGCGGTCCCGCCGCTGCACCGCATCGAGGTCGTCAATGCGGGCGCAAAGAAGAACGACCTGATCTACACCTACTCCGAGAAGGAGATGCGCACGACCCTGGCCTCGCTCGACAAGCGGGGCAAGAACGTCAAGCAGCCGCTGCAGCGCTACAAGGGCCTCGGTGAGATGGATGCCGACCAGCTGGCCGAGACGACGATGGACCCACGCCTGCGCACCCTGCGCCGGGTGACGCTGCGCGACGCCGAGATGGCCGAGCGGGTGTTCGAGCTGCTCATGGGCAACGACGTGGGGCCCCGCAAGGACTTCATCGTCGAGTCGGCCGCCGAGCTCGACCGCGAGCGCATCGACGCCTGAGGCGCCTGACTCGCCGGCGTTCGGTGCTCAGCCCTCAGCCGCGCTGGCCTCAGCCTTTGACGTATGCCGCGAGGTGCTGCCCGGTGAGGGTGCTCCGGTCGGCGACGAGCTCGGCCGGGGTGCCCTCGAAGACGACTCGGCCACCGTCGTGTCCGGCCCCCGGGCCGAGGTCGATGATCCAGTCGGCGTGCGCCATGACGGCCTGGTGGTGCTCAATGACGATGACGGACTTGCCGGAGTCGACGAGCCGGTCGAGCAGGCCGAGCAGCTGCTCGACATCGGCGAGGTGCAGGCCCGTGGTCGGCTCGTCGAGGACGTAGACGCCGCCGGTCTCGCCCAGGTGGGTGGCCAGCTTGAGCCGCTGGCGCTCACCGCCGGAGAGGGTGGTGAGGGGCTGGCCGAGGCGCAGGTAGCCGAGGCCAACATCGGCCAGGTGGGTGAGGAGGGTGTGCGCGGCCGGCGTCCTCGCCTCACCGGCGCCGAAGAACTCGCGCGCCTCATCCACCGACATGGCGAGCACCTCGCTGATGTCCTTGCCGCCGAAGGTGTACTCGAGCACCTCGGCCAGGAACCGCTTGCCGTCGCACTCCTCGCAGACCGTGGCGACGCCGGCCATCATGGCCAGGTCCGTGTAGATGACGCCCGCACCGTTGCAGGCAGGGCAAGCACCTTCGGAGTTCGCGCTGAACAACGCGGGCTTCACGCCGTTGGCCTTCGCGAAGGCCTTGCGGATCGGGTCGAGCAGTCCGGTGTACGTCGCCGGGTTACTGCGTCGTGAGCCCTTGATCCCGGCCTGGTCGACCGAGACCACGCCGTCGCGGCCCGACACCGAGCCGTGGATCAGCGAGCTCTTGCCCGAGCCGGCCACCCCGGTCACCACGACCAGGACCCCAAGTGGCAGGTCGACATCGACCTCGCGCAGGTTGTGCGTGCTGGCGCCGCGTACCTCGAGCACGCCCGTGGGCGTGCGCGTGGCTGGCTTCAGGGCGGCACGGTCGTCGAGGTGTCGACCCGTGACCGTGCCACTGGCGCGCAGGCCCGCGACGGTGCCCTCGAACATCACCTCGCCGCCCGCGCTACCGGCCCCGGGACCGAGGTCGACGACGTGCTCGGCGATCGCGATCGCCTCGGGCTTGTGCTCGACGACTAGCACGGTGTTGCCCTTGTCGCGCAGCTGGAGCAGCAGCACGTTCATGCGCTCGATGTCGTGCGGGTGCAGCCCGATCGTCGGCTCGTCGAAGACGTACGTGACGTCCGTCAGCGAGGACCCGAGGTGACGGATCATCTTGGTGCGCTGGGCCTCTCCGCCGGAGAGCGTTCCCGACGACCGGTCGAGCGAGAGGTATCCGAGTCCGATCTCGGCGAACGAGTCGAGGAGGTGTCGCAGCCCGGTCACCAAGGGCGCCACCGTGGGCTCGTCCAGGTCGCGGACCCATCCGGCGAGGTCGCTGATCTGCATGGCGCACAGATCGGCGATGTTGAGCCCCTTGATCTTGGAGGATCGAGCGCCGTCGTTGAGCCGGGTCCCGTCGCAGTCGGGGCAGGTTGTGAAGGTGATCGCCCGCTCCACGAAGGCTCGGATGTGGGGCTGCATCGCCTCGCGGTCCTTGGCCAGCATGGATTTCTGGATCTTCGGGATGAGGCCCTCGTAGGTGAGGTTGATGCCCTCGACCTTGATCTTGGTCGGCTCGCGGTAGAGCAGGTCGTGCAGCTCCTTCTTGGTGTACTTGCGGATCGGCTTGTCCATGTCGAAGAAGCCGGAGCCGCTGAAGATGCGGCCGAACCAGCCGTCCATGCTGTACCCGGGGATGGTCAGCGCTCCCTCGCGCAGCGACAGGCTGTCGTCGTAGAGCGCCGACAGGTCGAAGTCGGTGACCGAGCCGCGGCCCTCGCAGCGCGAACACATCCCGCCGGTGATGCTGAAGCTGCGACGCTCCTTCGTGGTCCGTCCGGCGCGCTCCATGCTGACTGCGCCCGACCCGCTGATCGACGCGACGTTGAACGAGAACGCCTGGGCGGAGCCGATGTGCGGCTGCCCGAGCCGGCTGAACAGGATGCGCAGCATCGCGTTGGCGTCGGTCGCGGTGCCGACCGTGGACCGCGGGTCGCTGCCCAACCGCTGCTGGTCGACGATGATCGCGGTGGTCAGCCCTTCGAGCACGTCCACATCCGGGCGCGCGAGCGTCGGCATGAAGCCCTGCACGAAAGCGCTGTAGGTCTCGTTGATCATCCGCTGCGACTCCGCGGCGATGGTGCTGAACACGAGCGAGCTCTTGCCCGACCCGGAGACGCCCGTGAAGACCGTCAGCCGACGCTTGGGGATCTCGAGGCTGATGTCCTTGAGGTTGTTGACACGGGCGCCGTGCACCCGGATCAGGTCATGGCTGTCCGCTTGGTGCTGGGCAGGCGAATGCGCCTCGGCCACGGTCACTCCTGAGGTCGTCGGGCTGGGGGTGCTCGGGTGCAACCCTAGATCGCAGGGGCGGGTGTGCGGGTCGGCTTGGCCGCGGTGGTGCGGGATGGCGCGGCGGTCGAGCCGCGCACGACGAGCTCGACCGGGTGGAGCTCGTCGTGGTCCTTGCTCGCGCTCCGGCCGTGGAGCGTGTCGAGCATGAGGGCGCCAGCCCGTCGACCCTGCAGCTCGACGTCCTGGCGCACGGTGGTGAGGTCGAAGGTCTCGGAGTGGATGTGGTCGTCGATGCCGATGACGGAGAGGTCTCGAGGCACCTCGAGACCGAGGTGGCGCGCCGCGCTGAGCACCCCGAACGCGATCTCGTCGGAGGCGGCGACCACGGCCGTGGGCCGCTCGGCTGCGGCCAGCATGGGCCGCGAGAGGAGCGCTGCGTCGTGCGCGGTCCAGTCGCACTCGAGGATCCACTCCGGGGGACAGTGCAGGTCGTACTGCCGCAAGACCTGCCCAAACGCCTCGCGGCGGTCCAGCGGTGTCTGCAGGTGCGTCACGGACGCCGGCACCGTGCCGGCATACCCGATGCGGGTGTGGCCCAGCTCGATCACGTGGCGCGTCGCGAGCGCCATCGCCTGCCGGTCGTCGATGCGGACCGAGGGCCACCCCGGTTGGCGGTTCCCCACCGTGACCACGGGTATGCCGAGCCGGTCCAGGATGGCCCGCTCGCCCGCCTCGGGAGGAATGTTGAGGATGATGACGCCATCGGCGCGCTTCCAGAGCATGTTCTGGGTGATGCGCAGCCGGGTGTCGAAGGTGTGGCCCTCGAGGTCGACCAGCAGGACATGGTGGCCGTCCTCGCGCAGGGCCTTCTCGATGCCGCTAACGACGGTCGCGAAGAACCACCGGTTGAAGTACGGCACCACGACCGCCACTCCACGCGTGCGCCCGGAGACCAGGCTGGTCGCGGCGGGGGAGGCGACGTAGTGCAGCTCCGCCGCGACCTCCAGAACGCGGTCACGGGTCCGAGGACTGACCCGGTCGACGCCACGCAAGGCGCGCGAGACGGTCGCGACGGAGACCCCCGCCACTCTCGCAACATCACTGATGGTGCTCATGTCCACCTCTTTGTGGCCGGCATGGGGGGCCCGTCTAGGTGCCGGTGTTGCGCCGCGCTCGCAAGATCAACCAGAGCAACGCCAGGAGCACCGCGAGGAGCACGGCGGATCCACCCGCCGACTCCCCGCGGACCTCCAGCACGACCGTTTGGATGACGGCCATGAACGCGAAGAACCCGATGAGGCCGAGCAGCACCTCCAGTCGTTGGGCCTTGGCCCGCGGACCGCCGGTGCCGCTCCCAGGGTTGAAAAGTCCCATAGGAGTCAGGGTTGGCCGGCTGGCCTAGCCCTTGACACCCCCCGCAGTGAGGCCCGAGACGATCGCGCGCTGGAAGACCAGCACCATGATGATCAGCGGCACGGTGACGATCGTTCCGGCCGCCATGACGGCGGTGTAGGGCTCCTGGTGCGGCTGGGCACCCGTGAACTGGGCGATCGCGACGGTGACCGTCTGGGTCTGCGGCGTGGAGAACTGCTGGGCCAGAAGGTACTCGTTCCAGCTGGCGATGAACGCGAGGATCGCGGTCGTGAACAGGCCGGGAGCAGCCAGTGGCAGCATGATCTTGCGGAACGCCTGGCCCGGCGTGCAGCCGTCGATCCGCGCCGACTCCTCGAGCTCCCACGGCATCTCGGCCAGGAAGGCCGTGAGCGTGTAGATCGTCAGCGGGAGAGCGAACGAGATGTCCGGGATGATCAGCGCCTGGTAGTTCGCGCCACTCATCCACCCGAAGTCGGTGAACATCTGGAACAGCGGCGAGACCAGCGCGACGCCCGGGAACATCGAGGCGCCCAGGATCACTCCGAGCACGGCGTACTTGGCCGGGAAGTCCAGCCGGGCCAGCGCGTAGGACGCGAAGACGCCCACGAGCATGGCGACGACGGTGACGGCGATGCCGATGATCAGCGAGTGCACGAGGGCGGCGCCGAAGTGGTTGCCTCGGTCGGTCGAGAACGCGGTCCGGAAGTTGTCGAGCGTCACGTGGGTGGGCCACGCCGAGTTGTCGAATGTGTAGCCGACGTCGCGGAAGGCCGTGACGACCATCCAGTAGAACGGCGAGAGGCCCCAGATCACGAGCACGGCCAAGCCGATGTACATCCGGATCTTGGCGTTCCGGTTGCTCTTGAAGTGGATTTCCTGCGCCTCGGTCCGGCCACTGGCAGGAGGGGCGGTCGTGGTGGTGGTAGTGGTGGTCATCTCAGGCTCCCGGGGTGGTGGCGTTCGCGGCGACCGGGTTGACGGGTGCGGTGGGGGCGGCCTTCTCGCTCTTGGGCGGTCGCTTGATCACGTCGGCGCCGCCGAACTGGATGAAGAGGAAGGCGGCGAAGGCGATGAGCAGGAAGACGATCGTCGACAGTGCGGACGCGCCGTGGAAGCCTTCGTTCTTCTGCTTGATCACCAGCATGGACAGCGACGTCGTCCCGCCCGCGCCTCCGGTGAGAATCGCCGGGAGGTCGTAGATGCGGAGCACGTCGAGGGTGCGGAAGAGCACGGCCACCATGAGCGGTGTCTTGACCAACGGGAGCGTGATCTTCGTGAAGGTCTGCCACTTGGAGGCACCGTCGATCTGGGCTGCCTCGTAGACGTCACCGGGGATGAGCTGGAGGCCGGCGAGGATGAGCAGCGCCATGAACGGCGTCGTCTTCCAGACGTCCGCGATGATGATGGCGAACTTCGCGGCCCACGGGTCACTGGTCCACAGCTGCGGACTGATCCCGAAGATGCCGATGAGGTGGTTGATGATGCCGTCGTAGGCGAACATGAAATAGAAGAGCTTCGCCGTCACGGCCGTGGGGATCGCCCAGGGCACGAGGATGGCGGCCCGGACGAGGCCGCGGCCCTTGAAGTCGCGGTTCATGATCATGGCGAACCAGATGCCGAGCAGGACCTCGATGACCACGCTGACGACGGTGAAGAAGAGGGTCACCCGCAGGGCGTCGTAGAACTGGGCGCCGATGGTGCCGGGCGGGCAGCTGACATTTCCACACCGTTGCAGGAGCCAGTGGGTGTAGTTCGATACTCCGGCGCTCCCGCCCTCGACGAACAACCCGGTGGCCGGGTCCAGGCCGGCGTCCTTCTGGAAGGACAGCTGGATGGCTTTCAGTAGGGGATAGATGATGATCACGGCGAGGAAGATGATCGTCGGCGTGACCAGCAGCAGCCCGCGACGTCCTTGGCCCGCGTTGAGTCCCTTGCTCTTCTTGGCCGGCTTGTTCTCGACCGGCTGTGATGTCCTGTCCGCAACTGCGCTCATGCCTGCTCCTTGACCGGAAGGATGCGCCCCTGAGGTCGATCGGGTTGGTGGTGGTCAGCCCTGCGTCTTACGGGTCGTGCAACGCCGTGGGGGTGACCCGTGGGCCACCCCCACAGCGCTTGGACTGAAGCGGTCGAGGTCAGCCCCCGGCCGCCGCCGCCATGGCCGCCTGCATGTCCTTCACTGCCTGCTGGGCGGTCTTCTGCCCCTGGATGGCTGCGAAGGCGTTCTCCTGGATGGCCGTGGTGATCCCGGGGTAGAACGGCGTGACCGGGCGGGACACGGCGTTCTCGATCGAGGTCTTCAGGACCGGCAGGTAGGGGTACTTGGCGACCAGGGCCGGGTCGGTGTAGATCGACTCGAGGACTGGTGCCAGGGAGCCCTTCTCCATGTTCGTCTTCTGCTCGTCAGGGCTGGTGACGAACTTGAGGAAGTCCAGCGCGGTCGCCTTGTTCTTGGAGTACGCGCTGATCGCGACCATGTGGCCGCCCAGGGTCGAGGTGCCCGGTCCGCTCACGCCGGGGAGCGGCGCGACGGCGAACTTGCCCTTGACCTTGGACGAGGCGTCGGTGCTGGCCAGGTTGTAGACGTAGGGCCAGTTGCGCAGGAACAGCAGCTTCCCGCTCTCGAACGCTGCCCGGCTCTCTTCCTCCTGGTAGGTGATCGCCTGCTTGGGAATGTCACCGCTCTTGTAGTGGTCGGCGAGCGCCTGCAGTCCCTTGGCGGCCTCGGGGGAGTCCGCGGTCGGCTTGCCCTGGGCATCCACCATCTTGGCGCCGTACGCGTTCATCCACTCGGTGGCGTTACAGGTCAGGCCCTCGTACTTGGCGAACTGTCCCGCGAAGCAGTCGATGCCGGCCTTCTTGGCGATGGAGCACATCGACCACATCTCGTCGATGGTCTTCGGCGGAGTCTTCACCAGGTCCGTGCGGTAGTAGAGCATCGCGCCGTCAGAGGACGACGGGGCCGCATACAGCGTGTTGTTGTAGGTCGCCGCCTTGATGGTCGGCGCGAGGAAACCGTTGGTCGGCAGGGCCATCGCGCCCTTGAGCGGCGTGAGCCAGCCCTTGGCGGCGAACTCGGCCGTCCACACGACGTCGACCGAGAACACGTCGTAGCTGGGGTCCTTGGCCTGCATGTGCTGCACGAGGTCGTCGTGCTGCTGGTCCGCCTTGTCGGACTGCTCCTTGATGGTCACCTTCTCGGTGGGGTGGGCAGCGTTCCAGCGTGCGGCCTGGGGGGCCAGCACGTTCGCGTTGTCCTTGCCGCTGACGAAGGTGATGGGTCCGCGGCCGGACGCGCCGCCGCCGGAACTACTACTGCTGCTGCCGCCACCGCCGCAGCCCGCGGCGACGAGCGCCACGGACACAGCTCCAGCCATCACGGTGAGGGTGCGGCGCTTGTGCAATCGGAGGGCCATACGCCCGCCTCCATTTCTCGCTAGTGCTGAGGCGGACGTGCCTCAGCGCTGAGGTGAACCGTCCTCATGTAAACGTTTACGCTCGTCCGCCGCAATCCGAACTCGGACCCACATCGGTAACGATTGGATAACTGGGGCCCGGGTCTCGCGCCGATGGTCCGAACTGTCCGGGTTCGTCAGACGCTGACAAGCTCGCAGTGCAGGACATGCCAGACCGCGACCGGTACGGGCGCCTTGCCACACGACTCGCTGAGCGGTCCGCGGGAGCTCTGCATGCAGCCCACCCGCCACGCGCGGCCGTCACGGTGGGTGACGAGGAAGTCGACGTGCTCGCCATGGTGGAGGTGGTCGCCGCCGTCGCCGCCGTCGCCGTCGGCGCCAGCGAGCCCCGCTGCACCGATCGCGTCGGTGCTCAGTAGCGCCGTCGTGAGGGCGGTCAGCGAGCGTTCGTCGACCACGTGGCGGACGTGCGCCTCGGCGGCCTGGGCCCCGGGCTCGAGCGTGCTGCGGCCGCGGTCGTGACGAGGGCCGCTCACCCCGGCCGGCAGCGTGCCGGTTTCGGCCGCCGCGAGGATCTCGGCGCACAGTGGCGCCGCCAGTCGCGCGAAGGTCGCACCGTGGGGGAGCAGGACGCCGGTCGGTGCGAACCGGTGGCCGCCGGTGTGGGAGGCCTCCCAGACGCGGCCTGGCACCAGCGCTGCGGCGTCGAGGGCGACGGGTCGGCCCCGGACCGCGCAGCACACGTCGCGTCGTCCGTTGGTGCAGACGAGCAGGACCGGCGCGGCCGGAGCCAGGCCGGGCAGCGAGGCGGTGACGGCTGCGCGATCGCCGCGGGCCAAGGCGTCGAGGTCGACCTCGAGCAGGGTGGCCGGGTCGTCCAGTCGAACCTCGAGCAGCCAGGGATCCACACCCGCCCAGGCGAGGTATGCCGCGTGGCCGCCTGGGTGGTGCTCGTCGGCGTGGCGCCCGGGCCGGCGCAGCAGGGTCAGCCGGCCGCCGCGTGCCGCACATGCCTCGGACAGCGAACTGCCCACTGCCACAGGTAGATGCGATTGGGTCGCTGCATCGCGCCCCCATGGCCCGGGCTGTTCTAGCGCCACGAAGAAGTGAGCCCGGGCGGCCGTGCCGTAGGCGCTGATGTCCTCGGCGTCGAACCGCACCGAGCACGCCTCCGGTGACGGCAGCCCGTGGCCGGTCACTGCTGGGTCACCGAGGCGGGCCTGCGACGCGGGCGATGGGGCTACGGGCCGCAACGCCAGAGCCGTCGCGTCGACCGGTCGCCTCGGGCAGCTCGACGGCCACCCCGTTGCCCCCGGCGGCCCGCGCAGGGGTCGCCCCGGCCCAGGCCAGCACGAGGGTGTCCTCGCCCCGGAGGAAGCGGTGGCACCGCACCCCACCGGTGGCGCGGCCCTTGGCCGGATACTCGGCATACGGCGTGACCTTGAGCGAACCGGGCTCGGTGCCCGGCAACGCTCCCGATGACCCGCTGGAGGTGACGACGACGGCGTCGGCGTCCGGGTCGACCGCGCCGAAGAAGACTGCCCGCTGGCCCGCCGCGACCTTGATGCCGGCCATGCCGCCCGCGGCCCTGCCTTGCGGTCGCACGATGGCGGCGCCGAACCGCAGGAGCTGGGCGTCGGAGGTGATGAAGACGAGATCCTCTGTGCCAGTGCGCAGTTCGGCTGCACCCACGACCTCGTCGCCGTCCTTGAGACCGATCAGCTCGAAGTCGTTGCGGCCGGGGTAGTCGGTCGTGACGCGCTTGACCACACCCTGTGCGGTGCCGAGCGCGATGCCGGGGGAGTCAGCCGCGAGAGAGACGATCGTGAGGGGCTCCTCCCCACGCGGGAGGTCGACATAGGCCGCCAGCGGCGCGCCGCCGGACAGGCTCGGTGCGCCGTTGGTGGGCGGCAGCATCGGCAGCTCGAGGGCCGACAGGCGCAACAACCGACCGCGCGAGGTGACCAGCCCCACCTCGCCGCGGGCCGTCGTGCGGACCGCACCGATGATCGCGTCGTGGCGGCTGCGGGCCCCGTCGGCGGGGATCGGTTCGTCGGAGGTGGTGCGCGCCATGAGTCCGGTCGAGGACAACAGGACCCAGCACGGGTCGTCGGCCACCTCGAGCGGGGTGCTCGTCGTCGCGGGGACCCCCGGGGACTCGAGCAGCACGGTGCGGCGGGGGGTGCCGTGCGACTTCGCCACGTCGGCGAGCTCGGTGGAGACGGTCTTGTGGAGCAGCCTCTCGTCGCCGAGGATCGCCTCGAGCTCCTCGATCTGGCGCTCCAGCTCGGACTTCTCGCTCTCGAGCTCGACCCGGCTGAACTTCGTGAGCCGGCGCAGCTGCAGGTCGAGGATGTAGGTCGCCTGGGCGTCGCTGAGGTCGAAGACGTCGATGAGGCGCGCCTTGGCGACCCCGGCGTCGTCGGACGTGCGGATCACCTGGATCACCTCGTCGATGTCGACGATGGCGATGAGCAGCCCCTCGACGAGGTGGAGGCGGTCCTTGCGCTTGCCCAGGCGGTACTCGGTGCGGCGGCGCACGACCTCGATCCGGAAGTCGATGTAGACCTTGAGGAGGTCCTTGAGCCCCAGGGTGCGCGGCTGGCCGTCGACGAGCGCGACGTTGTTGATGTGGAACGCGTCCTCCATCGGGGTCAGCTTGTAGAGCTGCTCGAGGACCGCGTCAGGGTTGAAGCCGTTCTTGACCTCGATGACCAGCCGCAGGCCGTGCTTGCGGTCGGTGAGGTCTTTGACGTCCGAGATGCCCTGGAGCTTCTTGGACTGGACCGCGTCCTTGATCTTCTCGATGACCTTCTCGGGGCCGACGAGGTAGGGCAGCTCGGTGACGACGATGCCCTGTCGGCGCGCCGTGACCTTCTCGATCCGCGAGGTCGCGCGGGTGCGGAAGCTGCCCTTGCCGGTGAGGTAGGCGTCGCGGATGCCCTCGAGCCCCACGACCCGCCCGCCCTGGGGCAGGTCCGGGCCGGGGACGAACTTCATGAGGTCGTCGAGGGAGCAGGTCGGGTTGGCCATGAGGTGGCGCGCGGCGCCGATGACCTCGACGAGGTTGTGGGGCGGCATGTTCGTCGCGAAGCCGACGGCGATTCCACTGACCCCGTTGACGAGCAGGTTCGGGAACGCCGCAGGCATGACTCCGGGCTGGGTGAGCTGGTCGTCGTAGTTGGGGACGAAGTCGACGGTGTCCTCGTCGAGGCCCGCGGTCATGAGCAGGGCGGCGGCGCCGGGCCGGGCCTCGGTGTACCGCGACGCGGCCGGCCCGTCGTCGAGCGAGCCGAAGTTGCCGTGGCCGTCGACGAGGGGAAGCCGCATCGTGAATGGCTGGGCCATCCGGACCAGGGCGTCGTAGATCGCGCTGTCGCCGTGGGGGTGGTACTTGCCCATCACGTCGCCCACGACGCGCGAGGACTTCACGTGGCCGCGGTCGGGTCGCAGACCCATCTCGCTCATCGAGTAGAGAATTCGCCGCTGCACGGGCTTGAGGCCGTCCCGGGCGTCGGGCAGCGCCCGGGAGTGGATGACGGACACGGCGTACTCGAGGTACGCCCCCTGCATCTCGTCCTCGACGTCGATGTCGACGATGCGCTCGACGAAGTCGCTGTCGTCAGCCGGTGGGGTGAGCGTCTTGCGGGCCATGCGTGGGGGTCACTCCTGGTCGGGGCCGTGGGAACGCCCCATCCTCTCCCACGGCTCTGGGGCGGTCTCGCCCGACTCGCCGTAGGCGCCCCAGTGCACGACGTCGGCGTGGTTCCGCCGCCCCCGCCGCAGGCTGGGGGAGACAGTGCGTTCCCGTTCGAAGCCGAGCGCCACGACCCCGACCAGGCGCCGGTTGGCCGGGATGCCGTGGGCCTGCCGGACCGCCTCGTGCCGGGTCGGGGGCACGCCGAAGAACAGGGCGCCGAGGCCTTCGTCCACAGCGCTCAGGAGCATGAGCAGGGCCGCCATCCCGGTATCCACGTCCCAGTACGGCACCGGCCAGCGCCGCGGGTCGCGGTCGGTCCAGCCCTTGTCCGGCTCGGCATAGCGGTCGAGGTACGTCTCGGGGTCCGACAGGCACAGCACGAGCACGGGTGCTGCCGAGACGCCACGCAGCCAGGCGTCCTCGGGTCGTCCGGGATCTGCGCTGGCCGCCCAGAACCGGCTGCGCGACGGCTCGTCCGCGAGCACGACGAAGTCCCAACCCTGGCTGAAACCCGCGCTGGGGGCCCGCTGGGCGGCATACAGGACCTGCTCGAGGGTGCCGCGAGGCACCGGTCGGTCGGGGTCGAACCGGCGCACCATGCGCCGCCGCCGCACCACCTCACGAAACTCCATGGGCCCATCCTCGGCCATCTTCCCGACACCGGACACCGGCGCGTCGCCGACCGCGGGCATGACATTCTTGGGCCATGACCGAGGCCGTCCGTCCTCCTGGCTACCCGGCCCACTGGGAGGCGGACGTCGTCCTCCGCGACGGCTCGGTCGCGCACCTGCGACCCATCACGCCGGCCGACGCCGAGGCGGTGCACCGCTTCCACGCCGGCCAGTCCGAAGAGTCCATCTACATGCGCTTCTTCGCTCCGCTCCGGCAGCTGAGCGAGCGGGACGTCACCCGGTTCACCCACGTCGACTACCACGACCGGGTCGCCCTGGTCGCCACGGTCCGGGGCGACATCATCGGCATCGGCCGCTACGACCGGATCACTCCGACCAGCGCCGAGGTGGCCTTCAACATCTCAGACGCCTACCAGGGCAAGGGGATTGGCTCGGTCCTGCTGGAGCACCTGGCAGTCATCGCCTGGGAGGCCGGCGTCACCGAGTTCACGGCCGAGGTCCTGCCCCAGAACCGGAAGATGATCTCGGTGTTCTCCGACGCGGGTTACGAGGTCGACCGGCACTTCGCCGACGGCGTGGTCTCGCTGCGGTTCCGGATCCAGCCGACGGAACGCTCCGAAGCCGTGCGGCTCTCCCGCGAGCACCGGGCCGAGTCCGTGAGCATGCACTCCGTGCTGTTCCCGGACTCCATCGCCGTGGTGGGCGCGAGTCGGCACCAGGGCTCCATCGGCCACCACATCCTGGCCAACATCCAGGCCTCCGGGTTCCACGGCGCGGTGCACGCGGTGAACCGCGAGGCGATGGAGGTCCTGGGCCTGCACTCCTACGCGCGGGTGAGCGAGATCCCCGACGAGGTCGACCTCGCCGTGGTCGCGGTGCCCGCCGAGGAGGTCCTCGAGGTCGTCGCGGACTGTGCCGAGGCCGGGGTCAAGACCCTGCTGGTGGTGAGCGCCGGGTTCGCCGAGTCCGGCCCCGAGGGAGAGGAGCGGCAGCACGGGCTCCTCACCGCGGCGCGCGAGGCGGGCATGCGGGTCCTCGGGCCCAACTCGTTCGGCGTGATCAACAACCATCCCTCGGTCCGGCTCAACGCCTCGCTGGCCCCGGAGCTGCCGCCACCGGGGCGGTTGGGGTTGTTCGCCCAGAGTGGTGCCCTCGGCATCGCCGTGCTCGCCTCGGCCGCCCGTCGGGGCCTCGGGATCTCCGTCTTCGCCTCGGCCGGCAACCGCGTCGACGTCTCCGGCAACGACTTCATGCAGTACTGGATCGACGACGGCGACACCGATGTCGTGGGGCTGTACCTGGAGTCGATGGGCAACCCCCGCAAGTTCTCCCGGATCGCCCGCCGCCTCGCCTCGACCAAGCCCGTGATCGTGGTGAAGTCGGGGGTGTCGTCCTACGGTGTGCCGCCAGGGCACCGGGCCCGCCCGACGCGCGTGCGGCCCGAGGCGTTCGACGCGATGCTGCGCCAGGCGGGCGTGATCCGCGTCGAGAACGTCCACCAGATGTTCGACGTGGCGCAGCTGCTGGCCTACCAGAACCTGCCGACCGGCAACCGCGTCGCCATCGTCGGCAACTCCGACGCACTCGGCGCCCTCACGGCAGAGGCCTGCGTCAGCTGGGGGCTCCAGGTCGCCCACGGGCCCGTCTCGCTGCACAGCGACGCGCGCGGCGAGCAGTTCACCGAGGCGCTGTCGGCTGCCTTCGCCGACCCCGAGGTCGACAGTGTCCTCACCTGTTTCATCCCGCCGCTCGTCACCCTCGACGAGGACGTCGCGACTGCGGTGAGAGATGCCGCCGTGGCGGGCCAAAAGCCCTGTCTCGCAACCTTCCTCGGCATGCGGGGGGTCGTCGAGCGCTTGTCCGAGACGGGCGAGGACGGCCAGAAGCTCGTCGTGCCGGCCTACTCCATGCCCGAGGACGCGGTGCGCGCGCTCGCCGCCGCGACGCGGTATGCCGAGTGGCGGGCTCGCGACCGCGGCATACCGGTGGTCCCGCTCGGCATCGACCGCGACGCCGCCGAGCGCCTCGTCGAGCGGGTGCTGGCGCAGTCGCCGGAGGGCCGGCGGCTCGAGCAGCCGGAGGTCGCCGAGCTGCTCGACGCGTACGGCATCCATGTCTGGGGCAGCGTGCCGGTCCGCACCGCCGAGGAGGCGGTGGCCGCGGCCGAGCTCGTCGGCTACCCGGTCGTGCTCAAGTCGGTGGCCCCCCTGATGCGTCACCAGCCCGGCCTGAGCGGCATCCGCGTCGACCTCGGCTCCGAGGCGCGACTGCGCGAGGCGTACTCCGCGCTCAACGACCGGCTCGCCCCGCTCTCGGCCAACACCTTCGTCGTGCAGCGGATGGCGAATCCGGGCGTCTCCTGCGTCGTGCGCTCCGACGAGGATCCCCTGTTCGGGCCGGTCGTCTCGTTCAGCATCGCCGGTCCACCGACGGACCTGCTCGGCGACATCGGCCACCGCATCCCGCCGTTGACCGATGTGGACGTCTCCGACCTGATCTCCTCGGTCCGGGCCGCGCCGATGCTGCACGGTCACCGGGGCGCCGCTCCGGTGCACCGGGCAGCCCTGGCCGACCTCATCGCCCGGGTCTCCGTGCTCGCCGACAACCTGCCGGAAGTGGCCAGCCTCGTGCTCAACCCGGTGAACGCCCACCCCGGTGGCGTGGATGTGCTCGGCGCCGAGGCCGTCGTGGCTCCGACACCCCGTCGCAAGGACCCGGGCAGGCGCTCGCTCACCTAGCGCCAGGGTGCTGGCCCGGCGGTCCTGGACCACCTAGGGCAAGATGGACCCATGGGTTCCGCCTCCTCCGCCAGCGCAGCCACGCCGCTGGCACCACTGCCTGACGACCTCACCCGCGCCATCGAGAGCGCGGGCTACTACCCGGCGCTCGTGGGCGACGTCGTGCAGGCCGCGCTGGCGGGCGAGCCGGTCGTCTCGCACCTGGTCCACCAGGAGACGACGTTCGACCACGACGCGGTGCGTCGCCACATCACCGTGCTGGCCCTGACGAGCTCGAGGCTGGTCATCGCCCACGCCGACGACCACACCGACGAGCGGCCCGAGCACGAGGACCTGGCCACCGCCACCACCGAGAGCGTGCCGCTCAGTGCCGTGCGGGGGGTCATGCTCACGCACGTCGTCACCAACCCCCAGGACTACCGCCCCGGCTCGCTCGGGCGCGAGATCACCCTGACGCTCGGGTGGGGTGCGGTCAGCCGGGTCGACCTCGTCCCGGCTTCGTGTGCCGATCCCGACTGCGATGCCGACCACGGCTACGAGGGCAGCATCGCCTCCGACGACATCTCGTTGCGCATCAGTGCCGATGCCGAGGGTGCCGACGCCCTCCAGCAGGCGCTCAGCTTCGCTCGCGAGCTGTCGGCCAGCATCGGCCGCTAGGAGCCACGCCCACCCATGCCGTACGACGGCTTGATGCCACCGCGCTACGACGCAGCAGGGCTGGCAGCCGTCCTGCCGGCCATCGCGGGCAGCCTCGGGGTGGACCGATATGCCGCCGATGACGGGCTGACCGTGGCGCCGGCCCGACGGGCAGTCGTGGTCCTCGTCGACGGCCTGGGCTATGAGCTGATCCGCCGGCGCGGCGGCCACGCACCCTTCCTGCGTTCGCTGCTGCCCGCGGCATACCGGCTGGCGGCCGGGTTCCCGTCGACCACGGCCACGTCGATGGGCACCTTCGGCACCGGGCTCCCGCCGGGGGCCCACGGGCTGTTGGGCTACGAGGTGCTCGTGCCGGGCGAGGACCGGCTCGTCAACGAGCTCTCGTGGGAGGACGGGCCGGACCCGCTCACGTGGCAGCCTCGGCCGACCGTGTTCGAGGCGGCCGATGCCGACGGCGTGGCCGTGACGCGGGTCGGGCCGGCGTTCTTCGACGGGTCGGGGCTCACCCAGGCAGCGCTACGCGGCGGACGGTTTCGGGCGGCTGACACCCTCGCGGCGCGCGTGGACGCCTCGCTGGCCGCTGTTCGTGCCGACCGGCGGGCCCTGGTCTACCTGTACTGGGGCGACCTCGACAAGGTCGGGCACGTCCACGGGTGCCAGTCGTGGGAGTGGGGCGACCAGCTCGAAGCGATCGATGCCGAGCTCGCCCGCCTCGTGCGGTCGGTGCCCTCTGACACCGCCGTCTACATCACCGCCGACCACGGGATGATCGATGCGCCGCACGCCCTGCGGATCGACCTCGCGCACGACCCCGAGCTGGCTGCTGGCATCCGCCACGTCGGGGGCGAGGCCCGCGCGCCCCAGCTCTACTGCGAGCCGGGCGCTGCCGAGGACGTCGGCCAGACGTGGCGGGCCCGGGTCGGTGAGCGGGCCTGGCTGCGGACGCGCGACGAAGCGGTCGCCGAGGGCTGGTTCGGTCCGGTGACACCCGTGAACCTGCCGCGCATCGGCGACCTGGTCGTCGCCATGCGTGACAACTTCGCCATCGTCGACTCGCGGCGCGCCCGACCCCAGCTGCTGGCCCTGGTCGGGTTGCACGGGTCGCTCACCGCCGACGAGTCGGCCGTGCCCCTGTTCCAGGTGGCCGCACGGGACAGCGCGTGAGCACCGGCGCGCACCGGCCACCGCCTAGGGTGTCCTCTCGTGGCTGAGCTCGTTTTCTTCTCCGGCACCATGGACTCTGGCAAGTCAACGCTGGCGCTCCAGATGGACCACAACCACCGGGCCCGGGGTCGGGCGGGGCTGATCTACACCAAGATGGACCGCGCCGGCAGCGACGTCCTGTCCTCGCGTCTGGGCCTGGCGACACCGGCGCGCGAGGTCACCGACGACCTGGACTTCTGGGATGCCGTCGTCGAGCACGCGACGACCGGCCACCGGATCGACTACCTCATCTGCGACGAGGTGCAGTTCTACACACCCGCTCAGGTGGAGCAGCTCGCCAAGCTCGTCGACGAGATGGGGGTCGACGTCTTCTCCTTCGGGATCACGGCCGACTTCCGTACCCAGCTGTTCCCCGGGTCGCGGCGCATGATCGAGCTCGCCGACCGGGTGCAGGTCCTCCAGGTCGAGGCGCTGTGCTGGTGTGGCCGGCGCGCCACCCACAACGCGCGGGTGGTCGACGGCGCAATGGTCGTCGAGGGCGAGCAGGTCGTCGTCGGCGACACGGTGGCCGGCTCGGCGACGCTCGTGGAGTACGAGGTGCTGTGCCGACGCCACTTCATGCGGCGGATGAACTCCGCCGCCGCCCGCACGGCCGCCGCGTCACCCGATGTCCTGCCGTTCGACCTGGACGTCTGTCCGGTCCCGCAGCAGTAGCGCCGCTCAGCTCTGCGGCTTGGCCCCGAACATCACGTCGTCCCAGCTGGGCACGCCCTTGCGGGCGGCCTTCTTCACCGCGCGCTTCTCGGGCACCGTCCTCCGCTCCGGCTCGTCGTCGGCAGTGGAGTCCCGCGCGGGCAGGACGTCGTCGCCGACCGAGGATGCCGGCGCCGAGAAGGGTGGTTCGGGCGTCGGCGGGGCGCTCTCGGTGGGACGGTCGGCCGCGTCGTGGAGCGTGTCGTCGAGCGTGTCAGCGTCACCCGACTCGCCATCCAGGGGGATGTATGCCGCGGGCAGCGGGCGGTGGCGGCATCGACTCCGGGTCGTAGGCGAGGTCCTCCAGGGGCAGGGCGTCCTCGCGGGGCGCCTCGTCGAGCGGCGTCTGCGACGCAGAGCCCTTGCGACGGCGTGGGCGTCCCCGGTGCGAGGCGCGCTCGCGCATCGCCATCATGAGGTCGAGCGGCTCCTCGGTGCGCAGGGCCGGGGGAGTGCGGCGGGTCGTTCCCGCGACCCCGCCCTCAGCCTCGACGTCGAAGACGGTGGTCGAGCGCACGGGCGAGGAGACCAGGTGCGGGGCCGGCAGTGGGGAACCGGCCGCCGCCGAGTCCTCCTCGCTGAGCCAGCGCGCCTCGTCGTCGGCTGCGGCGACAGTTCGGCTCGGCACGTCGAAGCTCCAGCGTGCCTGGCGCTCGCGACCGCCCGCGGGGAAGGTGACGATGACGGTCCAGTCGCCGGCTTCGCCTCGAGCCGAGTCCCACTCGGCGAGCGCGGGGTCCACGCCCCGACCGGAGAGCCGCTGGCTGACGCGGGCGGACAGCGTCGGCGCACTCGCACCCGCACCGCTGCGCGCCCGCAGGCGCACACCACGGGCCAGGCCCGCGACGTGCTCGCGTTCGGCGAGGATGGGCCCTTCGTACCGTCGGACCTTCTCCACCGTCCAGCCGGCGCGTTCGGCCACCTCGTCGGCCGACAGGCCGGCCCGGATGAGGGCCTGGACCTCGCGCGGGCGCATTCCACCGTCGATCTCGATCTGGAGCTGGCCGAGGCGGGGCCGGTCGCGCCGGGCCGCCGCTCGCAGTGGCTCGTCGAGAAGGATCCGGAAGCGCTCGCCCTCGGAATCGGACAGCAGCAAGTGCTGGCCGTCCTCATGAACACCGATCAGTCGCAGATCGCGCATTGCCTTCTCCCGTATCGCCACGTCGCCTTGACTCTGCCATCTCGGACCTCGCCGCGAAAGCGACCACGCCGCGACGGTAGTTTTGACCTCGCGATGATCACCTACGACGCGAACCTCCAGCTGGCCCTCGACCTGGTCGGTGTCTTCGCGTTTGCCCTGTCCGGTGGGCTCGTCGCGGTGAAGAAGCGACTCGACCTCTTCGGCGTCCTGGTTCTGTCCGGCGCGGCCGCGCTCGGCGGAGGCGTGATGCGCGACCTGCTCATCGGCCACTTCCCGCCGGTCGGCATCTCCGACTGGCGGCTGGTGTGCTCGGCCCTGGTCGCCGGCTTGGTCACCTTCGTGTACCACCCGGCGGTGGCGCGGATCTCTCGGGTCGTGCGGGTGCTCGACGCTGCCGGCCTCGCGGTCTTCGCGATCGGTGGCTCCCTCAAGGCCCTGGGCGCCGGCATGGGCCCGCTCGCCTCGGTCATCATCGGGGGAGTCACCGCCGTCGGCGGTGGGATCGTCCGCGACGTGCTCGCGGGCCAGGTCCCCGAGGTGCTGCGCCGTGAGATGTACGCCTTGCCGGCCCTGCTCGGCGCCACTCTCATCGTCCTCGCCCACCGCTTCGACCACGACACCCCGCCGGTCCTGTGGGGCTGCGTGGCCCTGGTCTTCGCCCTGCGCATGGTGGCCGTCGTGCTCGACGTCCACGCTCCCAAGCCCCTCCGAACCGGAGAAGTGTCATGAAAGCAGCCCGCACGTGAGCGACGCCGACAACCACCCACTCGAGCCCTACGACGGCATCCTGCTGTTGTCCTTCGGGGGACCCGAGAAGCCCGAGGACGTCCTGCCGTTCCTGCGCACCGTGACGGCGGGCAAGGGCATCCCGGACGAGCGCCTCGAGGAGGTCGGGCAGCACTACTACGGGTTCGGCGGCCGCAGCCCGATCAACGACCAGAACCGGGCGCTCCTGGCTGCCCTGCGCGCCGAGCTCGACCGGCGCGGCATCGCCACCCCGCTGGTCTGGGGAAACCGCAACTTCACCCCCTTCACCGTCGAAGCGCTGACCGACGCCGCCGAGCGGGGTATGTCCCGGCTGGTCACGGTGGTCACCAGCGCCTACTCGTCGTACTCCTCGTGCCGCCAGTACCGCGAGGACCTCGCGCGCGCCCAGCAGGAGGCGGCCGAGGCGGGGCACGAGATCGCCGTCGACAAGGTGCGCCCGTACGCCAACCACCCCGGCTTCTCGCGAGCCAACTCCCGCCTGGTCACCGAAGCGGTCCGTGGGCTGCTGCGCGATGGGGTCGACCCGACCGGCATACGCCTGCTGTTCGTCACCCACTCGATCCCGACCGCCATGGACGACACCTCCGGGCCTGGCGACGAGGACGGCAACGCCTACGGGCGCCAGCACCTGACCCTCGGGGCTGCCATCACCGACGAGGTCAACGCGACCCTCGACACCGACCTCGAGGGTGGGCTGGCGTTCTGCTCGCGATCCGGGCCGCCGAGCCAGCCATGGCTCGAGCCCGACGTCAACGACCGCCTCGCCGAGCTCGCCGCCGAGGGTGCGAGCACCGTGGTCGTCGCACCCATCGGCTTCGTCTCCGACCACATGGAGGTCGTCTACGACCTCGACACCGAGGCAGCGGCGACGGCGCAGCGACTCGGGCTGCGGCTGGTCCGGGTGCCCACCGTGGGCACCGACCCCGAGTTCGTCTCGGGGCTGGTCGACCTCATCGAGGAGCGCGCCGCCGAGGCCCGGGGTGAGGACCCAGCGCGGCCGGCCTGGCCCGGCAGGGCGGCGATGCCGTCCGTCTGCGCCCCGGGGTGCTGTCCGAACCTGCGCCAGGCGCGGCCCGCCCTCTGCGGACGGGACTGACGTGGACGCCCTCTCTGCCGACCTGCCGCTTCCGGCGCCCGACGATCTCGTGGGGCTCGAGCAGCTCGCGCTCGAGCTGGCCCTCGAGGCGGGTCGGCTCATCGTCGACGAGCGTCCAGCAGACCTGGGCGTCTCCCACACCAAGTCCACGGCCACCGACGTCGTCACGGTGATGGACCAGCGCGCCCAGGACCTCCTGCGCACCCGGCTCCAGGCGGCGCGACCCCATGACGGGTTCCTCGGCGAGGAGGAGGGCGGCACGTCCACGCGGTCCGAGATCACCTGGGTGGTCGACCCCATCGACGGCACCGTCAACTACCTCTATGGAATCCCGTCGTATGCCGTGTCCGTCGCCGCCGTCGTGGGCGACCCGTCCCAGCCGGGCGCCTGGCGCCCGGTGGCCGGAGCCGTCGTCAACCCGGTGACGGCGCAGGCCTTCCACGCGCGGCTCGGCGGTGGCGCGTGGCTGCGCGTGGGGGACGGCCCCGACACACAGCTCGCCCTCGCAGACCCGCCGCAGCTGAGCCAGGCGCTCGCCGGAACCGGGTTCGGTTACGATGCCCGGCGTCGGGCCTGGCAGACCCGGGTGCTCGCCGGGGTGATCACCCAGGTCCGGGACGTGCGCCGGATCGGCAGCGCGGCCCTCGACATCTGCGCCGTGGCCGCGGGCACGCTCGACTGCTACTTCGAACGGGGGCTCAACCCGTGGGACCTCGCCGCGGCCTGGCTGGTCCTGACCGAGGCGGGAGGACGCTTCACCGGTCTGGCCGGCGGGCCGCCGGACACCGCCATGGTGGTGGGCGCCGCACCGACCCTGCACGTGGCGCTGGAGGCCGTGGTCCGGGCGGCCGCAGAGGCGGCCGGCGACGAGCAGGACGGGGTGGGTCAGGCCGCGCTGTAGCGCGCGAGGTCGGGGACCCGGAGACCGTGCTCGGTCGCCAGACGAGCCAAGCCCTCCAGCTCGGCTTCGCGGACGGAGACGAGGTAGTCGTCGCCCGCCTCCTGCGCGCTGCGCAGGGACTGGACAGCGCGTGCGGCGCGCTGGCTGATCTCAGCGTGGAACTCGGTCATCATGCACCCCTCTCGGTGTGCCGCCGCGGTGGCGACACGTGTCGGGTTGGGTCGGGCCGGAGGTAGGACTCTACGGGTGCGGGCGTCTCCGGAGGGAATTGGGGCGACCGATTTTGGTGAATCTTGGGTGAACCCAGACGCTTCCAAGGCCCTGCTCACGCCGTTTCTGGACCGGATGATGACTCCAGCCTCTCGATAGGGCACAATCCCCGCCTGCGGTGGGCACAAAACCACGGCGATCTGCGTTACACGGGCGACTGTTCATCCCGCATCGGGGATGGACGGACTTTGTGAGAGAGAAACAGGGAGAGCGACAGCAACCATGGCGACTGACTACGACGCGCCGCGCAAGACCGATGACGAGCTGTCCGAGGACTCGATCGAGGAGTTGAAGTCCCGTCGCGTCGACAAGAGCGCCTCCAGCGTGGACGTCGACGAGACCGAGCAGGCCGAGGGCTTCGAGCTGCCAGGTGCCGACCTGTCCGGTGAGGAGCTCTCCGTGCGGGTGCTGCCCCGCCAGGCCGACGAGTTCACCTGCTCGCGCTGCTTCCTCGTCCACCACCGCAGCCAGCTGGCCAAGGAGGTCAACGGGCAGATGGTGTGCCGGGAGTGCGCAGCCTGACGGCTGTGAGCACCGTTCTCGAGCCGGAGTCACGCGAGATAGGGTCAGTCCACGTGACTGGCCCTGTTCGCGTTCCCGTGCCGCTGCGCCGGCTCGACCCCGACCTGCCCGCCCCGGCATACGCCCACCCCGGCGACGCCGGCGCGGACCTGTGTGCGGCAGCCGAGGTCACCTTGGCGCCGGGGGAGCGGGCGCTCGTACCGACCGGTGTGGCCGTGGCCCTGCCCATCGGGTATGCCGGGCTGGTGCACCCCCGCTCGGGGCTCGCTGCCCGGCACGGCATCACCATCGTCAACGCCCCCGGCACCATCGACGCCGGCTACCGCGGCGAGATCCTCGTCAACCTCGTCAACCTCGACCCGCGCGAGGCGTTCACCGTCCGCCGCGGGGACCGGATCGCCCAGCTCGTCGTCCAGCAGGTGGCGACGGTCGACTTCGTCGAGGTCGATTCGCTCGACGACACCTCGCGGGGGGACACTGGTCACGGCGCGAGTGGCGGTTTCGGCGAGCGCATCCAGACAGTGAAGGACTGACCCAGCAGTGAGCATCTTCCGACGACGCAAGGGCACCACCGACGCGATCGAGGACCCCACCACGGGCGTCACGAGCGCCGCCGACGGCTCGGCAGCCGAGCTGGAGACCCCGCAGGTCGCAGGCACCGCCCCGGCCGCGGTGGAGCCGACTGGCTCGGGGCCGTTCGATGCCGCCGAGGTCGAGTCCAGCGACGACGGCCGGCTCGACCTCGGTGCCTTGCGCATCCGTGGCGTGGCCGGCATGGAGCTGCGGCTCGAGGTCGACGAGGAGGGGCAGCAGGTCGTGGGCGCCACCGCCGTGATCGGTGACTCGGCCGTGCAGCTGCAGGCCTTCGCCGCGCCGCGGACCGCAGGTGTCTGGGACGAGATCCGCGAGGAGATCGCCCAGTCGATCGTCAGCCAGGGCGGCACCGCCGACGACGTCCGCGGCGAGCTGGGTCGCGAGCTGCGCACGCGCATGCCCTCTGCCGGGCCCGATGGCCGCACCGTCTACGCCCCCGCGCGCTTCGTCGGCGTCGACGGGCCCCGGTGGTTCCTGCGGGCGGTCTTCTCCGGCCGCGCCGCGATCGAGGACGAGGCCGCCGCGCCGCTCATGGAGGTCGTCCGCGACACCGTCGTGGTGCGCGGCGACGCAGCGATGGCGCCGCGCGAGATGCTCCCGCTGCGCCTGCCCGAGGAGACTGTCGCCCCCGGCGAGCTCGCGGGCACCGAGGATGTCGACGGCCAGCCGCGCCGAGCCGACGACCTCAAGCCGTTCGAGCGCGGTCCCGAGATCACCGAAGTCAGGTAACCACCATGGCTGTTCACGCCTCGAGCGACACCAAGCACCGCAACCCCTTGGCCCGGCTGGGCGAGCGGCTGACGAAGTCCGTCACCCAGCTCGAGGCCGACGAGCTCCAGGAGGACTCGGTCCGCATGGGGTGTACCCGCATGTGCGACCTCGAGGACCGCCAGGAGGCCACCGTCTCCGGCACCGTCCGCGCCGTCACCCTCCGACCCCGGGTCAACGTGCCCGCGCTCGTCGTCGACCTCTACGACGGCAGCCGCACCATCAACCTGGTCTGGCTGGGGCGGCGCACCATAGGCGGGGTCGAGCCGGGCACCTACCTGCGCGCGACCGGTCGGGTCACCTACACCCGCGGCATCCCCACCATCTTCAACCCGGCATACGAGATCGTCCCGATCCGTGCCCACTGACCCCGCGTCGGGCGCCGGGCCCACCGTCGAGGCGGTGATCCGGCACCGGCTCTCGGCCGCGCTGGGCGGCTGGCGCGGCTCGCTCGAGGCGGCGCTGCCCACGCTCGCCTTCGTGGTCGTCTGGACCTGGCGTCACCAGGCCGTCCCGGCCCTGCTCGCCGCGGGGGCCATCACCGTCGTCCTGGCCGTCGTGCGGGTCGCGCAGCGCCAGAGCCTGCAGTTCGTGCTGTCCGCTGCCCTGGCCACCGGGGTTGCCGCGTTCTTCGTCCTGCGCAGCGGACGCGCTGAGGACGCCTTCCTCCCCAGCCTGCTCAAGAGCACGGCGTTCGGGGCGGGCGCGCTGCTCTCGGTGGTCCTGCGCTGGCCAGTGATGGGGTTCATGGTCTCGGCCGGCGACCCGCACATGGCCGAGGACCCGTTCGGCTGGCGCCGCGACTCGGGCATGGTGCGGGTGTGCCAGCGACTCACCATGGTCCTCGTGGGCTTGTATGCCGTCCGGCTTGCCGTGATGCTCCCGCTCTACCTCGCCAGCAAGGTGGCCTGGCTCGGGGTCGCCAGCGTGGTCCTGGGCTGGCCGCTGTGGCTGGCGGCGGTGGGCGTCATGGGGTCGATCCTCGTGCGGGGCAGCACGCCGCTGGAGACGGCGACACCGGGGCAGGGCGCAGTGACGCAGGGGGAGCCCGGTCACTCCTCGCCGCGCGGCACCCGCTGACCTGGGCTGAGCATCGACTCGAGCTCGTCCTCGAACTCGGGCGTCGAGATGAACAGCAGCTCGTCGTGGGGCTCGAGCGAGTCGTCGCGGCTGGGCGCGATCGGGTGGTCCTCGCGGATGATGCCGACCAGCACGGTCTCGCCGGGGAAGTCGACGTCGCCGACCCGCTTGCCGGCATAGGGGCTGTCGGCCGGCAAGGTGAGCTCGACCATGGTGGCCTTGCCCTGCTGGAACTGGAAGATCCGGACGAGGTCGCCGACGCTGACGGCCTCCTCGACGAGGGCCGTCATCAGGCGGGGCGTGGACACGGCGACGTCGACCCCCCAGGCCTCGTCGAACATCCACTCGTTCTTCGGGTTGTTGACGCGGGCGACGGTGCGCGGCACGCCGAACTCGGTCTTGGCGAGCAGTGACACGACGAGGTTGACCTTGTCGTCACCGGTGGCGGCGACGACGACGTCGCAGTCGGCCAGCCCGGCCTCGTGGAGCGCGGTGATCTCGCAGGCGTCTGCGAGCAACCAGCTGGCCTCGGGGATCTTGCTGGTCTGGAGGTCCTTGCGCTCCTTGTCCATGAGCAGCACCTGGTGGCCGTTGTGCAGCAGCTCGCGGGCGATGGAGCGCCCAACGCTGCCAGCACCGGCGATGACGACGCGCATGTGTGTGTCCTTCGTCCTCAGGAGTCGGTCGTGCTGGGTGGGGCGTCGAGGATGCGCTCGACCCCGGCCAGCTCGGTGGCCAGCGTGGTGAGGTGCAGCAGGTCGCCCTCCTGGAAGACGGCGTCCGGGCCCGGCAGGATGCCCGACCCGAGGCGGGTCAGGTAGGCCGTGCGCGCGCCGGTGGCGGCCTCCAGGGCGGTGAGCCGGTGCCCGACCCAGCCGGGGTGCACGGTGACCTCGGCCACCACGACGTTGCCGGACGGGTCGACGAGCTCGGGGACGTGGCCCTGGGGCAGCAGCCGGCGGAGCATCTGGTCGGCGGTCCACTTCACCGTGGCGACGGTGGGTATGCCGAGGCGCTGGTAGACCTCGGCCCGGCCGGGGTCGTAGATGCGCGCCACGACGTGCTCGACCCCGAAGGTCTCGCGCGCCACTCGGGCGGCCAGGATGTTGGAGTTGTCGCCGCTCGAGACCGCGGCGAACGCGTAGGCCTTGTCGATGCCAGCCTCGATGAGGGTGTCCCGGTCGAAACCGACCCCGGTGACGCGCCGACCCTCGAAGGCCGACCCCAGTCGGCGGAAGGCCGACTCCTCCTGGTCGATGACCGCGACGTCGTGGCCCCCGCTCTCGAGGCTCACGGCCAGGGACGAGCCGACTCGGCCGCAGCCCATGATGACGAAATGCACGACGCCGACGGTACACCGGCGGCCCCACGCCAGCGCGGGGTGTCGCGCAGTGCCTTCGCCAGCCGCCTAGAGTGTTGGCCGTGCCATCCTCTGGACGCGTCCTCAAGCGCGTACTTCTCGGCCGCGCCATGCGCAGCGACCGCCTCGGCGAGACGCTCTTGCCCAAGAAGCTCGCCCTGCCCATCTTTGCCAGCGACGCCCTGTCGTCCGTGGCCTACGCCCCTGACGAGATCTTCCTGACGCTCGGGCTGGCTGGCGGACTGCTGGCCCTGACCCACTCGTGGCAGATCGGGCTGTGCGTCGTGTTCGTCATGCTCGTGGTGGTCGCGTCCTACCGCCAGAACGTGCACGCGTACCCCTCCGGTGGCGGCGACTACGAGGTGGCCAATACCAACCTGGGCCCCAAGGCGGGCCTCACGGTGGCAGCCGCCCTGCTGGTGGACTACGTCCTCACCGTTGCCGTCTCGATCTCCTCGGGCGTCCAGAACGCCGCGGCGGCGCTGCCCGTGCTTCGTGGCCACGAGGTCGTCGTGGCCGTTGCCTTGGTGGTCGTGCTCACGGCGATGAACCTGCGTGGGGTCCGCGAGTCCGGCATGGCCTTCGCGTTCCCTGTCTACCTCTTCATGGCCAGCGTCATCGGTATGGGTCTGGTCGGGCTGGTGCGCGAGCTCTCGGGCACCCTGCCGCACGCCGAGAGCGCCTCCCTGACGCTGGCCCCGGAGAAGGGGTTCAGCTCGCTCGGGCAGTTCGCGATGCTCTTCCTGCTCCTGCGCGCCTTCTCCTCGGGCTGTGCCGCACTCACCGGGGTGGAGGCCATCTCCAACGGCGTGCCGGCCTTCAAGAAGCCGAAGAGCCAGAACGCCGCCACGACGCTGCTCCTCATGGGCGTGATCGCCGTCGTAATGCTCATGTCGATGCTGACCCTGGCCAAGTGGACCGGCATCAAGTACGCCGAGAACCCCGCGACCCAGCTGCTGCGCAACGGCAAGCCCGTCGGCTCCGGCTACGTCCAGGACACGATCATGGGCCAGGTGGCCAAGGCCGTCTTCCATGGGTTCCAGCCCGGCGTGATCCTCGTGTCCATCGTCGCCGGCCTGATCCTCATCCTGGCGGCCAACACGGCCTTCAACGGCTTCCCGGTGCTGGGCTCGATCCTGGCCAAGGACGGCTACCTGCCGCGCCAGCTGCACACCCGCGGCGACCGGCTGGCATTCTCCAACGGCATCCTCATCCTCGCGGGGGCCGCCGGGTTCCTCATCGTGCTCTACAACGCTGAGGTCACCAAGCTGATCCAGCTCTACATCGTCGGCGTGTTCGTGTCGTTCACGCTCAGCCAGACCGGCATGATCCGGCACTGGAACCGGCACCTGCGTCTCGAGCGTGACGCCGCGGTCCGTGCCCGGATGATGCGCAGCCGGGTGATCAACGCCATCGGCGCCACCATGTCGGGGCTCGTGCTCGTGGTCGTGCTGCTGACCAAGTTCGTCCACGGAGCCGGCTACGCCATCGCCGCGATGGTGGTGCTGTTCTTCATCATGCTGCGCATCCACAAGCACTACGAGCGCGTCCGTGACGAGCTGCGGGTGAGCGAGGACGATGTCGACGCCCAGATGCTGCCGAGTCGGGTCCACGCGATCGTGCTGGTCTCCAAGATCCACAAGCCGACGCTGCGGGCGCTCGCGTACGCCCGCGCCACCCGGCCGTCGAAGCTCGAGGCGATCACGGTCAACGTCGAACCCGACGAGACCAAGGCGCTCCAGGACGAGTGGGACCGGCGCGACATCCCCGTGCCGCTCAAGGCGCTCGACTCCCCGTACCGCGAGATCACCCGCCCCGTCGTCGAGTACGTCAAGTCCTTGCGCTCTGGGCACCCCCGTGACGTGGTCGTCGTCTACATCCCCGAGTACGTGCTGGGCAAGTGGTACGAGCAGGTGCTGCACAACCAGAGTGCCTTGCGGCTCAAGGGCCGGCTGCTGTTCACCCCGGGTGTGATGGTGGCGAGCGTGCCATGGCAGCTGGCCTCCTCCGAGGGCCAGGAGGAGCGTTTCGACGGCCCCACGGCCGGTTCGGTCCGCCTTGGCCAGTGACGACCCGGTGACGGCCGACCTGGCCGTCGGAGACCTCGTCGAGGTCGAGGTCGGCCCCGTGGCCCACGGCGGCTTCTGCGTCGCACGACACGAGGGCCGGGTCGTCTTCGTCCGGCACGCCCTGCCCGGTGAGCAGGTCCGCGCCCAGGTGACCGAGGCCCGTGGAGGCCAGCGGTTCGTCCGGGCCGACTGCGTCGAGGTCCTCACCGCGAGTCCCCGCCGCGTGCCGGCACCGTGTCCGTATGCCGGTCCCGGCCTGTGTGGCGGCTGCGACTGGCAGCACGCGGACCTGACCTACCAGCGCGACCTCAAGGCCGCGGTCGTCCGTGAGCAGTTCAGCCGGCTGGCCGGGATGGAGGTCGACGTGGTCGTCGAACCCGTTCCCGGTGACGTCGACGGCCTGGGCTGGCGCACCCGGGTCGAGTTCGCCGTGGACCCCTCGGGCCGAGCGGGCCTGCGTGAGCACCGGTCGCACGCCGTCGTGCCCATCGACACCTGCCTCATCGCCGACCCGAGGGTCCTCGACACGGGGGTCCTGCGTGCCGACTGGCAGGGGCACGAGGGGGTCGACGTCGTCGTGCCCTCGATCGGAGCTCCGGTCACGGTGGGCCTCCCAGCGCAGGGCGACGACATCCCCGTCGTGGTGGAACGCGTTGCCGGGAAACGGTTCTCCGCGGACTTCGAGGTGTCCGCGCGGGGCTTCTGGCAGGTGCACCCGGGGGCGGCAGCGACGTTCGTCGACGTCGTCCTCGAGCTCCTCGCACCGCACCCGGGTGAGACCGCCCTCGACCTGTATGCCGGTGTCGGCCTCTTCGCGACCGCGCTCGCCACCGCGGTGGGCGACGGTGGTCGGGTCGTTGCCGTGGAGTCCGACCCCGAGGCGGTCGCGTCCGCGGCAGCCAACCTCGCGGCATACCCCTCGGTCGTGGCGGTGCGCGGCCGCGTGGACGACGCCTTCGGCGTGCCTCGGGCGAGCCGGTCGGGGCCCGCGCCCCGCCGCACCCAGCGGCCGCGCAAGCTGCGCCGTCACCCGTTGCTGCCCCTGACCGCCGACGTGGTCGTCCTCGACCCCCCGCGGACCGGTGCCGGTCGAGCAGTGGTCGACCAGCTCGCGCAGCTGGCACCCCGGGCGATCGCCTACGTCGCCTGCGACCCGGCCGCGCTCGCCCGGGACACGGCATACCTTCGCGACCACGGCTACCACCTGCGCGAGCTGCGCGCCTTCGACGCCTTCCCCATGACGCACCACCTCGAGTGCATCGCCCTGTTCGCGCCGGGGGAAGCTCGGGCGAGCGCACCGGTGACCTAGGCTCGGTGGGTGACCGAACGCGCCCCAGAGCCCACGCCATTCACCCACCGGGTCGAGGTCCATTTCTACGAGGTGGACCAGGTGGGGGTGGTGTTCAACGCGTGGTACCTCGCATGGTGCGACGACGCCCGTCTCGCGTACTGCGCCTCGCGAGGGTTCGGGATCGAGGACGCGAAGGCGGCCGACGCCATGCCCCTCGTGCGTCACGCCGACATCGAGTGGCTCGCCAGCCTGGCTGCCGGCGACCACGCCGAGATCCTGGTCCGGCCGGTGCGGGTGGGTACGACCTCGTTCACCCTGCGGCACGAGATCCACCGTGAGGGGGACGGCGAGCTGTGCGCAGTCCTGACCATCACGTATGTCGCGGCAGGGCTCACGGAGCGCACCAAACGTGAGCTCCCGCTTTCGTTGCGCGCGGCGTTGGAGCAGGATCAGAGCCACGGCTCACTCACCGTGGTATCTTGATGTCAAGATAAATCGAGCACGACGACGCAGTCGACCCCGAGCATCGAAGGAGCCAGCCAGTGGCCAGCACGAACAGCTTCAACGCCCACGGTGAACTGAAGGTCGGTGACAACTCCTACGAGGTCTACCGGCTCGCCGCGGTCGAGGGCAGTGAGACCCTCCCGTACAGCTTGAAGGTGCTGCTGGAGAACCTCCTGCGCACCGAGGACGGCGCGAACATCACCGCTGACCACATCCGCGCCCTCGGCGCCTGGGACGAGACCGCCGACCCCGACACGGAGATCCAGTTCACCCCGGCCCGCGTCCTCATGCAGGACTTCACCGGCGTGCCCTGCATCGTCGACCTCGCCACCATGCGCGAGGCCGTGGCCGACCTCGGCGGCGACCCGGCCAAGATCAACCCCCTCAGCCCTGCCGAGATGGTCATCGACCACTCGGTCATCATCGACGTCTTCGGCCGCGCCGACGCCTTCGAGCGCAACGTCGAGATCGAGTACCAGCGCAACGGTGAGCGCTACCAGTTCCTGCGTTGGGGTCAGACGGCGTTCGAGGACTTCAAGGTCGTGCCCCCGGGCACCGGCATCGTCCACCAGGTCAACATCGAGCACCTCGCGCGCACCGTCATGGTCCGCGACGGGGTGGCCTACCCCGACACCTGTGTCGGCACCGACTCCCACACCACCATGGTCAACGGCCTGGGTGTGCTCGGCTGGGGCGTCGGCGGCATCGAGGCCGAGGCGGCCATGCTCGGCCAGCCCGTCTCGATGCTCATCCCGCGCGTCGTCGGCTTCAAGCTCTCCGGGTCGATCCCGGCCGGGGCGACCGCGACCGACGTGGTGCTGACCATCACCGAGCAGCTACGCGCGCACGGCGTCGTGGGCAAGTTCGTCGAGTTCTACGGCGAGGGCGTCTCCGCGGTGCCGCTGGCCAACCGCGCCACGATCGGCAACATGAGCCCGGAGTTCGGCTCGACCTGCGCGATCTTCCCGATCGACGACGTCACCCTGGAGTACCTGCGCCTCACCGGTCGCTCCGAGGAGTCGGTCGCGCTCGTGGAGGCGTACGCCAAGGAGCAGGGCATGTGGCTGCACGCCGGGCCCGACCAGCCCGAGGCGCGCTACTCCGAGCGGCTCGAGCTCGACCTGTCCACCGTCGTACCGTCGATCGCCGGGCCCAAGCGGCCGCAGGACCGGATCGCGCTCACCGACGCCAAGGACTCCTTCCGGAAGGTGCTGCCGACCTACGTCGCCCACCACGAGGGTGACGCCGGCGTGGCGTCCTCCTTCCCGGCGAGCGACCCCTCGCCGCAGGGGAGCACCGACGGCACCAACGGCGGCGACAAGCCGGCCTCCGAAGGCAACGGTGAGGGTCGTCCGTCGAAGAAGGTCACCGTGCGGACCGCCGAGGGCGCCTCCTTCGAGATCGACCACGGCATCGTGTCGATCGCCTCGATCACCAGCTGCACCAACACGTCCAACCCGTCGGTCATGATGGCCGCCGCGATGCTGGCCAAGAACGCGGTCGACCGCGGTCTCACCGTGGCCCCGTGGGTCAAGACGTCGATGGCGCCGGGCTCCAAGGTCGTCTCCGACTACTACGAGAAGGCCGGCATGTGGCCCTACCTCGAGAAGCTCGGGTTCCACCTGGTCGGCTACGGCTGCACCACGTGCATCGGCAACTCCGGTCCGTTGTCGGACGAGATCTCCGCGGCCATCAACGAGAACGACCTCGCCGTCGTCTCGGTCCTGTCCGGCAACCGCAACTTCGAGGGACGCATCAACCCCGACGTGAAGATGAACTACCTCGCGTCGCCGCCGCTGGTCATTGCGTACGCCCTGGCCGGGACGATGGACTTCGACTTCGACTCCGAGCCGCTGGGTCAGGACACCGACGGCAACGACGTCTTCCTCAAGGACCTGTGGCCCGCTCCGGCCGACGTCGAGCGGACCATCGCGGAGAGTATCAACAAGGAGATGTTCACCAGCGACTACGCCGACGTGTTCGCCGGCGACGAGCGGTGGCGCTCCCTGCCCACCCCCGAGGGCAAGACCTTCGACTGGGCGCCAGACTCGACGTACGTCCGCAAGCCCCCGTACTTCGACGGCATGACCATGGAGACCACACCCGTCTCGGACATCACCGACGCGCGGGTGCTGGCGAAGCTGGGTGACTCGGTCACGACCGACCACATCAGCCCGGCCGGGTCGATCAAGGCCGACAGCCCCGCCGGCACGTACCTCGCCGAGCACGGCGTGGACCGCAAGGACTTCAACTCCTACGGCTCACGGCGAGGCAACCACGAGGTCATGATCCGCGGGACGTTCGCCAACATCCGGCTCAAGAACCTCCTGCTCGACGGCGTCGAGGGCGGCTTCACCCGCCTGTTCTTGAAGGGCGATGGCGTCGCTGATGGCGAGCAGACGACCATCTACGACGCGTCGGCGGCCTACCAGGCGGCTGGGGTGCCGTTGGTGATCCTCGCAGGTAAGGAGTACGGCTCAGGGTCGTCGCGCGACTGGGCTGCAAAGGGCACCCGGCTGCTCGGCGTCAAGGCGGTCATCGCCGAGAGCTACGAGCGTATCCACCGCTCGAATCTCATTGGCATGGGCGTGATTCCGCTGCAGTACCCCGCCGGCGAGTCAGCCGACTCGCTGGGCCTCGACGGCACCGAGACGTTCTCGATCACGGGCATCACTGCGCTGAACGACGGGGACAGCCCGCGCACCGTCACGGTGCGTGCCCAGAAGGACGGCGGCGAGCCCGTCGAGTTCGAGGCCGTCGTCCGGATCGACACCCCCGGTGAGGCCGACTACTACCGCAACGGCGGCATCCTGCAGTACGTGCTGCGCTCCCTCGTCACCAGCTGACGCTGCCCTCCGGGGCGGTCCGTGCCACCGCCACCCAGAGCTCGGCAGGCCTCTGGCCTGCGACTTTGCCGAGCTCTGGGTTGCGGTGTGCACGTGTCCGTGTTCAACTCGAAGCAGTTGAAAGCAAGTGCGCCTTGAGCTGGGGAGTTCGGGGATCCACATGCCAGGGATCGGCTCGCGGTTGAGCCTTCTGCGGCTTGCGCTCTGCGCGGGATTCCTGTGTGTTGTCTGGGTGCTGTTCGGTGCGGCTGACGCCCGAGCTGACGAAGCCCCGGTCCAGGGCCCCCTTCGGGCGACCGCGACCCACTCCGCTCGGGAGCGTCTGACCCCGGTGCAGCCCAAGATGGGTATGCCGGCCGGTCGCCGGCCCCAGCACCGGGTCACCGCTGCGGTCGTTCAGACCGTGCGGCCGGTCACCGGTGCCGTTCGCGCCGTCGTGACCTCGGTGGCCGCCAGCCCCGCCACCGCCGCACGATCGGCTTTGCCGGCCGTCCCCACACTGCCGGCTCTGCCTGCCGCCCCCACACTGCCGGCTCTGGCCGCCCTGTCCACCGTGCCGCTGGGCGTGGAGCTGCCGGCTGTCCCAACCCTCGCGGCCGAGGCTCGCGGCATGCTTGAGGGCGGCGCCCCCGGTGTGGTTGCCGCGACTCAGGTCGAGGCGGCTGAGACCGGCGCCACGCAGGCCGTCGGGGTGACGACTGCTCCAGGGCTGCCACACGCAGGTGGCGCGACCTCCGCTGCCACCACCGCGTCGCAGCCTCGGGCGACGACCGAGCCCGATGGTGTCCCGGCCCGTGGCGGGGGAGATGGCTTTGGCGTGCCGTGGGGCCTGATGACGACCCCATCTCCGGTTGCTGGCGGGAGTGGCTCTGCGGCAACGGACTTGGCGCTGACGGACCGCGCCCACATCCTGCCTCACCCGGCATACGCCCGGTGTGGCGAGCACACCCCGGGCGCACGCAGCGCGATTGCCCAGGAGCCCGGCCACCGACCTGGCTGATGCGAGCTCTGGCGCCGAACTCTGCGCCATGAGCGACAGCCGCCAGCAGGCGGACACCACGCATCACAGGAAGGGAACAACCATGCACGCATACATGCGTAGGGGCCTTGAAGTGGCTCTCATGGTCGGCGGCGGAATCCTGTTCTTCGCAGGGCACGCGTCGGCTGACGAAGGTACGACGGGCACGCAGAGCGCGCTCGGAGGCAACCAGGTCGCCACCGCGCCAGCGGCGCCGGTGACCGCCGGCGGTAACTCGGTGGCTGTGCTCGGCAACGCGTCGAGCAGTGGTTCCTCGGCGGGCTCTTCGGGCTCGTCGGCGGCGGCTGCTCCGGCGAGCTCGCCCGGGTCGACGACTTCGGGTTCGGGTTCGGCGGGTGGTGGCAACCAGGTCACCTCACCCACCGCACCGCCGTCCACGGTGACGGGCAACTCGGTGGCTGTGCTCGGCAACTCGTCGAGCACTGGTTCATCGACTGGATCGGCCCCTTCGGGCTCTTCAGCGGCGACTGCTCCGCCGAGCTCGCCCGGGTCGACGACTTCGGGTTCGGGTTCGGCGGGTGGTGGCAACCAGGTCACCTCACCCACCGCACCGCCGTCCACGGTGACGGGCAACTCGGTGGCCGTGCTGGGTGACTCGTCGAGCAGCGGTCCCTCGGCTGGATCGGCCCCTTCGGGCTCCTCGCCGGCTGCTCCGGCGAGCTCGTCGGGGTCGACGACTTCGGGTTCGGGTTCGGCGGGTGGTGGCAACCAGGTCACCTCACCCACCGCACCGCCGTCCACGGTGACGGGCAACTCGGTGGCTGTGCTGGGTGACTCGTCGAGCACTGGTTCCTCGGCGGGCTCTTCGGGCTCGTCGGCGGCGGCTGCTCCGGCGAGCTCGTCGGGGTCGACGACTTCGGGTTCGGGTTCGGCGGGTGGTGGCAACCAGGTCACTGGGCCGGCGAGCGCGCCGGTCACCGTAGGTGGCAACGCGATCGCCGTGGCGGGAAACAGCACGAGCACACCTCCCGGTCCTGCCGGTACTGGCTCGTCGAGCACTGACGGTGCTTCGGTCGGTAGCGCCAGCTCGTCGGCGGCGGATACCGCAGGTGACGGGCAGACCACTGGGCAGGCCGCCTCGGCGGTGCCTGCCCTGGCCGCAGCAAGCGCTGTTGCTCAGGGTGCCGCCCAGGCGAGCGCCTTGGCCATGACGGGGGAGACCCCTGGATGCTGGTGATGCTGGCCGCCTTGTGCCTCTTCCTCGGCATCCGGATCACGGCCGCCGCTGGGCGGGTGCCTGTCATGGGGTGAGCGGTAGGCGTCCCGCCACGGCGGTCCCGACCTCGTGGGACTGGCCACCGCCAGGCCTAGGACGACCTCGGCGAGCACCTGACCAGTGCAGACTGGCTCAGGTGCTCGCCGACCTCGGCGCGTGCCGGCCGTCAGAGGCCGGAATGCTGTTGGTGTGCACGCGGGCCGACCACGCTCACGAGACGATGGGAGCCGCCGGTGACCAACTCGACGAAGGGCCCTGACGTGACTGCCGAGGAACCCCGCACCAGCGAGCGTCAGGAGGGCGTGTTGCGTCAGCCGTGGCTGCACGACCTGGCGATCACCGTCCACGGCAATGCCACCCAGCTCTCCTCGCCCCAAGGCGACATCGAGCCCGGCACCGCTCAGGGCGTCTTCCTCGACGATGCCAGGGTGCTCGACCGTCTGGTGCTCCGGGTCGGTGGCGAGCCGGCGAGCCCCGTCGCGTCATCTGCTCGGGGCGAGCGGGCCGAGTTCTTCGGGGCGGCCCGAGGCCTGGGCAACTCCGGCTCGGATCCCACCGTCGAGGTGCACCGCACCAGGACGCTCGGCGACGCGACGATGGTCGAGAACATCACCGTGACGTCCCGGGCGTCCGACGAGGTCCGGGCCACCCTCGAGGTCGAGCTCGGTGCCGACGGTGCGCCGATCGCCTGGGTGAAGTCGGGGCGGGTGCGCGGCGATGTCCTCACGCCAACCCGCGTCGGCGACGTGGTCCACCTGGTCACCCTCCGACACGACGTCGAGGTCGGCTTCGAGCCGCCCGCCGACGCGATCACGACCTCCACGGACCACGCGGTCGCCACCCGTAGCGTCGTCGTGGCTCCCGGCGCGAGCGTGAGCTGGCGCCTCAGGGTCACTGCCACCCGCCGTGAGGTCTCGCGCTTCGACGCCGACCCCGGCGCCGACGCCGTCTCGTGGCAAGCCGTGGACGTCACGGCCGATGACCCCGGCTCGCGCCGCTGGTCTCCCACTCCCTCGACGACCTCCGCCAGCTGTTGCTGCGCGATCCGCTCGACCCTTCGGACGTCTTCGCCGCAGCGGGATCCCCTTGGTACCTCACCCTCTTCGGTCGTGACTCGATCTGGACGGCCCGGATGATGCTGCCGTTCGGCACCGAGCTCGCCGCGGGCACGCTTCGTGCCCTCGCGCGCCGCCAGGGCACCCGGGACGACCCCGACCGGGCCGAGCAGCCCGGCAAGATTCCCCACGAGGTGCGGCGCACGGCATACGGCAGCCCTGGTGAGCACCTCGAGCTCCCGCCGCTCTACTACGGCACGGTCGACGCGACGGCGCTGTGGGTCTGCCTGCTCGTGGATGCCTGGCGGTGGGGGTTGGCGCAGGACCAGGTGCGCTCGCTGCTGCCGCACCTGCGCGCCGCCCTGGGCTGGATCACCGGGCCCGGGCAGCCAGACGCCGACGGCCTGCTCAAGTACCTCGACACGACCGGCCACGGCCTGGCCAACCAGGGCTGGAAGGACTCGGTCGACTCCATGCGGTTCCGGGACGGCCGGGTGGCCGAGGCTCCCATCGCGCTCATCGAAGCGCAGGCGTATGCCGTGGAGGCGCTCACCGGCGCGGCGGACCTGCTCGACGCCCTGGGTGAGCCGGGGGGTGAGGCCGCACGCCTGACTGGCAGCGGGCTGCGCGAGCGGATCCACGCCGCGTACTGGGTCGAGGGTGATGCAGGGCGCTACCTCGCCATGGCGCTGGACGGTCACGGCGCGCCCGTCGACGGACTGGGCTCCAACATGGGTCACGTCCTCGGCACGGGGGTGCTCGACGCCGCTCAGGCCGAGTCCGTCGCGGCGCAGCTGACCGGGCCGGAGCTGCTCGACGCCTTCGGCGTCCGCACGTTCGGCAGCGGCAACGGGGGCTTCAACCCGATCGGCTACCACACGGGGTCGGTGTGGACCCATGACACGGCGATCGCGGCGCTGGGGCTGGCCCGCGAGGGGCTCGCCGACCCCGCCTCCCGGATCCTTCGCGCCCTGGTCGCTGCGGGCGACGCCTTCGACTACCGCTGGCCCGAGCTGTACTCGGGACAGCCCATGATGGGTCGGCCTGCGCCCTATCCCGCGGCGTGTCGGCCCCAGGCGTGGTCGGCGGCGTCCGCGGGGGCGTTGTTGGCGGTCGCCCTGGGGTTGCGCGCCGACCTGCCCCGCGGGCTCCTCGAGGTGCGCCCGATCCGGCCCGCGCCGTTCGGTGCCCTGAGCGTGAGCGGCCTGCGGGTCGCCGGAGCCGAGGTCAGGGTGCAGGTCGACGCTGCTGGTGAGGTGACCCTCTCGGGAGTGCCGGACGGGGTCCAGGTCAGCCACAGCGCATAGACTCAGGCGGTTGTCTGGCAGACACCAGCTGAAAGGACGGCTCCGCGTGGGAGTGCTCGAGACGATCAAGGGCCCCGCCGACCTCAAGGCGCTCACGCCTGCCCAGATCCCGGCGCTGGCCCGGGAGATCCGCGACTTCCTCGTCGAGTCGGTGAGCAAGACCGGCGGCCACCTCGGGCCGAACCTCGGCGTGGTCGAGCTGACCATCGCGCTGCACCGGGTCTTCGACAGCCCTCGCGACACCATCGTCTTCGACACCGGCCACCAGTCGTACGTGCACAAGCTCCTCACCGGTCGCCATGACTTCAGCAAGCTCAAGAAGCAGGGCGGCCTCTCGGGGTATCCGAGCCGGGCCGAGTCCGAGCACGACGTCGTCGAGAACTCCCACGCCTCGACCTCGTTGTCCTGGGCCGATGGCATCGCCAAAGCCCGGCGGCTTCGCGGTGAACGCGGCCGCCACACCGTGGCCGTGATCGGCGACGGGGCCCTCACCGGCGGCATGGCCTGGGAGGCCATCAACAACATCGCTGCCGACAAGGACCTCGCGCTGACCATCGTCGTCAACGACAACGAGCGGTCCTACGCCCCGACCATCGGCGGTCTCGCCGACCACCTGGCCACGTTGCGCACCACGCGTGGCTACGAGCGCTTCCTCGACTGGGGCAAGAACACCCTGTCCCGGACGCCCGTCGTCGGCGGCGCGATGTACGAGACGCTCCACGGCATGAAGAAGGGGCTCAAGGACATCGTCGCGCCCCAGGGGATGTTCGAGGACCTCGGCCTGAAGTACCTCGGCCCGGTCGACGGCCACGACGAGGCAGCGGTGGAGTCCGCGCTGCGCCGTGCCAAGGCCTTTGGTGGTCCCGTACTCGTCCACGTCATCACGGAGAAGGGGCGTGGTTACGATCCGGCCCGCCGTGACGAGGGCGACCAGTGGCACGCCATCGGCAAGTTCAACCCGGAGACCGGGCTGCCGTTCGAGGTCAGCGGCCGGATCTGGACCGACGAGTTCAACGACGAGATGGTCGCCATCGGCGCCGAGCGCGAGGACGTCGTCGCGTTGACGGCGGCGATGCTCATCCCCGTCGGGCTCGACGGCTTCGCCGCGGCCTACCCCGAGCGCGTGTTCGACGTGGGCATCGCCGAGCAGCACGCCGTCACCATGGCCAGTGGCCTCGCGTTCGCAGGGCTGCACCCGGTCGTCGCGGTGTATGCGACTTTCCTCAACCGCGCATTCGACCAGCTGCTCATGGATGCCGCCCTCCACAAGGCCGGCGTGACTTTCGTCCTCGACCGGGCCGGGGTGACCGGCAGCGACGGGCCGTCCCACAACGGCATGTGGGACATGACGCTGGCCTCGGTGGTGCCCGGGCTGCGCCTCGCGGCGCCCCGTGACGGTGACCAGGTCAAGGCGCAGCTGCGTGAGGCGCTCGACGTGGCCGACGCCCCCACGGTCGTCCGTTTCCCCAAGGGCGACGTCGGGCCGGCGGTTCCGGCGGTGCGTCGACACGGCTCGGTCGACGTGCTCCACGAGGCTGCTGCCGAGTCCTGCGATCTGCTGCTGGTCGGCGTCGGCGCGTTTGCGTCGATGGCTGTCGAAGTCGCCGAAAAGCTCGAGGCACAAGGGCATTCGGTGTGTGCCGTCGATCCGCGCTGGGTGCTGCCAGTCAGTGACGACCTCGTCGACCTGGCCCGTTCAGCACGAGCTGTTGCCGTGGTCGAGGACAACCTCGTGAGCGGTGGCGTCGGTGCGGCGGTGACCCTCGCCCTGCGTGAGGCGAGCGTGCAGATCCCGGTGCACCTGCACGGCATACCCAAGCGGTTCCTCGACCACGCCTCGCGCGGTCAGGTACTCGACGAGCTGGGGCTCACGGCCGACGCCGTGGCGACCTCCCTGGCGACCCGGCTGCACTGACCCCGACCTCCCCCGCGACTTATTGCCCTGAATCCACCAGATTCGCCGGTTCAGGGCCGGCAAACGGTGGATTGAGGGCAATAAGTCGGGGGAGTGGTGGGGGAGCGGGGGGCGTCAGGCGGGCACGCTGGCGACTCCAGGCGGCAGGAAGCGGTGGCCGGTCACCCTCTCGCTCACGCCTTCGCGGTCGAGCAGCGGCGTGAGACCGCCGTTCCAGAACTGGAACCCGGCGCCCGTGATCATGGCGAGGTCGAGGTCCATCGGGGCCTGGACCACGCCTTCGTCGAGCATCCGGCGCGACTCGTCGGCCAGCACGCCGAGGACGCGCTCGCGAACCTCGTCGGTGGTCAGCACCACGGGGTCCGCCGGCTTGTCGAACAGCGCCTCGACCTCGGGGTCGACGACGGGCTTGCCCTCGGGCCAGATGTAGATGGCCGGCTTCTTGGCCTCGACAACCTTGCGGAGGTTCTCCGAGACGTAGAAGCGGTCGGGGAACGCCTTGGCGAGGGTCTCGTTGTTGTGCAGCGCGATGGCGGGCCCCACGAGGCCGAGCAGGACGAACGGCGGCATGGGCGCCAGGCCCGCGAATGCCTTGTCAGCCACCTCGATCGGGGTTCCCTCGTCGACGACCCGGGCGACCTCGCCCATGAAGCGGCCCAGGAGGCGGTTGACGATGAACGAAGGGCTGTCCTTGACGAGGATCGTGGTCTTCTTCAGGGACTTGCCCGTGGCGAACGCGGTGGCGAGGGTGGCGTCGTCGGTCTGCTCGCCCTTGATGATCTCGAGCAGCGGCATCACGGCGACCGGGTTGAAGAAGTGGAAGCCGACGACCCGCTCGGGGTGCGCCAGGTCCGCCGCCATCTGCGTGATCGACAGCGACGAGGTGTTGGTCGCGAGCACGCACTCGGGCGACACGATGGCCTCGACCTCCGCCCACACCTGCTTCTTGACCGACATCTCCTCGAAGACGGCTTCGATGACGAAGTCCGCATCCGCGAAGCCGTCCTTCGACGTCGCCCCGGTCAGCAGGCCCTTGAGGCGGTTGGCCTTGTCCGGGCTGATCCGCTTCTTGGCGAGCAGCTTGTCGACCTCGCCGTGGACGTAGCCCACGCCCTTGGCGACCCGGTCCTCGTCGAGGTCGGTCATGACGACGGGAACCTCGAGGCGCTGGGCGAACAAGCAGCGCGAGCTGGCTGGCCATGAGCCCGGCGCCCACGATCCCGACCTTGGTGACCTTGCGGGCCAGGGACTTGTCGGGGGCTCCGGCGGGCCGCTTGGCGCGGCGCTGGACGAGGTCGAACGAGTACAGCCCGGCGCGGAGCTCGTCGCCCATGACGAGGTCGGCCAGCGCCTCGTCCTCGGCGCGGAACGCCTCGTCACGGGTGGCGGTCCGAGCTCCGCGCACCAGGTCGAGCGCGCGGTACGGCCCGGGGGCCTTGCCGCCCGTCTTCAGGTCGACGAGGGCCTTGGCAGCCTTCAGCGGGCCCTCCCAGTCGGCCTCCTCGCGTGAGACCTCGGGCCGCTGGACGCTGGCCTCGCCCGTGAGGACGCGTGCCGCCCACAGCAGCGACTCCTCGAGGAAGTCGGCCGGCTCGAACATCACGTCGGCGATGCCGAGCTCGAAGGCCTGGGGTCCCTTGAGCATCCGGTTCATGTTCATCGGGTTGTCGATGATCACCTTGAGCGCGTTCGCGGGTCCGATGAGGTTGGGCAGCAGGTAGCAGCCGCCCCAGCCGGGGACGAGGCCGAGGAAGGTCTCGGGCAGGGCCAGCGCTGGCACACCCGCCGAGATCGAGCGGTAGTCCGTCGAGAGCGCGATCTCGACCCCGCCGCCCATGGCCGCACCGTTGACGAACGCGAAGGTCGGGACCGGGAGGTCCATGATCGCCCCGAAGGCCGTGTGGCCGGCGCGCGCGACCTCGAGCGCCGTGGCCCGGTCGCTCGCCTGGGCCACGGCCTTGAGGTCAGCGCCCACCGCGAAGATGAACGGCTTGCCGGTGATGCCCACGGCCTGGATCTCGCCAGCCTCGGCACGCGCCCGCAGGCCCTCGACGACGGTGGTGAGGCCCGCGATGGTCTGCGGCCCGAAGGTGTTCGGCTTGGTGTGGTCAAACCCGTTGTCGAGCGTGATCAGCGCCAGGACACCAGCGTCACCAGGCAGCGTGACGTCGCGCACCGGCGTATGGGTCACGACCTCCTCGAACGTGGGGGTGGTCTGCTCGCTCATGCCGAAACCTCCGTGCCGTTGTCAGCCCCGAAGTCGTTGTCAGCCCCGAAGTCAGGGTGGTGGGGGTTCTCCCAGATGACGGCGCCGCCCATGCCGATGCCGATGCACATGGCGGTCATGCCGTAGCGGACCTCGGGGTGCTCCTCGAACTGCCGGGCCAGCTGCGTCATCAGGCGCACGCCGGAGGAGGCGAGGGGGTGTCCGGTGGCGATGGCGCCCCCGTACTGGTTGACGCGCGGATCGTCGTCCGCGATGCCGAAGTGCTCGAGGAACGCGAGGACCTGCACCGCGAACGCCTCGTTGAGCTCGAACAGGCCGATGTCGTCGATGGACAGACCGGCCTTGGCGAGCGCCTTCTCCGCCGCGGGCACCGGGCCGATGCCCATGACCTCTGGCTCGACCCCGACGAACGCGAAGTCGACCAGGCGCATGCGCACCGGCAGCCCGAGCTCGGCGGCGGCCTCCGCCGAGGCGAGGATGCAGGCGGTCGCCCCGTCGTTGAGGCCTGCCGAGTTGCCGGCGCTGACGTTGCCGTGCGGGCGGAAGGGAGTCTTCAGCGCGCCCAGGTCCGCCAGGGTCGTGCCCGGGCGGGGTGGCTCGTCCTGGGTGGCCAGGCCGAACCCCTGCTCCTGGTGGCGAGTCGCCACCGGCACGAGGTCGGGCTGGATCTGGTTGTTCGCATAGGCCTTCGCGAGCTTGTCCTGCGAGCCCACGGCATACGCGTCGCTGCGCGCCTTGGTGAGCGTCGGGTAGCGGTCGTGGAGGTTCTCCGCGGTCGAGCCCATGACCAGGGCGGAGGGGTCGACGAGCTTCTCGGCGACGATCCGCGGGTTGGGGTCGACGCCCTCACCCATGGGGTGGCGGCCCATGTGCTCGACGCCCCCGGCAATCGCCACGTCGATGGACCCGAAGGCGATCGACGAGGCGGTGGTGGTCACGGCAGTCATCGCACCCGCGCACATGCGGTCGATGGAGTATCCGGGGGTCGTCTTCGGCAGGCCGGACAGGAGGGCAGCCATGCGGCCGAGCGTCAGGCCCTGGTCGCCGATCTGGGTGGTCGCGGCGATGGCGACCTCCTCGACGCGCTCCGGGGGCAGCTCGGGGTGACGGCGCATCAGCTCACGGATGCATTTGATGACGAGGTCGTCGGCGCGGGTCTGGGCGTACATGCCCTTCTCCCCGGCCTTGCCGAACGGCGTGCGAACACCGTCGACGAACACGACCTCACGCAGAGTGCGGGGCACGGAGGGCCTCCCTTGACGTGGTGCTTGGGGTGACACCGGGTATGCCGGTGCGTACGGACCGATGCTACTTCTCGGTAACAACCGGGTCACCCGTGGTCGCGCGTGAGAGCCGTCACGCCGCAGGCGTCAGGCGTCGGGGTGTTCTCGGAACGCCGCCTCGATCATCGGCGCGACGATCTGCGTCTGCCAAGGCCGCGCCCCGAGCTCGGCCAGGGCCTGGGTGAAGGCCTCGGCGGTCGGGGGCTGGGGCGGTGACCAGATGACGCGTCTCAGCGGATCGGGGGATAGGACGTTCTCGACGGGGACCGCTCGCTCGTGGGCGAAGGCCGTCAGGGCGGTGCGAGTCGCGGCGAGGCGGGCCGCGGCCAGCGGATCACGCTCGGGCCAGGCTCGCTGCGGCGGGGGCCCGTCGGATCGCAGGGTCATCGGGGGCAGCTCGGAGTCGGGCAGCTCGCGAGCCCGCCGCACGGCCTCGAGCCACTGCCGCTGGTAGCGCCGGACCGACCGGTGACCGTCGGGCAGCTGGGCGGCCGAGGTGGGTGCGGCCATCGCGATCTCGATCAGGACCGCGTCGGGCAGGACCCGGCCGGGTGAGGTGTCGCGGTCCTGGGCGATGAGGTCGCGGGTCTCCCACAGCTCGCGGACGACCGCCGCGGCACGCCGCTGGCGCACCCGGTGCATGCCGCTGGTGCGTCGCCAGGGGTCGATCTTGACCGGCGGTCCGGTGAAGGTCAGGAGCGCCTCGAACTCCTGACGCGCCCACTCGGCCTTGTCCTGCATGGCCAGGTCGACGCCCATGAGGTTGCGCAGGTCGATGAGCACCTCGACGTCGAGAGCGGCGTACCGCAGCCACGGTTCCGGCAACGGACGGGTGGACCAGTCGACCGCCGAATGCTCCTTGGCCAGCGTGAGCTGGAGGTAGTGCTCGACGACCGCCGCCAGACCGACTCGCGGCAGCCCGAGCAGCCGCCCGGCGAGCTCGGTGTCGAACAAGCTGGCGCGGGGTCAGGCCCACCTCGGCCAGGCACGGCAGGTCCTGGGTCGCCGCGTGCAGGATCCACTCGGCGTTGCCGATCGCGTCGTTGAGCGGGGTGAGGTCCGGGCAGGCGATGGGGTCGATGAGCCACGTGCCCGAGCCCTCGCGGCGCACCTGCACGAGGTACGCCCGCTGGCCGTAGCGGTAGCCACTCGCACGCTCTGCGTCGAGCGCGACAGGGCCCTCACCTGCGGCGATGGCGCGCGCGGCGGCGTCGAGCCCGCGTTCGCTGTCGACCACCGGTGGGACACCCTCGGCGGGCATGTCGAGCGGCGTGAGGGGCAGGACCGGCTCGACGGAGAGCTCGGCCGCGGTCTGGGCGCCATCCCCGTCGGCGGCTGCGGTGTCGGTCTCGGTCACCCAGCCAACCTATCGGGCCAGCCGTTTCAGCGGCGCGGGCCGGGCAGCGCGATGACGCCTTCGGGCAGCGGGGGGAGCCCCGCGATGGTGCACAGCAGCTCGGACCAGGCGATGAGGTGGGCCCCGACGTTTCCGCTGACGGGAGTCCACGACGCGCGCACCTCCATCTCGACGCTGGCGGGTCGGTCGGCCAGGCCCGCGAAGCTCTCGGAGACGACCCGGGTGACGGTGCCGGCCTCGGCGGTGAAGCCGAGGTGGTGGGACTCCAGGGCGTCCGTCAGCCACGACCAGCCCACCGCACCGAGCATCGGGTCGTTGGCCAGCTCGGGCTCGAGCTCGGCGCGAGCGAACGTCACCGCGCGCCACGCTCCGTCCCACGGGTCGGGCACCGACGGGTCGTGCAGGAGGACGAACCGGCCGGACGCGAGCTCGTCCTCGTCGGCGTGCGCGCCGACGACCTCGGCGGTGAGCGCCACGGCATACGGCGCGATGCGTTGCGGAGCAGGCACCTCGGTGAGACGGATCTCCGGGCGCAACCGCGCTGCGCGCAGGTCGCTCAGCGCCTGCGTGAACTCGGGGGAGTGGTCTCCAGGGACCGTTCGGCTGCCCACCATCAGAGCGTATGCCGCGAGGGGCACCTCCCACGGGCAATGCGCGCCTCGCGGGGTGTCGGAGTGTCGCGGCGCGACAGGTAGCGTGCGGGCATGCTCTCGCTGCTCGCCCTCGCCTCGAGCGCGTGTTGGGGCACCTCGGACTTCTTCGCCGGCTTGCGGGCACGGACCATGCCGGCCGCGGCAGTCGTCGCCTGGTCGCAGGGCATGGCCCTGGTCCTGTTGACGGTCGTGCTCAGCGTGACGGGCTTCGGCGGCCCGACCGGATGGATGGTGTGGGCGGTCGCGGCCGGCGTGGCGGGGTCGGGCGCGTTGGTCTGCTTCTATGCCGCCCTGTCGACCGGGACGATGGGCGTGGTCGCGCCGGTTGCCTCGCTCGGCGTGGTGGTGCCGGTCCTGCTCGGCATCCTCACCGGCGACCAGCCGCCAGTCCTCGCGTGGGTCGGCATGGTTGTCGCGATCGTCGGCGTCGCCCTGGCCTCCGGACCGGAGCTGAGTGGTGGGGTCTCGCCCCGCCCGCTCGCCCTGGCCTGCGTGGCGGCGGTCGGGTTCGGACTGGCGCTCTTCTGCCTCGACCGCGGCGCGCGGGTCTCCCTCCTGCACACCCTCTGGGGGATGCGCGCCACCTCGGTCAGCCTCTTCCTGGTCGCGGGGGTCGTCCTGCGCCGGGCAGGTGGGGTGCGCGCCGCAGACCTGCCGGCACTCGGCCTGATCGGCGCCGGTGACCTCGTCGCGAACGGCCTGTTCGCCTATGCGAGCTCGCACGGCGTGGTGAGCATCGCGAGCGTGCTCGGTTCGCTGTACCCGGTCGTCACCGTGCTGCTCGCGCGCGTCCTGCTCCAGGAGCGGCTGCGTCCCGTGCAGGGCGTCGGCGTGGGGATCAGCGTCGCCGGGGTCGTCGTGCTCGCCCTCGCGCGGCCCTGACGGCTGGGCGCGGAGACGCCACCTAGACTCCTGCGGTGACCTCCGAACGCGCCACCCCGCAGGACTCCGCGCTCGTCCGGGCTGCCACCCAGCAGCCCGTCCCGCACACTCCGGTGTGGTTCATGCGCCAGGCCGGGCGGTCGCTGCCGGAGTACCGCGCCGTGCGCGAGGGCATCGGCATGCTCGACTCGTGCCGCCGACCCGACCTCGTCACCGAGATCACGCTGCAGCCGGTGCGCCGGCACGGGGTCGACGCCGCCATCTTCTTCTCCGACATCGTGGTGCCTCTGGCCGCGGTCGGCGTGGACCTCGACATCGTCGCCGGGGTCGGGCCCGTCGTGGCCAAGCCGATCCGCAGCCGGGCCGACCTCGACCGGCTGCCGGCGTTGACTCCCGAGCACGTGCCGTTCATCACCGAGGCAGTGCGGCTGCTGGTCGCCGAGCTCGGCGCGACGCCCCTCATCGGGTTCGCGGGGGCGCCGTTCACCTTGGCGAGCTACCTCGTGGAGGGCGGCCCCAGCAAGAACCACGAGCACACCAAGGCCCTGATGTACGGCGACCCCCAGCTGTGGCACGACCTCTGCGCGCGACTTGCCCAGATCTCCGGTGCGTTCCTCGACGTGCAGGCCGCCGCCGGGGCTTCAGCGGTGCAGCTGTTCGACTCCTGGGTGGGTGCCCTGCCGCGGGCCGACTACGAGCGGTTCGTGCAACCGCACTCGGCCGCCGCGCTCGCGATGGTGGCTGCGCGCGGCATACCCAGGATCCACTTCGGGGTCGGCACCGGTGAGCTGCTTGCGGCCATGGGCGCCGCTGGCGCCGACGTCGTCGGGGTCGACTACCGCGTATCGCTCACCGATGCGCTCGCCCGCCTGGACGGTTCGTATGCCGTGCAGGGCAACCTCGATCCTGCGCTCCTCTTCGCGCCGTGGGAGGCGCTGGAGGCCAAGGTGCGCGACATCGTCGAGGAGGGCAAGGCGGCTCCCGGGCACATCTTCAACCTGGGCCACGGCGTGCTCCCCGACACCGACCCCGATGTCCTGACCCGAGTCGTGGAGCTGGTGCACGAGGTCAGCCAGCGCTGACCACGGGGGGCGCAGCACCGAGCCGGCGCCGACGGACGTACCACCAGACCGGCAGGCCCAGCAGTGCTGCCACCACGGCGAACGGCAGCACGGCGCCGAGCACGGTCAGCACCACGCTCACCGAGGCCGTGAACGCCTTCCAGCCGCCCTTGAGTCCCGCGAGGAACCCGGTGGCGGTGGCGGGCGGGGCGATGACCGCGGCCACGGTGGTCAGGCTGACCTGCACCGGGGAGCGGGCCACGCTGCCCTTGAGGGAGGCCAGCTGCGCCTCGAGCGCCTCGAGGTCGGACTCGCGCCGGGTCAGCTCGGCCTCGAGGGTCACGATCTGGGTGAGGTCCTTGGCGCTCCTGAGGAACCCGCGCACCCGCTCGACGCTGACCCGCATCGTGTCGAGCCGGGACTGGGTGTCGACGATCTGGGACCCGACGTTCTCGCTGGAGCTCGTGGAGCGGATGACGGTGCCGACCGACCCGAGATCGGCGATGACTGCGTCGAGCTGGTCGGACGGCACGGAGATCGTGATCTCGGCATAGGTCGTCGCGCTCACCTTGGAGGAGTCTGCGAGGGGGACGGGTCCGTCGGCGGTGCCGATGTTCTCGTCGAGGATGATGCCGTCGGCTGCTGCCGAGGTGGCGCGGACCCGGGCGACTGCCTGGCCGATGTTCTTGACCTGCAGGGCAATCGTCGCGCGGCGGGCGAGCGCGTCCTGGCCAGCCTGCAGGGCGGCGGGGTCGACACCGGTGCCCGTGCTGGGGGACTTGCCGTTCGGTGCGGGGGCGCCGATGGCGGTGCCGCCCACGGACTGGCCGCGGGAGTCCTGCACGCCGCCGGCAGGGGCGATGGCGCTGCTCGCCGAGCTGGAGCCGCTACTGCCGGCGCTACACGCGGCGAGCGCGAACGCGGCGACGACGCCGATGCCGATAGCCGGGAGAGTGGTGCGATGACGATCACGGAACATGGCGACCCCCTGGTCGGTCGTGTCGAGGCGGTGGATCCGGAACACGAGTTCGACTGCGCTCCGGACCTGCTCGTTCCACCCCGGTGGTGACGAAACCGTCACGATCTTGAAAGGGTGGGCCCATGACCGGGTCACGCATCGTCGTCGTCGGCGGTGGCATCGCCGGCCTCGCCGCGGCGTGGGAGGCCGTGCGCGCCATGCCCGACGCAGTCGTCACCGTGGTCGACGCCGCCGACCGCCCGGGCGGCAAGCTGCGCCGCGAGCCCGTGGCGGGCGTGGCGGTCGA